>NZ_DASPHO010000028.1:0-11274 GCF_035629615.1 Hyalangium sp. | reverse complement strand
TCACGGTCGTGGTGAACTCACGCCGGCCCTCTCGGATTCTCAGGATCACGGCGGGCTTCACCGGATTGCGCGCTGCGTCGAGAGTGATGCTCCCCGAGACGCTGGGGAAGTCCTTCGTCAGCGCGAGCGCGTCGCGGATGGCCGGGCCCGTCAGGCTCTCAGCCCGCTCCATCGCCGCCAGCGCCACCCGGGCCGCGTCGTAGCCCAGGGCTGCGGCAGTATCGGGCGCCCGGCCATGGCGCGCCTGGTACGCGGTGGAGAAGCGCTGCAGCTCGGGCGAGGGGTTGTCCACTGCGTAGTGCGTGGAGTAGTAGCTGCCCTCCAGCGCGTTCCCAGCCAGCTCGAAGAGGCGATCGGAATCCCAGCCATCGGCGCCCAGGAGCGGCAGCGTCAGCCCTACCTCGCGGGCCTGCCGGCCGATGGGGCCCACCTCGCCGTAGAAGCCTGGGAGGAACAGCGCTTGCGGCTTCCTCTTCTTGACCGCCAGCAGCGGGGCGCGGAAGTCGGTGTCGCCCTTGGAGTAGCTCTCGACCGAGACAATCGTCCCCCCCAGCCTGGTGAAGGCCTGGGAGAAGGCGTCGCTCAGCCCGAGCGAGTACGCGTTCTTTCCATCCTGGAGGATGGAGATGCGCTCCAGCTTCAGGTGCTCGCGGGCAAAGCGCGCCATGACCTGGCCCTGGAACGGATCGATGAAGCAGGTGCGGAAGATGTAGTCGCCCTTGCGAGTCACATCCGGGTGGGTGGACGAGGGCGTCACCATGGGCACACGGGCCGCCTGCGCAATGTCGGCGACGGCCATCGAGTTGGAGGAGGAGACGTCGCCCAGGATGAGCTGCACCCGGTCCTTGGTGACCAGCCGCTGCGCCGCGCTCACGGACTCCTCCAGGCGGCCCTGAGTGTCGTAGGCGCGCAGCTCCACGCGCCGGCCCTTCACTCCCCCTGCAGCGTTCACCTCGTCCACGGCGAACTGGATGCCGTCGCGCACCGGGGCTCCGAAGGACGCCTCGGGTCCCGTGAGGCTCCCCACCGAGCCGATCACGAGCGGTCCTTCCTCCCTGGGAGCCGGAGCCTGCTCCAGGCGGGCTTGGGGTGTTCCCGTATTCCCAGCGGGCTCCTGCAAAGGCGATGCTTTCCGCTCACAGGCGAGGACGCCCAGAACGAGGAGTGCGGGCAGCGAAGCGAAGCGGCGCATGGCAGGTTCCAGGTGTGGGGGGGCCATCTAGGCTATACCTCCAGGGAAGGAAGTCATGGACATCGTGAAGGACACCGTCATGGAAGTGGGGTACCTGGTGTGGCAGGTACGCCCGCCGCGCCCTTCGTTGACGGTCGTCGCCAAGGCCACCTTCAGCCTGGCCGCGGACGGCCCCAGCGTGCTGGCCGAGGAGCAGCACCCGGTCTCTGGCCCTGTCTTCTATGAGGACGATCCGCAGCGGAGCATGCGCCTGGACACGGATCTGGCCGTCTGGAAGACGCGGGGCGAGTGCTTCCTCGCAGGCACGTGCCACCCGCCTGGCGGCAAGCCCGCGAGCACCTCCGCGGTGTCCTTCAAAGTCGGATCGGTGTCCAAGACGCTGGCCGTGTTCGGAGATCGGGCCTGGTCGAGCCTGGGAGTCTTGAGCGCGCCCAAGCCCTTCACCGCCATGCCGCTGTGCTACGAGCGCAGCTTCGGTGGGCCCTCCATCCCCGCCAACCCGCTGGGCAGCGCGGTCCCCAACATCGAGGATCCGCGCGAGCTCATCACCTCGCCCCGCTCGCGCCCGAAGCCGGCCGGTGCCTTCCCCATTCCCCCGGACTGGAAGAGCCGGCTGAAGCGGGCCGGCAACTACGACAAGAAGTGGCTCGCCACGCGCTGGCCCTACTTCCCCGAGGACTTCGACGGCAGCTTCTTCAACGCCGCTCCTGAGGATCAGTGGATCGAGGGGTTCTGGAAGGGGGACGAGGAGATCGTCCTCCAGAACCTCCATGCGCAACACCCGGTGCTGCGCACGCGGCTGCCAGCGCTGCGGGCCCGCGTCCTCCTTCAGGAGAAGGGCACCGGGCTGCGCGAGGTGCCCCTGCGACTGGACACGATCACGGTGGACGCGGACGCGGGCCTCGCCTTCGTGCTCTGGCGCGGCATGGTGGAGGTGAAGACGGAGACGCTGGAGGAGGTGGACTCCCTCTTCGTCGCTCACGAGCCACTGGGGGCGCCGCTCTCCAAGGAGGCCCTCCAGGCTCGCTTCGAGCAGAAGCTCGCGGAGCGGCAGAAGGAGGAGGAGGACTTCGAGCCCGAGGCCCCTCCGCCTTCGCCCCCGCCGCCCAAGGTGGCTGCCGCCGCGCCGGTCGCGGAGCCCGCCACGCTGGATCCCGCCGCGCTCGAGGCGAAGCTGAAGAAGCTGATCGCCGTGCCGCCACCGAGGCCCCCGCCCAAGGCCGCGCCTCCCTCCGCCCAGAGCGCCGAGAAGCTGCGGAAGGCCTTCGCAGCGATCGGTGTCGAGCCGAGCAAGGAACTCCAGGCGCTCCTCGCGGAGATCGAGGCTCCCGATGAAGCCACCGAGCTCACGATGCCCCTCGTCGTGGAGGCGGAGCCTCGGGAGCGGCTGATGCGGCGACTGAAGGCCCACGAGAGTGTGGCGGGCCAGGACTGGAGCGGGGCGGACCTCTCGGGGTTGGATCTGCGCCGCGTCGATCTGAGCGGGGCCATCCTCCAGGGGTGCTCGCTGCGCAAGGCGAGGCTGGACGAGGCGAAGCTGGGCGGGGCAGTCCTCGCTGGTGCCGATCTGACCGAGGCGAGCCTGAAGGGCGCCAGCCTCGAGGGCGCCGATCTCACCCAGGTGCGTGCAGCCTCCTCGCGCTTCGAGGAGGCGAACCTCGAGGGCGCCACGCTGAGCGGAGGGGACTTCTCCGGAGCCTCCTTCCAGAAGGCAAAGTGCGCGGGCGCGCAGCTCGTCAAGGCACGCCTGTCCAAGGCGGATCTGAGGGAGGCCTGCTTGGACGAGGCGGATCTCTCGGAGGCCCGGCTGGAGGACGCCCGGCTGGAGGGCGCGAGCCTCCAGGACACGGAGCTGGCAGGGGCGGATGCCACCCGCGCCAACTTCGATGGTGCCAACCTCACCCAGCTCCGAGCCTCGCCGGGGGCCCGCATGGCCCAGGCGTCCTTCAAGCGCGTCCAGGCGGCGAAGTCCCGCTGGGGTGGGGCGCTCCTGGACGAGGCGGACTTCAGCTTCTCCGAGCTGGAGAGATCGGACTTCAGTGGCGCCTCGCTGGTGAAGGCTCGCTTCAATGGGTGCAACGTGCCCAACAGCCGGTTCGCGGGGGCCCGCATGGTGGGGACCTCGATGCTCAAGGCCAACCTCTTCGAGGGACTGTTCGAGGCCGCGGACCTGTCCCACGCCGATCTCCGCGGAGCCAACCTCTTCGGCGCCGAGTTCTGGAAGGCCCAGACGGGCTCCACGCGGCTGGAGCTGGCCATCCTCACCCGGACCAAGCTGGCGGATCGCGTCCCATGAGGGTGCTGAAGACGGTAGAGGAGATCACCCGGGCGTGTGAGGGTGACGGGCTGCGGGAGGTCCTGGTGCAGGGCGTGAACCTCGCCGGCTACTCATTCGCCACCCACCCGCTCGTGCGCGTGCGCTTCGAGGACGTCAACCTGCGCGGCGCGAGCTTCGTCGAGGCCCAGCTCGTGGAGGTGGCCTTCCGGGGAGTGGATCTGCGCGAGGCGGACTTCTCCCGGTGCCTGCTCAACGCCGTGGATCTGGCGGAGGAAGGCGCTCGACGGGTGGACGCCTCTGGGGCCCGCTTCACGGACGTGGATCTCTGCGGCGCGCGCCTGGGGAGGGTGTGCCTGGCGGGTGCGCACCTGGAGCGCGCTCTCTTGACGGACGCGGATCTCACCCGGAGCGACCTGACGGGAGCCTTCCTCGCGGGCGCGGACCTGTCGGGGGCCCAGCTGGTGGAGGTAAACGCCGAGGGTGCGGACTTTCGCGGCGCGGTGCTCCATGGCGCCATCCTGGAGCGGGGACGCTTCTCCAAGGCCTGCTTCGCCGAGGCCCGCCTCACTGCCTGCAACGTGAAGGGGGCTGTCTTCGAGGGGGCGGATCTGGAGGGGGCCCACCTGAAGCAGACCGCTCTGGCCGCGGCCGCCGTCCTGCCCACGCGGCTCGCTCGGGCGCGGATGGCGGGACTGAAGCTCTCCCGGGCCTCACTGGCGGGGGCCCAGCTGGCGGGCGCGGACCTGCGCGGATCGGATCTGCGAGAGGCAGTGCTGGATCGGGCGGATCTCTCCGGAGCTCTTCTGGATGAGGCGGACCTGGGTGGCGCCCACCTGGAGCGTGCGGATCTCAGCGGGGCGAGCGCGCGCAAGGCTCGCTTCGAGAATGCCTCGCTTCAGCAGGCCAAGCTGACGGGCGCGGAGCTGACGGGCGCGAACTTCCAGGGCGCCACGCTCACCCGGGTGGTGATGGAGGGCTGCCGGCTGGAGGGCGCGGATCTGCGCCAGGCTCGGCTGGAGGGAGTGGAGCTGGCGCGGCTGGCCCTGCCGAACGCCAACCTGCAGGGCATGGATCTGCGGGGGTTGGATCTCTCCCGGAGCGATCTGGCGGGCGCGGTGCTCTCGGGCGCTCGGCTGGAGGGGGCACGCCTCGAGGAGGCGTTGCTGTCAGAGGCCTTGCTCGATGGGGCGAAGCTCTCGGGCGCGTGGCTTGCCGGCGCGCTGTTGGAAGGAGCAGACCTGAGGGGGGCCGATCTCTCCAAGGCCCACCTGGAGGGCGCCCAGCTGGCGGGGGCGAAGCTGACGGGGACGAAGCTGACGGGAGCGCGGCTCGTCGGCGTGGACATGGACGGGGCCGAGCTGGAGGGCACCCAGCTTCAGGGAGCGGATCTCACCCGCTGCAGCATGGTGGGCGTGCGCGCCGCGGGGCAGGACTTCTCGCGCTGTGAGCTCACCGACGTGGATCTCTCCAAGGCCGAGCTCACCGGGGCGAACCTGTCTG
The DNA here is from genome assembly GCF_035629615.1 of Hyalangium sp. GTDB lineage: Bacteria > Myxococcota > Myxococcia > Myxococcales > Myxococcaceae > Hyalangium. The sequence continues at coordinate 6,304 of NZ_DASPHO010000028.1, read as the reverse complement.
CCGTCTCGGGCAAGCAGGCCAACTTCTCGGGCGCCAACCTCACCGAAGCGAAGCTGCGCCAGGCCAAGCTCCGCTCGGCCGACTTCTCCAAGGCCCAGCTGGAGCGGGCGGATCTGTCCCAGGCCGATCTGTGGCAGGCCCACTTCCGGCATGCGAACGCGCTCAAGGCCTCCTTTGCCCACTGTCGCCTCGACAAGGCCTTGTTCGTCCACGCGGATCTGCGCGGTGCCAACCTCACCCACATTGAGGCACCTGGGGCGGACTTCTCCCACGCCAGGCTGGAGAAGGCCGACTTCACTTCGGCCAACCTGGGAGGTGGGCGTCTGCACCGCGCAACGGATGCCGGGACGCGCTGGACGCAGGCCGTGCTGACGGATGTGGACAGGACGGATCCGGCCCTGGCGGCCGCCGAAGACTTCAAACCTGGGGGGTCAGGTGGCGCTGCTCCTGCGAAGTGAGCGGGCACGTCTCTCTCCCAGGTGTCCTTGCTTCATATCGAACGAATCCAGGAAGATCCGGAGACGCCCATGCAGAAACCCCAACACCCTCTGTCTGACGAAGCTCCGCCGCTCGAGGTGGCACCCACGCTGATCCCCGCCACGGTGAAGTCCGTGTCACACGGCCGCGTCTGGGTGGAGGTGGAGGGGCAGGCTTCTGTCTCCGCTCTGGTGGCCGTGCCAGCCCCCTACGCTCCTCGCGCGGGGGACTCCGTCCTTGTGGCACCTGGCCGCGGAGGGGAGCGGTACGTGGTGGGCGTGCTGGTAGCGCTGCGCGAGGCCACGCCTCCGCTGGTGCTCCGGGATGGGACGAGCGCCGCTGTCTCCGAGGGGGCCGAGGGTGAGGTGCTCTCAGTGCGGGACGCCTCCGGGCGGCTCGTCTTCGAGCATCACGCGGCTGCCCACCGCAGCGTGGTGCATGCCACGGGCAACCTCGAGCTGCGCGCGGACGAGGGCGGCATCCTGCTCTCCGCGAGGGACACGGTGCGTGTGCACAGCGCGCGCGAGGTGCGGGTGGAGTCGGATCACTCGGTGCGGCTGGGCACCACCCCGGCGGGCGATCGCCCCGCCTCCTCGCTGGCCATGGACGCGCGTGGCACGAGGCTGTCCACGCCGCACCTGGAGGCCCGCGCGGACACCGCCCGGGTGGAGCTGGAGGAGGCCTCGCTCACCGCGCGGGCGATCAGCACCACCTGCGAGACGGCGCGCCACACGGTGGACGTGCTGGAGGTGCAGGCGGGCCGCATCCTCGAGCGTGCGGAGAACGTCTACCGCGACGTGAAGGAGCTGGCCCAGACGCGCGCGGGCCGCGTGCGCGTGTTCGCAGAGACGACCTTCCACCTCTTCGGCCGCCGCACCCTGTTCAAGGCCAAGGAAGACCTGAAGCTCAAGGCGGACAAGATCCACCTGGCGTGAGGAGTACCACCCATGTTTCCGGCTTCAACCAAGGGCGGGGGGATGTGCTTCGCCTTCCCCAACGTCTGCAAGACACCCGCGGCGCCGTCTCCGCTCCCCATCCCCTATCCCAGCATCGGGCAGTGCTCCGGCGCCAGCGGGGACAGCTGCACCCAGAAGGTGAAGATCCTCAACAAGGCGGTGATCCACAAGAGCTCGGAGATCTCCTCTACCAGTGGAGATCAGGCCGGCACGCTCAAGGGCGTGGTCTCCTCGACCAGCAGCGACAAGGCCACCTACAAGACGTCCGCGAGCAAGGTGATGGTGGAGGGCAACGAGATCGTCACCCACCTGAAGATGGTGGCGCAGAACGGCTCGAACGCCAACTCGCCCCCGGGGACGCAGGTGGCTCCCAGCCAGACGAAGGTCCTCATCGCACCGTGAGTCTGGAGCTCTTATGGCCGAGACGTTTTCCGAGAATGAAGTGATGTTCATCTCCTCGGCCCTGGGGCCGGGAGAGCTGCTGCTGGAGCGCATGAAGGGCCGCGAGGCCCTCAGCGAGCTGTACTCGTTCGAGCTGTGGCTGGCGGGAGATGGCGAGGCGGCGCTGGCCGCCGACACGCTGCAGGACGTGCTGGGGGGCACCGTGGGCATCGCCTTCGGCAACGGGCACGAGTACCCGCTGTGGGGCGTGCTCCGCGAGATCGAGCTGGTGGCCCGGGACGATGGGCGTGTCCCCCTGTACCGCGCGGTGATGGTGCCGCGGCTCTGGTACACCACGCTCACGGTCCGCTCGCGTGTGTACCAGGAGCTCTCCGTGCCGGACATCGTCACCGCCGTGCTGAAGGACTCGGGCATGGAGGAGGCGCACTTCGAGATGCGGCTGGAGGGCACCTACGCCAAGCGCGACTACGTGGTGCAGTACCAGGAGTCGGACTTCCAGTTCTGCTGCCGGCTGCTGGAGCACGAGGGCATCAGCTTCTACTTCGAGCACACGGCGGACGGTGAGAAGGTCGTCTTCACCGACGCCAATGCCAACTTCAGCGCGCCGGCGGGGTACGAGCAGATCCAGTACCTGCCGCGGGCAGGCGTCACGGATCCCGGCGAGTCGATCTGGTCGGTGACGTACCGGGCGCACATGGTGCCGCAGCAGGTGACGCTGCGCGAGTACAACTGGCGGACGCCGAGCGTGCCGCTGTCGGCCCAGCAGAAGGTGGAGGATCAGGGCCGCGGGCTGCAGATGCTCTACGGGGAGCACTTCCGCGATGCGGGTGAGGGCAAGCGGCTGGCGAAGGTGCGCGCCGAGGAGCTGAAGGCGCGCCGCGAGGAGTACACGGGCAGCAGCCGCGTGCGGGCGCTGCGCAGCGGGCAGATCTTCGAGCTGATGGGCCACCCGATGGGCCAGTTCGATCAGAGCTACCTGGTGATCGAGGTGAGGCACGAGGTGGATCAGCAGCGCGTCTCTGGAGAGAGCGGGGCCGCGCAGGGGACGCAGGGGTACTCGAACACGTGGGTGGCCACTCCCTCCACGGTGCCCTTCCGGCCGGAGCGGCGCACTCCCAAGCCACGGATCACGGGGATCGTGAACGCCGTGGTGGACGGCACCGCCAACGGCGCGGCGACCCCCATTGACGAGCTGGGCCGCTACAAGGTGCTGCTGCCCTTTGACGCCTCTGGCAAGGCGGGAGGCAAGGCCTCCCGGTGGATCCGGATGGTGCAGAACTCCAGCGGCGCCGGCTACGGCACGCACTTCCCGCTGCACGTGGGCACCGAGGTGGCCCTCGCTCATATCAACGGGGATCCAGACCGCCCGATCATCGTCGGCTCGGTGCCCAACCCGGAGACGCTCACGCCCGTGATCGCGGACAACGCCACCCAGAGCGTCATCCGCACCCGCGCTGGCATCCACATTGAGTTCGAGGACGACGCGTGAGCGTCCGTGCCCTCACGAGGAGCTAGACCATGCCCCCGCCTCGCCCGACCAACTACGACAGGCAGCAGGATCAGCAGAACCAGCAGGCCAACCAGCAGCAGGATCAGCAGAACCAGCAGGCCAACCAGCAGCAGAATCAGCAGATCCAGAACCTGCAGAACCGGCTGACGGGGGTGGAGACGAATGTCGTCGAGCAGGGGGCGCAGGCGTCCACCCTGCAGCGGCTCCGCATCCACATTCCCAACCCGTACACCCACTTCCTGCTGGGGCAGCGCTCCCCGACCAACCCCACGTTCGGCTACAACGGCGTGTCGCTGCAGACGGACGAGAACTTCTTCTTCGACATCAAGAAGCAGTCCGTCTTCCAGAGCGAGAAGTTCGTCCTGTTCCAGACGAAGGACATCTGGCAGCAGGTGGCTCAGAAGCTCATGGAGCTGAGTTCTCCCACGGCGGTGAAGGTGGTGGGCGGCCAGGTGTTCGTCGGGGCCATCGAGTCGCCCAAAGCGCCGGTGTTCAACCCCAACAATGGCGAGACGCTGCAGGCCGTTGCTCCGAACAACCTGCAGCCCCTGATGGAGCAGGTCCTGAAGTCCGCGGGCACCTGGGACACGGTGGCCTCCATCCTGGGCATCCTCCACTCGAGCGTCTTCCTGTCGACGCCCGATCCCAACCTCAACTCGTGGCTGCCGTTCCTCGAGAGCCTCTACGGCATCGGCAAGGATGCCTTCGGCTTGCTCCCGGACTCCGGGGGAGCCGCACCCTCCAAGGACGTGAGCATCTACGGGCAGAGCGGCGTGAGCGTGCTGACGCCGGCCAACCTCATGTTCGTCGCCGAGGGGGACATGAAGACCTTCGCGGGCGGTGACACGGGCATCACCAGCAAGAGTTACAGCACGCTGCAGGCGGGCATCGGCGCGAAGTGCTTTGGCGGGTTCAAGGCCTCCGTGGAGGCGGGCCTCTACGCGGAGGTCAAAGCGGCGAGCACCGTGGGCATCGCCTCGCTGCGGGGCACGGCAGAGGTGAAGGGAAAGGTCATCGCGCTTGGGGCGCATGCACCCAACCTCGCCCAGGTCGCCACCCAGAAGATCGAGCTGAAGGCCACCCAGGAGATCGACGTCGACTCCATGCAGAAGGTGCACCTGAAGTCCGGCGAGAAGACCCACATCGAGGCGGACACGGACATCGAAGTCAAAGCGAAGGACGCCGCCCGGATCCACGTGGGCGACTACTGCATCGAGATCAAGCCGGACGGCATCAAGATTGGGAAGGGCAGCAACGGCACACCGTCCGATCCGATCATCACCATCGCCGGGGAGGAGATCGCCATCAGCTCCAGCGGCATGGGCACGAAGATCACCAAGAGCCGAGTGTTCATCGGCAAGGCGGGCACCAACATGACGGTGTCGGACTCGGGCAACGTCTTCGTCAAGGGCAGCGTCATCAAGCTGGGGTGATGAGCGCTGGCCTCCAGCGCCGCCGCGCCTCAAGATGTAGGCATGAGCCGCCCAGAGTCACTGTCCCCCGCTGAGTCCACCGCCGCCCGGTCCGATGCGTCGTCCGCGACGGCGTCCGGCTGCGCGGTGTGCGGTGCGCCGCTCTCGGGGACGCGATGCGGGGCCTGTGGGGCGGCGGTCCGGCCCGGGGGCTACACGGTGCGGCGGTTGATCGCGCGCACCCAGCACAGCCGTGTGTACCTGGCGCGGAGCCCGGAGGGGCGGGAGGTGGCGCTCAAGGAGTTGCTCTTCGCGCAGGTCCCCGGGCCCCAGGAGGTGGACGCCTTCGAGCGCGAGGCGAGGATCCTCGAGGCACTCTCCCATCCGCGCATCCCTCGGCTGCTGGGTCACTTCCAGGAGGGGGAGGGCGCCTCGCTGCGGCTCTACGTGGCCTCGGAGTACATCGCGGGCGAGACGCTGCTGGAGCGGCTGAGCCACCACACCTTCAGCGAGAAGGAGGCCCAGGACATTGCCCGCCAGGTGCTCGAGCTCCTGGTGTACCTGCATGCGCGCACGCCCCGGGTGCTCCATCGGGACATCAAGCCCGCCAACATCATCCGGCGGCCGGACGGGACGCTTGTCCTCGTGGACTTCGGCTCCGCGCTCGAGTCCGCGCGGGGTGCCACGGTGGGCTCCACGCTCGTGGGGACCTTCGGCTACATGCCCCTGGAGCAGTTTGGTGGCACGGCGGATGCCACGAGCGATCTGTACGCGCTGGGCGCCACTCTGGTGCACCTGCTGGGCCGCACGCCCCCCGCCGATCACTTCCAGCCGGACCAGGGGCTGGATCTCTCGCACCTGGAGGCCCCCGCCCTGCGGCCCTGGCTGCGGAAGCTGACGGCGCTGCGGCCCGCGGACCGGTATCCCAGCGCCGTGCTCGCGCGTCAGGCCTTGGAGGCATTGCGGCCGGGTGGCCAGCCGGTGCAGCAGGGGGAGGTGCCTCTCGCGACTCCCTCTTCGGAGGCACCCGCCGCCTTGGCTCGGCTCTCACGAGAGGCCCAGGCCGCCCGCGCAGCCGTGTCCGAGGTCCGAGGGCGTCAGGATCGCCGGGTGCTCGGTGCGGCAGAGAAGAAGGCCCTGGCGATGGAGCGGAGGAAGGCCCGGCACGAGGACGACCGGCTCTCGTTTCTGGATTTCTGGCGGATGGGCTCTCACTGGGCGACGACGCCTACTCAGTTTCCCGTGCTGGGCTTTCTGGCGGGTTGGGGTGTGTACATCGTCGTCAGTGTCTTCAACCTGGTGAAGGTCCCCGACCTGGAGTCGCTCAGTGGCATCCTGCTTGTGCTGGGGCTGATCCTCACGGCCTACCTGGTAATGGGGGTGCCACTGGCGCTCAAGGCCTTGCGGTGGAGGAGTGCCTTCCGGCGGCTCCCCTTCGCGCTAGAGGGGCTGGGCCAGGTGGTGCATCGCGGGGACGAACAGTGGACGCGCTTCACTCGCTGCACGCTGCGGCTCGTCTTCAGGGAGCAGGATCTGCCGCCCGCCTC
>NZ_DASPHO010000027.1:0-29859 GCF_035629615.1 Hyalangium sp. | reverse complement strand
CCGGGCTGCAGGGCCTCCTCTTCGAGCAACCCCAGGTCATCGAGAGCGCCCGCGCCCAGGGGCCGCTGAGCGACTTCGTGAAGGAGGGGCGTTGCACGTTCGCCTCGGGTGACTTCTTCAAGGAGCAGCCTGAGGGGCTGGACGCGTACCTCATGAAGTGGATCCTTCATGACTGGGACGACGAGCAGGTGAAGCAGATCCTCTCGGTGACTCGGAAGGCTGCGGGGAAGCCGGGCAAGAAGCTGTTCATCGTGGAGCTCGTCATCGACCCGGTGCCGCTGCAGGCCCTGGAGGCACGGGTGTACGACATGGCGATGCTCGTCATGCAGGAGGGACGCGAGCGCAACGAGCAGGAGTTCCGCGGCCTCCTGGCGGCGTCGGGCTTCGAGCTCAAGCGCGTGGTGCCCACCCTCACGCCTTACCGCGTCCTCGAGGCCGTCTCGGTCTGATCCGTGGACCGTTGTCCCTGCAGGCCGGGCCTGTTTTACAAGGCCTGGCCCATTGCATAGGCTCGGCTCGCTTGGGCCAAGGGGCCGGCAATGGGTGAGGTGTGATCGATGGCATCAGAGGCCTTGACGGATAAGTCGGCAGAGTCACGGGCGGTCGTCTTGCGGACCCTGGACGCCTTTGGACGAGTGGACCTCCAGGCGCTCTACAGCACGTTCAAGGACGACGTGGTCTGGGATGTCATCGGTGGGAGCTATCTGCCCCAGGGAGGCCACTACGTCGGCAAGGAGGCGGTCATCCAGACCTTCCTGGTCGGGTTTGTCACGGCCTGCTTCGACTTCACTGCCCCGTTCAAGTTCGAGATCAAGTCCGTCAGCGCTGACGGGCCCACCGTGGTCGTCGAGTGGTTCATGAGCGCCAAGACGGTCCGGGGGCTCTCCTACGAGAACAACTACTGCGTCGTCTTCACCGTGACCCATGGTCAGGTCCAGTCGGTGCGGGAGTACACCGACACCGCGTACCAGCTGCGTGTGCTCTTCGAGTAACTCGCGAGCGCTCTCTACAGCGGCCTCAGCGCTCTCTACAGCGGCCTCGGGCTCGTCTCCGAGCAGGGGTTCGTCTGCGGATTGAGTCCGGAGTTGCTGGACTACAATACCTTACAGCTAAGACCTCTAAGTCGGTGAGAACTTGAATTGCCATCCCTCGCTGGATACAATTTTTCACGCTCAGCGAACAGCTCTGTCGGGTCATCGCCATTCATAGGAGGGCACCATGCGTCGCATTGCCATCATTGGTTCCGGGCAGGCAGGACTCCTCGCGGCGCATGGGTTGCTGAAGAGTGGGTACCAGGTGACGCTCTACTCTGATCGGACGCCGGAGCAGTGGGTGAAGGAGAGCAAGCCCACGGGCACCGCGGTCCGCTTCGACATCGCGCTTCAGTTCGAGCGCGAGCTGGGCCTCAACTTCTGGGACCAGGAGGCGAACTGGGGTACCGGGGGCCACATCACGCTCTCGCCCATGCCGGGCAAGCCCTTGCTCACGCTGGCCGGGCGCATGCCCCAGCCCTTCCTGGCGATCGATCTGCGGCTGCAGAGCCAGCGCTGGATGGAGGAGCTGACCCGCCGCGGCGGCCGGATCGAGCTCGGCTCGGTCTCGGTGGAGAGCCTGGACCAGATCGCCGCCGAGAATGACCTGACGATCGTGGCCTCAGGGCGTGGGGAGCTCAGCCGCCTGTTCGAGCGAGATGCCGAGCGCAGCGTCTATGACAAGCCGCAGCGCCACCTGGCCATGGTCTGCGTGAAGGGGCCTGCCATGGGCTTCGACAGCACTCCACTGCTGCCGGTGAAGTACAACATCATCGGTACCGTGGGCGAGTCCTTCTGGATCCCCTACTTCCACAAGGACGTGGGGCCCAGCTGGGGCCTGCTCATCGAGGCGAAGCCAGGCGGCCCGCTGGACCGCTTCGAGGGCGCCACCAGCGGCGAGCAGGTGCTGGAGCAGCTCAAGCAGGTGGTTCGTGAGTTCACGCCCTGGGAATACGACTGGCTCAAGAACGCCGAGCTGTCGGATCCGCTCGGCTGGCTGGTAGGGAAGATCACTCCCACGGTCCGCAAGCCCGTGGGGCGGCTGCCCTCGGGCCGCTGGGTCACCCCTGTGGGCGACACGGCGATGTCCTTGGATCCCATCGCGGGTCAAGGCGCCAACAACGGCAACAAGATGGTGCGCAACCTCGTCGAGTCCGTTGTTGCCCACGGGGATCGGCCCTTCGACGCCCAGTGGATGACGGACACCTTCGAGCGCTTCTGGGCTCGGCACGGCGCACCGACCTATGCCTTCAGCAACATGCTGCTGGAGCCGCCCACGGTCGGGATGCGCAAGCTGCTCTTTGCTCAGCAAGGCAGCGACGGTCGCGTCGACAACCTCAGCGGCCAGCAGCGGCTGGCGAACGCGTTCGTCGAGAACGTGATCGATCCAGGGCTCCTGACGCACGTGGTGCAGGATCCGCGCAGGCTGCACGAGCTGATTGAGAAGACGACGGGCCGCTCGTGGATCCGGGCGGTCGCCGGCGGCGCCATGAGCGCGATCTGGGGAGCGCTGCGGCATCGGCGGGGGCGGTCCCCGCGCCCCTCGCTCGTGGCCGAGAACAAGGCCGCGGCCTGAGGACCAGCCCTTCACTGGGAGCGCCCATGAGCTGGCGCTCCCTACGGACGTGAGGCAGGGGCCGCGCTACTTCTTGCCTGGGATGTTGTAGGTGACCCTGTAGGTGCAGATCGGCGAGCCCTTCTTGCGGCAGGCCTTCGGATCGTGCACGAGCTTGGCCTTGGGATCGAAGAGCAGCGCGACTCCCTCCACGATGCCCGCGGCGAACGCGCAGGGGTACAGGGCGTCCACGTCGAAGATCAGCTCGCCCTTGCCCGTCACCGGCCGGAGGTTGTAGTTGCCGATGCCCTCGATGATCTCGCCCGTCTGGGGGTTGAACATCGGCACGAAGTTCTTGGCGTGGTTGATGTGGTACCCCGCGCCCATCAGCTTCATGGCCGTTTCGATGTCGCGGAAGTGGGCATCTCCCACCTGCTTCGCCCTCTTGGCGACGAAGAGGCCCGCCTGCTTGATGGTGTACTCACCGAACTCCGCCTGGACGCGATCCATGGCGCGGATGAGGGAGGAAACAGGGTACCAATGGGTCGGATCCAGCTTGACCAGCCCGATTCCTTCGTCATCCACCGTGCCCAGGCCCACATCCAGCAGGATCTTGCTGGCAAGCAGGGTGAAAGACCCGAACCCGTCCAGAATGGTCTGTATGTTGGCGCCGAGGACCTGGTAGTCGTTGTAGTCGTCCGGATTCTGCATGATCGCCCCCTGAAGTGGATGTCGCCGGTAGCGCGATGGCTTGAGACGCTCAAAGCCGGTGAGGTACTCCAGCACGGGGGATGGGTGAATTCAAGTGTCGCGCCGACAGGCGCCCCGCCCTAGGCAAGCCCTCGGGTGGAGAGCCCTTCGCACGGCCGCCTCAAGGCGCTCGGGCGGATCGGGCGTGACGCTCGTTCCCATGGGCACGATGAAACAGGTACTTTGACGCTCCTACAGGAGAGGCTGATGAGCACGATCGAGGATCCGCACCTTGAACTGGAGACGCTGGCCGAGCCCTACCGCATCAAGGTGGTGGAGAAGGTCCGCCTGCCTTCTCGAGCTGAGCGCGAGCGCATCCTGAAGCAGGCCACCTATTCCATTGTCCACATCGACTCAAACGATGTGTTCATCGATCTCGTCACGGACAGCGGCACCGGCGCGATGAGCGATCAGCAGTGGGCCGCGATCATGCGGGGGGACGAGGCGTACATGCGCGCCCGCAGCTTCTTCGAGCTGGAGAAGGCGGTGCGGGAGATCCTCGGCTTCAAGCACGTCATCCCCACCCACCAGGGGCGTGCGGCCGAGCACATCCTGATGGAGCTGCTGCTCAAGCCGGACGACATGGTCCTGAGCAACACCCACTTCGACACGACGCGCGCGCACGTGATGCACCGGAAGGCCGTGCCCGTGGACCTCATCGGGGACTGGCTCTGGCGCTTTGACGAGGAGCAGCCCTTCAAGGGGAACTTCGATCTGGCCAGGCTCGAGGCCGCGCTCGAGCGCCACCACAAGCGCGTCCCCTTCATCATGATCACGGTGCTGAACAACTTCGCGTGTTCCTCGCCCGTGTCCATGGAGAACATCCGTGAGACTCGGCGCCTGGCGGATCGCTGGAACATCCCCGTCTACTTCGATGCGTGCCGCTTCGCGGAGAACGCGTACTTCATCAAGATGCGAGAGGAGGGCTACCGCGACAAGTCCATCCTCGAGATCGCCCGGGAGATGCTCTCGTACGGGCAGGGCGCCTGGATGAGCGCGAAGAAGGATGCCATCGTCAACATCGGCGGCTTCATCGCCCTGAATGACGAGTCCCTCGCACGGCGCTGCCAGGAGCGGTTGGTGCTCTACGAGGGCTTCCCCACCTACGGCGGGCTGGCAGGGCGGGATCTGGAGGCCATGGCCGTGGGGCTCCACGAGGGCATTGACGAGGCCCACCTGGCACAGCGGACCGGACAGGTGGCCTACCTCGTCGACCTCTTCGACAAGGCCGGGATCAAGGTCAGCAAGCCCGCGGGCGGCTCCGGGGTGTTCGTCGACGTGGAGTCGCTCTACGGGCACCTGCCGCTGGAGAAGTTCCCCGCCATTGCCCTCACCTGCGATCTCTACCTGGAAGGCGGCATCCGCGCCGGCGCCTACCCGTTCCACTTCAACACGGTGGACGCCAAGACAGGCGAGCTGAGCATGAAGGTCTTCCAGTTTGCCCGGTTCGCCATTCCGCGGCGGACCTATACCAAGGGGCACCTGGACTACATCGCGAAGGTGATGGCGCGGGTGAAGGAGCGGGCGCCTCACAACAAGGGCTACCGCTGCATCTACGCCCCCGAGGTGCTGGAGCACTTCTTCTCGAAGTTCGAGCCGCTCGGGTGACGGCCACCGGGCCGGCGCCGGATCCGTGGGCGCCGCGCCTCAGAAGGCGGCGCGGTTGAACTCCCGGGTCTCCGTGCTGGCGTGGAAGTCCGAGGGCCGGGGCTTTGCTTCCAGGTGGGTGGAGAGGCCGTAGGCCTCGGTGGCCAGGTACATGGTCGTCCGGATCTTGCCGCCCTGCCGCCGCATGGAGGCCCACTGGATCAGCCCCACGCCCGCATCCAGGCGCCGGTGCGCGAGCGCACGCACCGCCCGCTCCAAGAGCGTGTGGCTCTGCGGCTCCAGCAAGAAGCGGATGCGCTCCATGGTCTGCCCGTCGTTGGCCACGTGGCAGCGGACAGGCACGTGCAGCGTCACGCTGGAGGGGCGCTCGTCGTCATCCGAGGTGAACGACAGGCACGTTAGCACGGGCCGCGACGTCTCCACGTGGCCGGTGTGGCCCTTCAGCGCCTGGCAGAAGACCCAGGCCTCGCCCGGGACGTACTCCTTCGCCAGGGACATGACGGACTCGAGCTCCTCCGCGGTGATGTCCCGGTGCGCCAGGTAGATCTTCACGCGGGCGGCCTGGTGCGCCGACAGATCCAGCGAGAAATAGAGGATCTGGTCCTGTCCCTCGGAGCGCATCACCTGCTCGGAGAGGCAGCGCCAGGCTCCCGAGAAGCCCAGCCGCTCCAAGGCCTCCCGGACCACGTCGTTGGCATGCTCGGGGCCACGCGCCGCGGGGTTGAGGTACACCTTGACGTCGGGCCGGCCGGCCTTCACGAAGAAGGCGTGCCAGAGCGCGAAGCGCGCGCGGGGATCCACCGGCTCGAAGAGATCCTTCACCTGGTTGAGCCGCTCCAACCGTACGCCGAACTCCTCGCCGAGCCGCTCGGAGAGCGCCAGGCCGTCCTCCCAGGTGGAGCGCAGCGTGCTCGGGCCGTGGGCGCTCTGGGCCTCCATGAGGAAGCGGACCTCGGGCCGGCCGTCCTCGATGGCCAGGGAGAGCTCGAACGGCGTGTGGTCGTCGGTGATGTCCGACTTCCAGGGAGGAGTGGTGCCGATCCGCCGCGCGCCCCAGGGGCTGCTCATGAAGTGGAAGAAGCGCTTCACCGTCGCGGTGTTCGTGGCGTCATAGCCCACAGCCTCGCACAGCGCCTGCAGGCGGGCGGTGCCGAACTCCTGGAACGTCAGGGTGGAGGGCTGCTGCCAGGCCATCTGGGCCCGCTTCACCTCGAGCTGGTGCAGCGCGTAGGTCAGCAGGTGGTTGGCCAGGTCGCCCAGGAGGCTGAAGACCTCGTCGATCGCCTCCAGCGCGTCCTGCTCCAGCGCCGCAGGCACATCCACGGACTGCTGGGCCCAGGGGGCGTGGTTGAGCTGGGTGCGCAGGAAGCGCAGGCCCACCAGCTCCTTGCCCGTGCGCGACTCGAAGGTGCGGGCCACCTGCTCGAACGCTCCCAGGCTCATGCTCCCCGCGGCGTGCAGCGCCAGCATGAGGACCTGGGTCGTCGCCGGGCTCGCGTTCGCCGCCAGATCGATGAGCTCGTAGAGCGTCCGGCGGGTGTGGCTGCCTTCCGCACCCCACAGCAGCCGCACCATGCTGGTGAGGTCCGAGGTGCTGCTCAGCCCGAGCACCTGCAAGTCGCTCAGGTACAGGGCCCAGTGTGCGCTCTCCTGGGGGTTCTCGGGGATGAGCTCGGGCTCGCGCCCCAGGAGGGTGCGGTTCAGATCGGCAAGGCCCAGCACGAAGGGTGCGACACAGGGCAGGAAGCTCAGGCGCTCCTGGGGCGTCAGGCGCTCATCCTGGAGGAAGCCCATGAACGCAGACCTGGCGAAGGTCTGCCTCTGTCCGCTCAAGTGCTCCAGGACCTGTTGCATCGCTTTCGCTCCTCAACTGGACTGTCGATGACCCAGCGCGCCGTGCTTCCGGGTGTGCCGCTTGTCTTCGGTAACCCCCCAGAATCTGTCAGACCGAGAGGGGTGGTTTGGACCCCCCCAGATTGCGTCCGACGTGTGTGTTTGTAGCGCATTTTTTTCGTTTAGGTCAAATGGATTGGGTAAAAAAATCTCTACCCTACGAGATTCTTTGGCAAGGGGTCTCTCTTAGATCTCGTTAAGTTTCAGTCTCAGCAAAAAACAAGCAAGATTAACGGGGGTGGGTGGGTTGTGACTCATTGGGAAGAATTGACCCAGGGGTAGTCAACAGCTCCCACCGCCCAAAGAACGAGGTGGAGAGCCCTACTCAGAGGGTTCTATCCAAGATTGAGCCGAGGGCTCTCTTTGGGATCTTCGGGGAGCTGAAAGGAGTGTCAGTTCAGCCAGCGCGGCCCTGCGGGCCCCGTCTGTTGCTCATCCGACAGCCACGCGATGGGGGACTCATCGTTCATCGCCGCATCGAAGTTCGCAGCGACCACGTACCCCGTGCGCGTCGCCTGGCAGCGGAGGATGTGCAGCCGGGTCCGGGGAATCAGCAGCTCGGGGATGCTCGCCTCGATGAGCTGCCCCGGCTCCAGGGGCTCCTGGGACAGCAACAGGCAGCCGCTCGCCGAGGCGTTGATGATGTCGGCGTCCAGCACCTCGCCGCCGCAGTGAAGCTTGATGGCCAGTCGCAGGGGATACCGCCGGTGTCGACGCCGCTCGTTGTCGAAGGACACGGTATGGCCTCCTCAAGCGCTGCCCAGGCACCCGCAGGGACAGGAACCCAAACAATATGCGGGAATCATACCGTAGGGCAGCCAGCTGGTCAGGTTCACATTGCCACTCATGTATTGCGGACGGGCTTGTCAGTGAGTGTAGGAAGGAGCTTTCTTTGCAGTGTATGTGCTTTGGGACTGTATGCATACATTTAATGCCGAGGCGGGGGCTGGCAGATTGGCGCCTATGAAATGGAGTCCTCTGCTCCTCTTGTCCCTGGGGTTCACGGCCCTCGCCCAACCTATGAGCGCTCCCGCTGGAATTGAAGCTGAGACCCGTGCGTGGCACGCCGATCGCGTCGCCCGGCTGACCTCGGAGGATGGCTGGCTCACGCTGGTGGGCCTGCACTGGCTGGACGAGGGTGCCAACCGCTTCGGGTCGGCCCCGGACAATGACCTGGTCTTCCCGGCCGCCTTTCCCGCCCGTGCGGGCACCTTCACCCGCAAGGGCTACACGGTAAGCCTCGTCCTTGAGCCGGGGAGCTCCCTCACCCTGGAGGGGAAGCCCTTCACGGGGGGCGCGCTGCGCAGTGATGCCGACGGCAAGCCGGACACGCTGGCGCTGGGCTCGGTGCGCTTCTTCCTGATCCGCCGCGGCGAGCGGCTGGGTGTGCGGGTGAAGGACTCGGAGGCGGCGACGCGCAAGGCGTTCCACGGCATCCCCACCTACGCGCCGAGTGCCGCCTGGCGTGTGGAGGGGCGCTTCGAGCCCGCCACCACCGAGCGGAAGATCTCCGTCCCCAACGTGCTGGGCGAGGTGGAGGAGATGGTGTCCCCGGGCACCGTCGCCTTCACCTTGGGAGGAAAGGAGTACCGGCTCGCGCCCGTGGTGGAGCCTGGGTCCGACCAGCTCTTCTTCATCTTCGCAGACCTGACCAACCGCGATGAGACCTACGGCGCAGGCCGCTTCCTCTATACGGGCCTGCCCAAGGACGGGAAGGTGGTGCTGGACTTCAACCGGGCCTACAACCCGCCGTGCGCCTTCACCGCGTTCGCCACGTGCCCGCTGCCGCCGTCGCAGAACCGGCTCAAGGTGCGCGTGGAGGCAGGAGAGAAGCGCGCCGGCGATCACTGAGCCGGTGCACGCTCACACCGCTGAGAGCTTCAGGTCCCGGTGGAGGCCGGCGTCGCGGCTCACGCGCCAGATCTTCTGATCCAGGTAGTAGTGGTGGAGGGCGAAGCCCCAGATGAAGCCCGAGGCCAGGTCCCTCAGGGAGAGCCCCGCGCCAAGCATCAGCTTGGTGTCGAAGGTGCCGCAGCCGGGGTGCACTCCGAAGCCGCAGCCGAGCGCGCGGTAGAGCAGGGTGAAGGCCACGCCACACGCGACGTAGACGAGGAAGCGCCCGCTGATGCGCGGGGCGAGCCCGAAGGCGGAGGGATCCACGCTGGGGCCGTGGTAGCGGTTGCGGTGATAGAACCAGACGATGCCGTGGTACTGGACGTTGTGGAACGCCGTCACCACCACGGCGACCATGAGGACCTCCATCCGGCGCGTCACCTCGGGCAGGAAGAGGAGCACGCTCAGCCCGAGCGCCGCTGCCAGCAGCAGCACCTTGGGCGTGTGGATGCCGAGGCCCGCGCGCCACCGCTGGAGCTGCCGCGCGGCGAAGAGTGCCACCACCGCGGCCGTTGCGGCCCAGCAGATCTGGGCCACGAGCGCCTCCGGCCCTGGCTGCGGGCTCAGCCCGAGGAGCCGGCGCGCCACCGGGTGGGTGAGGGCGAAGGCGACGAAGGGCGCCAGCAGCCCCACGTACAGCGTGAGGCTGTCCACCCGCCGGTCCACCGGGAGGGTGTCCTTGCTCTTCCGCTGGTAGAGCGTCATCACCCCGTAGTGCTGGCGCACCACGTGCCAGTAGGCCCAGACGTTGGTGAAGGCGAGGAAGAGATCGAACGGCAGCCTCCTTCCCAGCAGGACGGACACGCTGAAGGCGAGCGGCCCGGCGGCGAACCACCCCAGGCTTCCCAGCAGCAGCCAGCGCCGCGCCGCACGCTCCCGACGGTCCAGGTAGGTCCTCGAGAGGGTGGCGAAGATGTGCGGCCCATCCAGCGCCAGCACCCAGGCCCACCACAGCACCAGCCCGCTCACGCCCACCCCGAGGTGAAGGCCCAGCAGCACGAGGCTCGCGGCCAGCCCTCCCACCGTCGAGAGCAGATCATGGCGGCGATCGACGAGCCAGCCGGTGCGCAGCGGCGCGGTGGCAGCCACGGAGGCAGCGTTCATTCAAGGCTCCTGTCTCGCGTCCAGGGCAGGCGCGTCAAGGATGCCATGGGGTGGGTGGGAGTGCTGGGTGAGGTATGTGCCTACACGCATGGGAGTGTGTCCAGGCAAGCAGACAGTGGCGCAATAAGAGCTTGAGCCGGAGGCATCGGAGCCGCGACAGTTCTGATCATGGAACAGGGGCGGCGCGCGACAGACCGGAAGGCCGTGGGTCTGCTGGTGAAGCTCAAGCACTCGGATGTGGGGAGCTTCGCTGAGGAGTTCGCCACCAACTTGAGCCCTGGCGGGATGTTCATTCGCTCGCGCACGCCGCAAGCGCTGGGCACGCTCGTGAAGTTCGAGGTGCAGATCGCCGGCGGTGTCCGGGTGCTGCGCGGCACGGCCGTGGTGCGCTGGGTGCGGGAGACCGCCAACGAAGAGGGCCCTCCGGGCATGGGCCTCCAGTTCCAGGAACTGGACCCGCTCACCCAGGCGCTCATCGACCGGATGCTGCAGCTCAACAAGGAGGCGGCTGAGGCGCAGAGCGCATCGGCCGCGTCCGAGCCAGAGCCTTCCGTCGATGCCGCCGCGCTGGAGCGGGAGATGCTGGCCAAGGGGATGCTGGACCGGGTCGGCAAGAGGGTCACTGCCTCGAGGCTGCCGGCCATCGCGCCCTCTGTCGCGCCGGTGCCACTGACTCCGAAGGGGCAGCCCGAGGGCTCGTCCTCGAAGAGCGCGGCGGAGGAGTTCTCGGCGAGTCTCATCCTGGCCGAAGAGCGGATGGAGGAGAGCGCTGACCTGGGAGCGCTCCTCGATGATCTCGCGGATCTCGGCTCGCCGCTCGGGAGCCCTGGCGCGTCTCCGGCTTCCGCCCCGCCCTTTGCGCCGACTCCGGTGCCCCTGGCGGTGCCGCCTCCCGGGACCGGTGACGTGGACATCGCTGTCGATGATCTGATCCTGGCCGCCCCCACCCCCACTCCGGTGCCCGAGGTGAAGTTCGAGGTCCTCGATGAGCCCATGCCCGACATCGACTTCGAGATGGAGTCGCTGGGCGGGGACCTGCCAGTGGCCGTGGGGATGCCGCTGGAGGAGATCGAGGCTCCTCCCGTCGTCTCCGGAATGCCCCTGCCTCCCGTCGCGCAGGCAGCACCCACCCGTCCCGTGGCGCCTCCACCTCCGCCAGCCGCCGCTCAAGCAGTGCCGTCTCGCCCCGCGGGCGTCTTCCCGGCAATCCCCGCGGCCGGGGCGCAGGCTCAGCCCGTGGCGCCTCCTCCGGCTGCGCCGCAGCCCCAGGCTCGGCCTCCGGCGCCTCCTCCCGCCGCGGCTGCTGCACCTGCTGCGCCTGCACCTGCCAGCCCAGACCTGAGCTTCGATGTCGATCTGGGCCTGGGATCCTCGAAGCTGGTGAACCAGTCGGACTCCCCGGACTTCAAGCCCGGCAAGGGCGTGGAGTTCGATCTGGATCTGGGCAGTGGCGAGGACATTGACGTCGACAAGCCGGGTCAGCCGAGCCGCCGCAAGGCCAAGCCTCCCAGGAGTGCGCCGCCGCTTCCTTCGGTGCCCTCGCCCGCGCAGCCCATGGCGGCGCCCCCCCGCGCGTTTCCGGCACCTGCGCCCGGTGCCAGCGCTCCCGAGGCCCGTGCGGAGGCGCCACGTGCTCCCGCCCCGCCGCCGGCGAGTGCCCCGCCGCCTCCAGCTCCCAGGCCCGAGCCTCCCAGCAAGACGGCCCTGCCGCCGACGGTCTTCCTCCAGCCGCAGGTGCCAGCTCAGGCCACGGGGCCGGTGATCGGCATCGATCTGGGGACCACCAACTCGTGCGTGGCCATCATGTCCGGTGGCCGGCCCATGGTGCTGCGGTCGAAGGAGGGCTACAACACCATCCCCTCGGTCATCTCGATCAGCTCTCAGGGCAAGCTGCTCGTGAGCCACCGCGCGAAGAGCCAGCTCGTCATGCGCCCCACGCAGACGATCTACGGCGCGAAGCGGATCGTCGGCCGTCCCTACGAGAGCGCCGTGGTGAAGCAGGTCCGCGAGCGCTTCCACTACGAGATCGTCCCTGATGCGCTGGGCCGCGCGGCGGTGCGCATCGCCGACCGGGTGCTCTCGCTGGAGGAGGTGCAGGGCCTCATCCTCAAGGAATGCAAGGAGATGGCCGAGCAGCACCTCGGCCAGAAGGTGGAGCGGGCGGTGGTGACGGTGCCCGCCTACTACTCCGAGCCGCAGCGCGAGGCGGTGCGCAAGTCCGGCGCGCTGGCCGGCCTGAAGGTCGAGCGCATCCTCAACGAGCCCACCTCCGCGGCGCTGGCCTATGGCCTCAACCGCGAGATGAACAAGCGCGTGCTGGTGTACGACCTGGGCGGCGGCACCTTCGACGCGACGATCCTGCGCATCGAGAAGAACGTCTTCGAGGTGCTGGCCACGGGCGGCGACATCTTCCTGGGCGGCCTCGACTTCGACAACGCCATCGTCGACTTCCTGCTGGAGCGCTTCCAGCAGCTGGAGAACGTGCCCTTCCAGGGGGACGGCGTCGCCCTGTCGCGCGTGAGCGATGCGGCCGAGCGCGCGAAGATCGCCCTCTCCGAGCGCCAGCACTACGAGGTCCACATCCCCATGCTGATGACGGACGACATCGGCCGTCAGCGAGATCTCAACTTCACGATGACGCGCGCGGACCTGGAGCGCATCTGCGAGGGCCTGGTGACGCGCACGCTGGATGTGGTGCGGGACGTGCTCCTGGACGCGCGGCTGAAGCCGAGCGACATCGACGACATCATCCTCGTGGGCGGCCAGGCGCGCATGCCGCTGGTGCGCGAGAAGATCAAGGCGCTGTTCGGCAAGTCGGCGCACTCCAGCGTGAACGCGGACGAGGCGGTGGCGCTGGGCGCGGCGCTGTACTCGACGGCGGTGGACAAGGTGAGCAGCGTGGTGCTCATCGACGTGCTGCCGATGACCATCGGCCTGGCGATGCCGGGCGGTTCCTTCCAGCGCGTCATCGAGCGCAACACGCCGCTGCCAGCGCAGCGCTCGTTCGCGGTGTCCACGTCTCGGGACAACGAGGAGGTGCTGGAGCTGTCCATCTTCCAGGGCGAGGACAACCACATCTCCGCCAACGAGTACCTGGGCACCGTGCGGATGGAGGGGCTGCCGAAGGGGCCCAAGGGCGCGGTGCGGGTGGCGGTGACGATCAAGATGGACGCGGAGTGCGTGCTGTTCGTGGAGGCGCGCGAGTACCAGACGCGCAAGTCCGTACGGGCGACGCTGGCCACGCGCTACACGCCGGATCAGCTGGCCCAGCAGCTCAATGTGGACGCGAGCGCGGCGCGCGCGGCCGAGGAGCGGCGTGGCGCGGATCTGCGCGAGCGCGCGGGCCGCTTCTGGAGCTTCCTCAAGAAGGTGGTGGGCAGGTCCTGAGGCCCCCACTGGCTCGTACGGGAGCGGTGCTGGTAGACGGTGGGTATGACGCGTCTCCATGCCTCGCTGCTCGTCCTTGTCATGACCGGGGTGGCCTGTGGCTCGAGCTCCGGTGGCGGCCCTGGCCCGCAGCCTCCCGGGAACAAGCCGGACCCCCAGAACCCCACGGTCGAGATCGCTCCCGCGGCCGGCAGCGAGTGGTACCGCAAGGCCGTCTTCTACGAGCTCTTCGTCCGCAGCTTCCAGGACTCGAACGGAGACGGGAAGGGGGACCTGAAGGGTCTCATCTCGCGCCTGGACTACCTCAACGACGGGGACCCGAACACCCAACAGGATCTGGGCGTGGATGCGCTGTGGCTGATGCCGGTGTTCGACTCGCCCAGCTACCACGGCTACGACGTCGTGGATTACGAGCGCATCGAGCCGGACTACGGCACGCTGGAGGACTTCGAGCTCCTGTGCGCCGAGGCCCACCGGCGGGGGATGCGCGTCATCCTCGACTTCGTCATCAACCACTCGGGGGTGGACCACCCGTGGTTCGTGGAGTCCTCCTCCTCACCGGCCTCGTCGAAGCGGGGCTGGTACGTGTGGAAGGGCCAGGATCCGGGCTGGAAGCAGCCCTGGAGCCAGTTCTCCAACACCCCCACGTGGCACGCGCGCGGCGGGGCCTACTACTACGGCGTGTTCTGGGGCGGGATGCCGGACTTGAACATGCAGAACCCGGAGCTGCGGGCGGAGATGAAGCGCCTGGCCTCGCTGTGGCTGGAGCGGGGCGCGGATGGGTTCCGTCTGGATGCCGCGCGCTACCTGATCGAGACGGGGGCGGGCTTGGGGCAGGCCGACACTCCCGAGACGCACGCCTTCTGGAAGGAGCTCGCCGCGCACGTGCGGCAGGTGAGGCCGGACGCGGTGCTCGTGGGTGAGAACTGGAGCACCACCCCCATCGTCGCCACCTACTACGGCTCGACGAAGGATGTGCCGGGTGGGGATGAGCTGCCGCTCAACTTCAACTTCGGGCTCTCGGAGCAGATCCTCGCGGGGCTCAACGCGGGCAACGCCGCACCCATCGCGGCCAAGCTGGCGGAGATGGCGAGCGTGTACCCGGCCGGTGTGAGTGACGCGCCCTTCCTCACCAACCACGACATGGTGCGCGTGGCAACGCAGCTCGGTGGGAACGCGGGAAGGTTGTCCAATGCGGCGGCCCTGTTGCTCACCCTGCCAGGGGCGCCCTTCCTCTACTACGGCGAGGAGCTGGGGCTGGCCAACGGCACCGCGAACAATGACGAGGCCAAGCGCACGCCCATGCCGTGGGATGACACGGGGGGCGGTGGCTTCACCACGGGCACGCCGTGGTTCGGCTTCTCGCCAGGGCACACGGCGGGACGCAACGTGGTCGCGCAGACGAACGCGACCGGCTCCCTGCTCTCGCGCTACCGAGCGCTCATCCAGGCCCGCCACGCCTCGGAGGCGCTGAGCCGTGGAGGGCTCAAGCTCCTCAGTCCCACCCAGGGGACGCAGGCCATGCTCTCCTTCGTGCGCACGCTGGGGGAGGAGCGGGTGCTGGTGGTGCACAACGTCACGGAGTACAGCGTGTCCGCGGGCCCGTTCGACATTGCGGGCTCCACGCCCGAGGTCCTCTTCGCCGACAGCAACGTCTCAGCGCTCTCGAAGACCGCGAGCGGCTGGCAGGCGAACCTGCCACCGCGAGCCACGGGCATCTGGCGCCTGAAGCCGTGAAGCGGGGCTACCCGTTCCTCTCGAGGTCTCCCAGGTCCGCGACGCAGCGCTCCCTCGGCCCCCACCCTGTACAGGTAGTGTGCTGCAGCTCGCAGATCTTCCAGTCCTTCAGGAGAGAGCAGCACTTCGGCAAGCACCGGACGCCAGCCCTCCAGCAGCGCAGCCAGTTTTTCGGTTCGGCCCGAGCGCTTCGCCAGGCAGATGGAACAGATCCTCCATCCGCAGCGCTGCCGTCCAATGTCCCTCCGGCCCGTGGTACATCACCACCGGGAGGATGACCGGCAGCTTCTCGCTCTCTGGGTGCTGCTGATGCCAGCGCTCCAGTTGCCGCATCACGTACCGCAGCATCCGGAACGCCATCCACTTGTCCACCGACGACGGGTGTTCCAGCAGCAGGTAGAGCAGCAGCGGCTGTCCCCCATGGAGCCGGGCCGAGAACAGCAGGTCGCTCTGGCGCTCTCTGAGCTCCGCGTCCACCACGCTTCCCACCTCGCGGCGCAGACTGCTCCAGTCCACCTGGGCGACCACCTCCGGCGGCAACACGGCGCGCAGCTCCGCCGCCGCCCGCTCGGGGTGGTCGAAGGTGTAGCGCACGAACAAGTCATGAGGGCCCGGCATGCGGAGGGCTGCTCAGCACGCCGTGTGCCAACTCCGCGGAGCGAGGAACAGGCCCTGCTGTTCCGAGCGCGCAGGAAGGAGCCCCAAGCGCATGGACGCCGTTGGGAGTCTCGCTCTGTGGATGGTGAGTCCGCCCTCAGGGACGCTCCTCCGCGAGGTGGAACTGCTGCGGTCAGCGCCTCAGTCCACGAGAGGGCTCCGGCCCGCTGAGCTTTCTCCAAACCTGTCTGCTTGTCTGACAGGTTTGTGTCCAGCGCCGGCGACGAGGAGCGCCCACGGGTGTTCTACCTACCGCTGGCTGTTCCCACACCAACGGGAGCAGCGTCTGGGGTGGCAAGCGTTCTCGGGCGCGGCTCCAGAGTCTCTGGGAGCTCATTCGCCGCTCTTTGATGGAGATGGAGCCGGGGAGCCAGCCGGCACCACCGCTGGCCACGGGGGCCCGTTCGGCGCCAGCACCTGCTCCTGAGTGACTCCCTCGGGCACCATCAGGTCCACCACAGGTGACTGGCTTGGATCTCCCAGTCGCCCGCCGCCAAACCGCTCCTTCGAGTCCCCTGGCGCGATGGGCAGCACCATCAACCCCTGCGGGCCCTCCTTCCCGAACAGCGACGACAGGTTCACCTTGTTCTCGATGAAGGCCCCCGTCGCCGCGAGCGCATAGCCCCACTCCGGCCGAGGCGAACCCCCGAAGAAGTCATTCGGCACGAAGAACTCCACCGTGGCTCCAGTAACGCGGACGCGCGTGGGCAGGAACACCCGTGTCGCCAGCTCCCGCTCCACCGCCGCCTCCACCTCCTGCTGCGCCGCCTCGCCCAGCGGGCCCTGCTGGCGCTGCCGCTCCTCGCGCGCCGCCTGCAGCCACTGCCCCCGCAACTGGTCCCGCGCGTCATAGGGCCGCGGAGTCAGCAGGAGGACCTTCTCCCAAGCACTGCCGGGCGCCAGCGTGAGGTTGCGGCCGGGCAGCGTCTCCGTGCGGCCCGAGCCCGGCACCCCGTCCGTGTCCACGTAGAGATCCAGGTTGAAGGTGTAGAAGCCGAACCGCGCCCGCTGCGCCTGCGTCTCTCCGGCAATGTCCACCGTCCGCCCGGCCTGCGGGTTGACGATGGGGCGGGCGAAGGTGGCCTCGAATCGCGTGCCGTTGTCCTCGGGGTACGCGACGAGCAGCAGCAGGTCCAGCGAGCCCCGGGGCATGTCATCGCGCAGCGGATAGCGCAGATCCCCATCTCCGTGATCGTCCCCACGCGGATCCGCGAGGGTGAACAGCGGGGTAGCGCCGCGGGTGCCTCGGGAGAGGCAGGCGCTGGTCAGCACGCCCCCCAGTGCGAGCAGCAGGAGGGAGCGGCGGAGCAGAGGCATGGGGAGGGGACTCCATGGAAAAAGAGAGGCCCGGCGAGCGTCGCTGCGCGCCGGGCCCGTCTCGAGCAAGAAGCGAGGGGCTGCCTAGAACTGCGCCTTCATGAAGGCCTTCATACGCATGTGGTCGAACTCCCGCGTCTCCAGGCTGTTCCAGCCCGTGAAGCGGTTGCGGAAGCCCAGCGAGCCTTCCGGCACGTTGTGGTTCAGGGAGGTCTGCTCGTCCGCCACCTGCGGCACGAAGCCCGAGCCGAAGTCCGGATCGAAGGTGCCGAACGCGTACTGGCCCTCCAGGCCGAACTCCACGCCCGCCAGGATGTACTTGGCCCGCACCACCACCGAGTTCTTGTTGTGGAAGCCCGAGGCCATCTCGTGGCGGTTGTACCCTTGGAGGGCTGTGTTGCCGTCGAACAGATCCGCCAGGTACTTCGTGTAGCTCACCGAGGCGTACAGGTCGTCCGACAGTTGATAGCCCGCCCCAGCCGTGAAGGCGTAGTAGCGCAGCAGCCGATCGTCATCTGACAGGCTGTCGAAGGGCTTCCACTGGTACCCCGTCTGGTCTCCCACGGTGACGACGCTCGGGTTGCCAAAGGTGTCTGCCGTCGACAGCCCCGGGGAGTACTCGTTCTTCTGATCCGCACAAGGCTGCCCACCCCCAGGGCAGGCACCCGCCTGGTACGGCAGGAAGCGCGCGTCGTTCATGCGCTTGTCCGACTCATGGATGAACTTGGCCTTGCCGAAGATGTCGATGCCCTTGGCGAAGTCCAGCACGTAGCGAGCCTTGAGCACCGCGATGTGCGTGCGTTTGTCCTGGAAGGGCTGGTAAGCGGAGCGGAAGTTGTGGCCGACGCCCGTGTCCAGCTCCGCCACCGGGTACGGCGTGTTGGTGATGGAGGTGGTCGGGTCTCCGAAAGCCTGCCAGTTGGTATCGTAGGTGATGAACGAGTACTCGCCGGACAGATCCAGGTTCCCGTTGCCGTACACCGGGTTCACGGTGATGCCCTTCCAGCCGATGGCCGTCTCCGCGAAGGGCTCATCGAAGTCAGTGAACTCGTTGTCCACGTTGACCGTCGCCACCTGCTGGGCCTCGCTCGTCCACCCGCCATAGCCGATCTTCGAGAGGTTGTTCTGGAAGACGCCATACGCGGCGTTGGAGGGACCTGGGAAGGCAAAGCTCGGATCATGGCCCTCGGTGAGCAGCACGTCCGACTCACGCCGCGCCGCCATGATGGCCACGTAGTCCGCGCCGATGCTGAAGCCCTGCAGGTTCACCGAGAGGCCGATGTCCAGCGGGTCGCTGAGCGTCACATCCACCCGGTACGAGTTGTCCTCGCGCCGGCCGACCGGTGACGGCGAGAAGCCGGTGTCGAAGTTGAACCCCGGGGTCGTGAGCACCGGGTCCGCGTTGGAGTACGAGTGGTAGAGCGCGCCGCGGATGTCCACCTTGTCGCTCACCCGCAGGCCCGCCTTCATGCCGCCCACGCCATTGCGGAAACGCGGCGTCAGGTCGCGTCCGTTGTCCACATTGTGGTCCGCGGCCGCAGGCGCGAGCTCGGCGTCGTGCACGTAGGTGAAGATGCCGCCCACATCGAGCGCGTCGCTCAGCGACCACTTCGTCTGGAAGCCGTAGGCCGCGTCCGACGCGTGGAACAGGCCGGTGCTGAAGGACGGACCGGCCCACAGCCGCGGCAGGCTGATGCGGGTGGCATCCCATGTGAGCTTCCGGTCAAAACCCGAGCCCTGGAGGAGGATGCCATGCGCGTTGTCACGATCGATGTAGCGGATGCGGCCGATGACGTATGGGTCGAACTGGCCGAAGTCATTGGCGCCGATGGTGGCCGAGTCCACCAGGTAGCCCGGCGTGAGCACCACGGCCACGCCGCGCAGCTTGATGTACTGGTTGGAGCGCGGATCGAACTCGCCGCAGTTGCCGGCCACGCAGTCGGCGTTCGGGTTGCCGCCGAAGCCACCGAAGTTCGTCCAGAAGTTCTGGCTGAAGCGGCTGTGGATGCGCCCCTTCACCTCGACCTGGCTGGAGAGCCGGGCGTTGAGCAGCAGCTCGAGCTCGGTGCCCTGGCCGTTGTCGCCATAGCCCTCACCGGGGATGGTGGTGAAGTTGTACAGGGCGCCCTGGTGGCGCTGGTTGCCCCAGAGCCACTTGGTGTACGTCGTGCCGCCGATCTGCAGCTTGGGCGCGTCCTGGGCAATGGCGGGCGCCGCGAGCAGCAGGGTAGCGGTCGCGGCGAGCGCCAGCGCGCTCCTCCGCAGGAACTTCTTCGACATGATGTGAACCCCTCCTCATGGCCGGACGGAGCGCCGCGGGGAGACAGCCCCCGCGGCAGTCCAGCCGTGTCCTTGTGACTCAGTACCGCGTTACTTGCTCTGGCGCACCATCGTGAGCGTGGCCTTCTGCTTGGCGCTGCCGTCCTCGGCACACTCGTACTTGAGCATCTCGTGCTGCGCCTTCACCTCGGAGGGGTCACCCTTGGCGCTGCCGGCCAGCAAGTCGATGGCGTGCGGATCGCACTCGCCGTCATGGCCACCGCCGAACCGGTGCTGGCCCTCGTACTCGTTCACCTTGCGCGTGAGCAGATCGTTGCCGGCGGGGAAGCCCTCGTTGGACTGCACCACCACCTGGATGCCCCACTGGCTGGGATCGCCGGCGCCCAGGAGGGAGGCGTCCACGCTGGCGCTGATCTTCTTGCCGGCGCCCTTGGTGCGGTCGGGAACCACGATGTCGCCCTTGAGGCCCGCGGCCTTGGTCTCGATCTCCTTCTTCACACGCGCAGTCTCCTGCGGCGAGAGGATGACGAGCTTCTCCCAGGCGGACGCCGGGGCGAACTGGACGTTGAGGCCCGGCGGGCTGTCCGTGTGGCCGCTGCCCTCCTTGCCGTCCGTGTCGATGAAGATGAAGATCATCTGCGTGGCGAACCCCTTGCCCATGCGCCACGGGTCCTCGAGGTTGGTGGCCAAGGTGAGGTTGAAGTCCACCTTGTTGCCCTTCTTCTCGATGGAGGCCTCGGTCAGGTCGAACGAGCCCTTCTTGTAGACGGTGTCCGTCGGGTACTTGTAGGTGCCCGGGCCGTTGTCGTCTCCGGACGGATCCTTCAGGGTGACCTTGCCATCGGCAAAGGCGGGGAGGCTGAGCAGCGAGGCGGCCAGAGTGAGGCTTGCGAGACGGGTCTTCATGACGGCTTCTCCTTGGGAAACGACTTCAACCTTTCACGCTTCCGGCGGTGAGGCCGGACACGAGGTACTTCTGGAGGAACAGGAACAGGAACACCACGGGGATGGAGACGATGATGGAGCCGGCGGCGAAGTAGCCCCACTGTTGTGAGAAGCCGCCGACGAAGAAGCGCAGCCCCACGGGCGCCGTGTACATGGCCTCCTGATCCATGAAAGTAGCCGCGAGGATGAACTCATTCCAGGCAGTCATGAAAGAAAACAGCGCTGTCACCGCCACGGCCGGCTTAGCCAGGGGAAGGATGATGCTCCAGAAAATCTTGCCTACCGAGGCACCCTCCATGAGGGCGGCCTCCTCCAAGTCCCTGGGGATGGTGTCGAAGTAGCCCTTGAGCATCCACACGCTGAAGGGGATGGAGGTGGTGGCGTAGACGACGATGAGGCCCAGCCGCGAGCTGCCCAGCCCCAGCCACTGCACCAGGATGATGAAGAGGGGGATGAGCATGAGGGTGCCCGGGAACATCTGGGACACCAGGAAGGCCATCATGCCCGTGCGCTGGCCGGGGAACTTGAAGCGGCTGAAGGCGTAGGCCGCGGTGCAGGCCAGGAAGACGCCCACCACGGTGGTGCCCGCGGCGATGATGGCGCTGTTGAGCATCCACTTCGCGAAGGGCTGGTCCGTCATCACCGAGCTGAAGTTGGAGAGGGACCAGACCTCGGGCCACGGGGTGATGGCGCGCAGCCTGTCCACCCAGGTGGGCTCCGGCGGCAGCGTGGCGATGGCCAGGTTCTGCCGGCCGGAGAAGGCGATCGTGACGACCCAGAGGATCGGGTAGATGGTGAAGAGGGTGAAGAGCACCAGCAGCACATGGAGCGGCAGGTGCGGCACGCCCTCGCGTCGCGTGGCCATCAGGCTGCCTCCGTGGCGCGCGAGAGCCGGTTCTGCACCACGCTGTAGAGCAGCAGGATGCCGAAGATGACGGTGGAGTACGCCGCCGCGTAGCCGTAGCGGTAGCGCTGGAAGGCGTACTTATACGCCTGGGTCACGAGGATCTCCGTGGAGTTGCCCGGCTCACCTTCCGTCACCAGGAAGATGATGTTGAACATGTTGAAGGTCCACACCACGGACAGGATGATGGCGGGCACCAGCGCGGGCTTGAGCGAGGGCAGGGTGATGGACACGAACTGCTGCCAGCGGCTGGCCCCGTCCACGCGCGCCGCCTCGTAGAGCTCCATGGGGATGGACTGCAGCGCGCCCAGCGACACCACCATCATGAAGGGGAAGCTCAGCCAGCCGTTGGTGGCCAGCGCGGTGAGGTACGAGGTGAAGGGGGACTCGAACCAGGACAGCCCCTGCCCGCCGAACATGCGGATGACGTGGTTCACCACGCCGAACTGCTGGTGGAACATGCCCTTCCAGATGAGCGCGGTGATGTAGTTGGGCATGGCCCACGGCAGGATGAGGAGCACCCGGTAGATGGGCCGCAGCGCCAGCTTGGGCGTGTTGAGGATGAGCGCCAGCACCAGGCCCACCGACACGCCAATGGTCACGTTGGTGATCGTCCACACCACCGTGAAGAAGAGCGTCCAGTAGAAGTTCAGGTAGTTGAAGACCCAGACGCCGCCGTCGCCCTGCCGGGCGATGTTGAAGTCCCCGAGGATCTCCGCGTAGTTGCGCAGGCCGATCCAGATGTCCGTGAGGGGCTGGTTGGTGTTGTAGAGGTTGGCGTCCGTGAAGGAGAGGGTGATGCCGTAGATGAAGGGGAAGAAGACGAGCACTACCATCCCCACCATGGCCGGCATGATGTAGGAGTAGGCCTCGCGGTGCTCCACCACCGTGGCGACGAAGCGGTGCAGCGCGCCCAGGCCGATGAAGAGCAGCAGCGCCAGCCCCAGCACGCGCAGCAGGACGAAGGCACGGGAGGCCTGGCCCTGCAGCTCCTCCACGCGCTGGGTGACCACGGCCTCGTTCACCGTGCCCTGAGCGGTGAGCAGCCCGAGCGGCTTGCGGAACAGGTTCGTGTCCCAGGCGTCCGGCTGGAGCGCCGGCTCGGCCGCGAGGCTCTGCGCGGTGATCACCGCGCGGCCGCGCTCGGCGATGGCGCGCAGGTGGTCCTCCACCGCGCCCTGCGAGCCGCGCACCCCGTCCTCGAGGGAGCTCATGGAGTAGCGGGCGTAGCCCCCCAGGCCCACCAGGAAGACCCCCGCCGCTACGGCCACAAGGTGCCACTGGCGCTGCAGCCGGAGGAAGAGCGCTGCCGCCAGCAGCACCAGCATCGGCCCGAAGAAGGCCAGCAGCACCGGCCCCAGCCCAGGCCGCTCCAGCGTGGGCAGCGGCACCGTGGCCAGGTCCACCATGCCCACCACTGCCCCGTCCACCTCCACCGGCGCGGAGAACAGCCGCCCACCCGTGGGCAGCAGCTCGATCTCAATCTCCGGCTTGCGGGCGTTGCCCTCCTCGCGGTTCGTCTCCACCGCGGCGCGCAGCCGCTGCCCGCGGTCGTAGAGGCTCTTCTCCTCGCGCGCCAGTCGCCGCGGCGCGGCTTTGTCCCCCTGATCCTCCGGAAAGGTGGAGGCCTCCAGCTTGATGCCGGAGAAGGCGATGACGCGCACGGAGCTCCCCGGGGGGAGCTGATCCTTCGTGGCCTCCACGACGGCGCGCACCCTGTTACCGCTGCCTCCCGCGCGCTGCGCGAGATCCGCCAGCGCATTCAGGGAGATGAGGTTGCGGCGCTGCTCGCGCTCGATGGCGGCGTCCTCACGCGCCCGGTCCAGCAGGCCGTAGGCGAGCGCCAGCCCCAGGCCGAGCGAGAGGGCCAGTCCCACCAGCACGCGTGGCCGCCGCAGGCTGGGAGGAGTCTTCTGGGGAGGATTCACAGAGGAGCCTGCTGCGGGGAGGGAGGACTGGGCGCCGCGTGAGGCGGGAGCAGGAGGGCGGAGCTGCCTGGAGCGCCGCCCGGGGTGGGTTGGGACGAGGCGCTGCTCACTTCTTGCGGAGTCCCGCGACGTCCTTGGCCACCTGCTGCTGCGCCTTCTCGAGGGCGGCCTTCGGGGTGGAGGCCTTCTTCAGGATGGCGTTCATGGCCGTGGTGGCCGGCGACCAGACCATGGTCATCTCCGGCACGTTGGGCATGGGCACCGCCACCTCCACCTGATCACGGAAGGCCTTGAGCTGCGGATCCTTGGAGACCTGGGCGTCGTTGTAGACCTCGGCGTTGGCCGGGCTCTGGCGGCCCTCCAGCGCCAGCACCTTGGCGGAGGCCGCCTCGGTGAGGAACTTGGCGACCTCGAAGGCCGCCTCCTTGTTCTTCGAGGGCGCCGTCACGTACACGCCCTCCACCGTCATCCACGGGCGCATGGGCTTGCCGCCCGCCTCGTCCAGCGTGGGCAGGGGGGAGATGCCGTAGTCGATGCCCTTGGCAATCTCGCCCAGGAACCACGGGCCGGAGAACACCATGGCCGCCTTGCCGTCATTGAAGAGCGAGGTGATGAGGGCCGTGGAGGGCTCGGCGGGGAGGATGCCATCCTTGTCGATCCACTTGAGCAGGTGGTCGATGGACTGCACGTTCTCCTTCGAGTTGAGGGTGGGGTTGAACTTGGCGTCGAACACGCCGCCGCCGAAGCCGTTCATCAGCGCCGCGTGGTAGTAGAAGTCGCCGTACGAGTAGGCGAGCCCGAAGCGCCCGGCCTTCTTGTCGGTGAGCTTCTTGCTCATGGCCACCAGCTCGCCCGAGGTCTTGGGCGGCGTGGGCACCAGCTTCTTGTTGTAGATGAGCGCGATGTTCTTGTAGTTCAGCGGCAGCCCGTACACGGTGCCCCGGTACGTCATCGCCTGCATCGTCGTGGGGATGAAGCGCTTCTTGAGCGTGTCATCCAGGAAGAAGTCGATGGGCTCGATGGTGTTGCCGGCCTCGATCCAGCCGCCCAGGCGGTCCTGCGCGAAGATGAAGAGATCCGGCCCCTTGCCGCGAGGCACGGTGGCGGTGATCTTGTCCGCGAACGCGTCATAAGGGACGGCCAGCGTCGTCACCTTCGCCTTGCCAGCGTTGGCCTTGTTGTACTCGGCCACCACCTTCTCCAGCGCGGACTTCTCTTCGGCGCGGTAGGAGTGCCAGAGGACGATCTCCGTCTCGGCGGCGGCGGCGGTCAGGGGCAGCAGGCCGAGCGCGCAGAGGCAGACGGCCGCGATCAGCAGTCGCAGGTTCTTCATGGGCTTGAGGCTCCGGGAAATCAGGCGGTGAGGCGTTGCTCGGTTTCGGCGTCGAAGAGGTGCAGCGAGTCCAGCTCCACCACGACGGGGAGCGTCGCGCCGGTCTCGGGGGTGTTCTGCGGGGGCATGCGGAAGACGATGCCGTACTCACCCAGCCGCGAGTGGACGATGAGCTCGTTGCCCATCGGCTCGACGATCTCGACCTTCGCCTCCAGCTTCGCGGGCTCGCCACGGACGGCCTGGCCGGGCTGGAAGATGTGGTCCGGCCGGATGCCGACCTTGATCTTCCTGCCGCCCTTGCCCGCCGTCACCGGGCGCAGGCTCTGGGGCACCGGCAGGGTGAAGCCCTGGCCCACCAGGGCGGTGCCGTTGGCGTCCAGGGTGGCCTCCAGGAAGTTCATGGGCGGGCTGCCGATGAACTGGGCCACGAAGATGTTGGCGGGACGCTCGTAGACTTCGAGAGGCGTTCCGAGCTGCTGCAGCTTGCCCTCTTTCAGCACCGCGATGCGGTGCCCCATGGTCATCGCCTCGATCTGGTCGTGCGTCACGTAGACGGCGGTGACCTGGAGGCGCTGCTGGAGCTTCTTGATCTCCGCGCGCATGGCCACGCGCAGCTTGGCGTCCAGGTTGGAGAGCGGCTCGTCGAAGAGGAAGACGGCCGGCTTGCGGACGATGGCGCGGCCCAGGGCCACGCGCTGGCGCTGGCCACCGGACAGCTGCTTGGGCTTGCGATCCAGCAGGTGGGTGATGTCGAGGATGTCCGCCGCCTCGTTCACCAGCTTGTCCATGTCCGGCTTGGGCGTCTTGCGGATCTTCAGGCCGAACTCGAGGTTCTCCCGAACGGACATGTGCGGGTAGAGGGCGTAGTTCTGGAAGACCATGGCGACGTCCCGCTCCTTGGGGGGCAGGTCGTTCACCACCCGATCGCCGATGGCCACCGTGCCTCCGGTGATCTCCTCCAGTCCGGCGATCATCCGCAGGGCGGTGGACTTGCCGCACCCGGAGGGCCCCACCAGCACCAGGAACTCGCGATCCCGGATGTCGAGGTTGAGCCCCTCGATGATCGAGACCGCGCCGTATCGCTTCGCCACGTCTTTGAACGTCACTGCGGCCATCAGATCCCTCGCCCCCGTGAGTCAGGGTTTTTGGGTGTGGATTCTTCCCAGGATGCGCGCCCCGAGCGGCTCGACGGCGAGCTCCAGGGTGGGGCCCTCCAGCCGGCCCCCGTTCAGCAAGTCCTCCGCCACCGTTGCGCCCCAAGGAGCAGGCCAAGGCAGGGACACCTTCGCCGGCTGCTGCCCGCGATTGATCGCCACCATCACCGCGTCGCCAGACTCCGCGTCGTGGCGCAGGAACACATAGAGGTCTCCGTCCGTGGACAGCCCCTGGTGCGTGCCGCGAGAGAGCGCCGGATGCGCGCGGCGGATGGAGGTGAGCTTCTGGTAGAGCTTGCGCAGGTCCTCGTCGCGGGGCTTGCCGGCGCCGGGCTTGATGTCGCGCGCCCCCCAGGGCATGTCGCTGCGGTTGGCGGGCCAGTCTCCGCCGGGGCGGGCGACCTCCTCACCGTAGTAGATGGTGGGGATGCCGGAGCTGGTGAGCTGGAGCACGGCCGCCAGGCGGAAGCGCTTCACGTCTCCCTCGAGCTGGTGCAGCGCGCCCGGCACGTCATGCGAGGACAGGAAGTGCGCCAGCAGGTAGCCGGGGCGCACCTTGGCGCGGGACTTGAGGTACTTGTCGAAGGCGATGGTGCGGCCACGCCCCAGCACGAAGGCGATGGAGTTGCCCTGGAAGCCAAAGTCGAAGCCGGCGTCCATCTCGTCCCCGGCGAACCACGGGTCCAGCACGTCGGCATCTCCGCCCCACACCTCGCCGAGCAGGAAGAAGTCCTTGCGCACCTCCTCGCGGAGGCGGCGGCGGTGCTCCTTCCAGAAGGGGTGATCCACGTGCTTCACCGTGTCCAGCCGGAAGCCGTCCACCCCGGAGCGCTTCGCCCAGTCCAGCTGCGCGTCCAGCAGGTACTTGGCCACCTCGGGCAGCTCCGTCTTGAAGTCCGGCAGGCCGGAGACGCAGCTCGTCAGATCATCCTGGCCGCAGGTGCCCCGATCCTCCGAGCGCAGCCAGGCCTTCGTCTGCGGGTTCGTCAGGTAGCGCGAGTTGTAGCCAGGGTGGTTGTAGACCACGTCCAGCAGCACGCGGATGCCGCGCCGGTGGGCCTCGTCCACCAGGGCGCGCAGGTCCTCCTCGGTGCCGAAGCGCGGATCCAGCTTGTGGAAGTCGTCCGCCCAGTAGCCGTGATAGCCCCAGTCCGGGAAGCCGGCGCCGGTGACGAAGCTGTCGATGTTCTTCACCACGGGGGTGATCCACAGCGCCGTCACGCCCAGCGAGCTCAGCTCGTCCAGCTGCTGGCGGAGGCCCTTCAGGTCCCCACCGTGGAAGGCGCCCTGCGCGGCGGTGTCCACGGCGACGTTGGTGGCCGGCTCCCCATCCGCGAAGCGATCCACGACGACGAAGTAGAGGATCTCGTCGGCCCAGCTGCGCGGCGGCACGGTGGGCGCGGGCGGCGACGCCGGAGGTTGCGCGACGACGGCGGCGGGAGGACTCGCCGGGGCGGGCGGCGCGTCGGGCTGCGCCGGCGTGTGGGTGCAACTCAGCAGGTGGAGTGCGAGCAGCAGCGTCAAGGGTGCATGACGCATGCGCTCAATGGCCAGGCTGAGGAGCTGGGGGGCCTGCATCGCGGCGCGACTGTTTCACAGAATGCCAGAGAGGTGAACTGTCTCGGGCGAGTCAGCGAACCTCTCCGGTCGGGTCCGTCATGTGCCATTCATGATGCGCCGCGTCGTTATTTCCCGAGTGAAACGGAGCTACGACGCGGAGTCTGACGCAGTGCGTGGAGGGCGCAGCCGACGCCCTCCGTGTGCCCGAGTCCTCCTACCTCATGGGTCGCGGCGGTAGGGCGTGGGCTCCTCGGGCCAGGCGTTCGGCTCGCACTGGTTGGTGGCATTCACGATGACGACTTCGCGAGCGATGCGCTCCTTGTCGTTGTAGTCGAACGAGGTGCGCACCTGGGCGCCGGGCGCCAGGTACTCGCGGGCGACGAGGTCCCCCTCCCGGTCCTTGTACAGCGTCTGCTCATCGACGCGCAGCGAGCGCTCGAAGCCCTCGTCGTCCCTGACGACGAGCGTATCCTTGTAGTCGGCGACCACGGTTCCGGGGATGAGCGGCCCTCGGTCTCCTCGGGCGATGTCCGGGTTCTGGGCCACGCGCACCGGCGAGGACACCTCGGAGGAGGAGGCCCCCACGGCCGTGTCCGTCCTGCAACCCAACAGGCACGCCGCGCCCAACGCCGCCGCTGCGATGATCAGTCTCTTCATGCTCGGTCACCCTCGTTCGGCGGAACGCTCCGCCCATCCAAGGGGCACGGTGGCGATGCAACTCGGCACCTCGCAACCCCGGCTCTCTCCGGAGGCACCCGGGGAGCGCGGCGTGGGCCGGCTCCGTCCCTCGCGGAGCAGGCGAGGCAAAATCACTCCAGGATTTCGCGTTTCGACTCATGAAGCGACCTGGCGGGTCCCTGGGAAAGGAGGCGCAGCGAGAGGAGGCCTGGACGCCTGCTTCCCTCACCCTGCTAGGCTGCGTCGCCGTGATGCCGCGCCGGGCCCGGGCCTCGTGCCATTTCGTCGCGAGCCACGCGCGCCGTCGCTAGTCGCTAGTGCCTTTCAACCCCCGGAGGTGTGTCCTGAGAGTCCCAGTTCGTTTCCCGTTACAGGTGCGCCCGCTTGCGCTCAGTGCGCTGCTGGCCGCCGTCCTCGTCCCGCTGGCCGCCGTCGCGGCGCCCACCACCGTGACGGTCGTGGGTGACTTCCAGAGCGAGGCCGGCTGTCCGGCCGACAATGATCCCACGTGTACCGCCACCCAGCTCACGCTCGAGGCGGACGACGGCGTGTGGCAGAAGAGCTTCAATGTCCCGGCCGGCACCTGGCAGTACAAGGTGGCCATCGACGGCGCGCTCACGGAGACGTACCCCGCCGCGGCGCTCACGCTGACCCAGGCGGCCACCGGGCCGGTGACGTTCTACTTCGATCCCACGAGCCATTACGTCCGCGACAACGTGGCCAAGATCGCAGTGGCGCCCGGCAACTTCCAGAGCAAGCTGGGCTGCCCTGGCAACTGGCAGCCGGGCTGCCTGCGGTCCTGGCTCCAGGATTCGGACGGGGACGGCATCTTCGTCTTCAAGACCACGGCGATCCCGCCCAATGACCCCAATGACCCGGACCCGGACATCCGCCTGAACTACCGGGCGAAGGTGGCCCTCAACGAGAGCTGGGACGGGGCCTACGGAGATGCGAGCGGCAATGACATCCCCTTCGTCGTCACGGAGGTGGGCGAGGAGGTGGTGTTCACCTGGAACTCCACCACCAAGAGGGTGACCATCCGTCCGGCAAATGCGGCCACGGGTGACATCAACCTGGCGCGGGCGCACTGGGTGGCGCCGGACACGCTGGCGTGGATCCCGCAGGTCGACGTCATCCCCACGGGTGCGACCCTCCGGCTGCACTACCAGCCTGACGGAGCCATGCGGCTGACCGACACTGGCATCCAGGGAGGCACTGCCTTCACGCTGGAGCAGGATCCCGCGGGCCTGAGCAGCGCGCTGAAGCAGCGCTTCCCGCACCTGTCCGATGCCCTCGCGCTGAAGATCCCCGCGGCCGAGCAGAGCAAGGTGGAGGAGATCCTCGAGGGACAGATTGCCGTCTCGCTCACCTCGACCACGGGGAAGGTGCTGGACGCCACCTCCGTCCAGCTCGCCGGCGTGCTGGATGTGCTCTACACGTACACGGGCCCGCTGGGTGCGTCCTTCGACACGGAGGGCGTGCCCACGCTCCGTGTCTGGGCCCCCACGGCGCGCAAGGTGTCGCTGCTGGTGTTCGACAGCTCGACGGCCGCCGATCCGTCCGAGACGGTCACGATGCAGGCCGGGGACAAGGGCGTGTGGTTTGCCACCGGCAACGCCTCGTGGAAGGGCAAGTTCTACCTCTATGAGGTGGACGTCTATGTCCGCAAGGAGCTGGCGGTGAAGACCAACCGCGTCACGGACCCGTACGCGGTGAGCCTGTCCACCAACAGCACGCGCAGCCAGATCATCGATCTGGACGACCCGGCCCTCGCCCCGTCGGGGTGGGCCACGGTCGAGAAGCCGGCGCTGGCGGCGCCCGAGGACATCGTCCTCTACGAGCTGCACGTGCGCGACTTCAGCATCCACGACGCCACGGTTCCGGAGCCCGAGCGGGGCACCTTCAAGGCCTTCACCCGTGACACCAACGGCACCAAGCACCTGAAGAAGCTGGCCACGGCGGGTGTGACGCACGTCCACCTGCTGCCCGTGTTCGACATCGCCACCATCAACGAGAACCGCGCCGAGCACCAGGAGCCGACGGGAGATCTCGCGTCGCTGCCGCCAGACTCGGAGCAGCAGCAGGCCGCGGTCAACGCGGTCCGGGACGCGGACGGCTTCAACTGGGGCTATGACCCGTACCACT
>NZ_DASPHO010000026.1:0-3746 GCF_035629615.1 Hyalangium sp. | reverse complement strand
ATGTGGGGGGGGTGATGGGCACGGCGAGCCTGCCCATGCGCGGCGGGTTCGACTCCATGTTCGCGGGCTTGTCGGAAGGCTTCGTGACCCTGATCCCCGCGAAGGGAGGGCCAGGATGGACCTCCTTTATCGGAGGAGGCGCGGAGGACGAGGTCCGTGCGCTGAGCATCAGCTCGGAGAACCGGCTCGTGCTGGCCGGGATGACCCAGTCCAACAGCGCCCTGCCCGGTTCGGGAGGCCACGACATGACGTTCGGTGGAGAATATGACGGGTTCATCGTGGCCGTGGATCCCGATACGACGCCCCCAGCCGCGGGCCGGGTGTACGACCGGCCTCAGTCCGACGAGCTCCACGAGGACTTGAGTCAGCAAGCCTCTCTCACGTCCATCTCCGCGAACTGGGAAGGCTTCTCCGACAGCGAATCAGGGGTGGTGGAGTATGAGTGGGCCATCGGGTCGGAGGCGTCACCCGAGAGCACGAAGCCTTTCGCCCCGGTCGGTGCAGCCACCTCCGCCACG
The DNA here is from genome assembly GCF_035629615.1 of Hyalangium sp. GTDB lineage: Bacteria > Myxococcota > Myxococcia > Myxococcales > Myxococcaceae > Hyalangium. The sequence goes on along the minus strand of NZ_DASPHO010000026.1, from coordinate 3,228 downwards.
GCGCTGGACCTGCCGCTCGAGGGGGGCACGTCCTACTTCGTCACCGTGCGCGCCATCAACGGCGCGGGCCTCATCGCGACCGCCCGGTCCAATGGAGTGAAGGTGACAGCGCCTGCGGAGGAGGAGGCACGCTACCCGGTGGGCTGGTCTTGCGCGACCACCGTGGACGCGAGCCTGCCGATGCTGCTGAGCGTGCTGGCGCTGGCGCTGTGGGGCCGCCGTCGCGGTGTCCCCGCTCGCACATTTAGGGGGCAATAAGCCCTCCCCATTCCATCTCCTCGTAGGATCTTCGCGCTGCTGGCCCTCGCCATGGCCGCGTGCTCTGCCCCTTCTCCCGGCCAGGTGACTCCCAGCTGGCCCGGGCGCTCCCGATCCAATCGATCCTGCTCCGCGCAATTGAACAAGAAGGACTTCAGCGCGATCAAGGAGACTCCCCATGTCTGCAAGCAGGCTTGTGCCACTTCTCGCTTCCCTCGTTGCTCTCTCCCTGCCGGGATGTGGAGGAGGAGGAGGCGCCGCGGAAGAACTCGACGGCTACAAGGAAGCGAACCTGGAGAGCGGCGATGACGTCAAGCAGTGGTCTGGAAGTGCCAGTGCGGTCACCATCTTCTTCTTCTCCATGACGCCCATGCTCGTGGCCGACCTGTCGCACCAGGCAGACAGCGAGACGAACTGTCCCGAGTTGATCACCGAGGGCTCGAAGAAAACCTACAAAGGTGGCTGCACCGACGAGAGCGGCAGGACGTGGTTCGGCACCGCGGTCACCGAGGAGTTCAACAGGGAGACGTCCAGCCTGGGGCTGATCCGCTATGAGGGCTTCGGCTACGAGAGCACCAAGCCTTGTGGTGGACAGACCGCGGCCAGCTCGCTCAAGGTCGACGGCGAGATCAAGGGAGAGAGCACCGAGAACTCCTCCAAGCCCACCTTCGACATCAACTTCCGCATGGAATTGAGCAACGTCAACGATGATTGCACCCTCAAAAGCGACACGCTGCTCATCGACTACGCGGGAGCGTTCGAGCAGATGGGCACTGGCCAGAAGTGGAGCGGCAAGGGATGGATCGGCTCGCCCACCTCAGGCAAGTTGGAGGCCTCCACAGTGGATCAGATCCTTGACACGGAGGCGTGCCAACACGAGTCGCTGTCGGGCTCGACGACGCTCAAGGCTGGCAAGAGCACCGTGGTGGTGACGTACGACGGTGCCACCGACTGTGACGAGGATTCGACCGCTCACTGGAGCCTCAACGGACAGGACCAGGGGGAGATGGCGGGAATCGGCTGTTCGGCGGGTGGCGGGGGAATGGGCCTCGTAGGGGGCGCGCTGGTGGCCCTGCTGACCCTGCTGCCCCGCCGTCGCCGCAGCTGAGCCTGTTCAGACGAGGTTGCACCACCGTCATGCGCCTGCTGCCGTAGTAGGGGTGACGTGCGGTCCCCTCCCCGAAAGGACAACCGGACAGGTTGGGGAGGGCTCCTCATTTCGTGGCTGACGTGGTAGGTAGGCATCCCTGATGGGAGGAAGACACCTCTGCAGAGGATCCGCGCGTGTGCTGGCTCTGGGCGTGCTCGTGGCGCTGCTGGGCAGCAGCGGGAGCGCCTGGGCCCTGGAGGCGGGCAAGTCGCTGCTCCAGTTCCCCCACCGCTCCTGGCAGGCGGAGCACGGGCTGCCGCAGAACAGCATCTTCTCGCTCGTGCAGACGCCAGACGGCTACCTCTGGGCGGGCACCCTGGAAGGACTGGTCCGCTTCGACGGGGTGCGCTTCACCGTCTTTGACGAGACGAATACACCCGAGCTCCCGGACCCCGCCGTCCGCCGCCTCGCGCTCAGCCAGGACGGGACGCTCTGGATCGGTACGGAGAGAGGGCTGACCCGCATGCGGCAGGGCGCTTTCTCTCCCGTCCTCCCGGCGTCGGGGACGGCCCTCCAGGGCTTCACCGATCTGCTGGCCGCCAGCGATGGGAGCCTCTGGATCGCCACGGAGCTGCGCGAGCTGTTCCAGCTCTCTGGCAGCCACTTGCGGGCCTTCACGGACCGTGACGGGCTTGCCCATGAGACCGTGAGGGCTCTTGCCGAGGACTCCCAGGGCGCCATCTGGGCGGGCAGCGCCGCGGGCCTGCAGCGGTGGGACGGCAAGACCTGGACGGCGCCGGTCCCCGTCGAGGGCAAGCAGGCGGTGGCGGTCAGCGCGCTGGCCTGCGGCCCGGACGGGATGCTGTGGGTGGGCACTGAGGAGGGCGACGTGTACCGGCTTCAGGAGGGCACCCTGCGGCGGATGCCCGAGGCGAGCCTGCCGGGCGCACCCGTCTCCTCCCTTCTCGTGGATCGGGCGGGGACCCTCTGGGTCGGGAGCCAGGGACGCAGTCCCCTCCGGGTCACGCGCGGCCAACGCACGCAGCCGGATGCAGCACATGTGCTGGCCGGCAGCATGGTGATGGATCTGCTCGAGGACAATGAGGGCAATCTCTGGATTGGCACGGAAGCCCACGGGCTTCATCAGCTCAAGGATGCGCCCTTCACCCCCTATGGCCCTCCGGAGGGACTGGCGCACGAGATGGTGACGGCCATCCACGAGGCGCGTGACGGAAGCCTCTGGTTCGCCACCTGGGGCGGGGGCGTCACCCGCCTCCGGGACGGACAGATGACGACCTGGACCACACGCGAGGGGCTCCTTCAGGATTGGGTCACTCTCATCGCCGAGGGGAGCGACGGCAGCCTCTGGTTTGGCTCGACGCAGGGCCTCAGCCGGTGGCACTCGGGCAGGTTCACCGTCTTCAGCCTGAGCCAGGGGACCCTGCCGGCCCGCGTGCGTGCCCTGCACGAGGACACGCATGGCACGCTCTGGGCCGGCACCGACAAGGGGCTCGTCCGATGGAACGGCCAGCGCTTCGAGCCGTTCATGCCCGAGGGCGAGCTTCCAGGCCAGATCATCGTCTTCCTGCAGGGGCGCGCCGCGGGGGGCATCTGGGTGGCGACGTTCGGCGGAGGGCTCGCCTACCTCCAGGCGGGCAAGGCTGTCATGCAGATCCCCGAGAATGGCCCGCTGAGGGGCAAGATCCTGACGCTCCATGAGGATGCCCTGGGCACGCTCTGGATCGGCACCCTGGAAGGCCTCTACCGCTGGAAGGAGGGGGGCCTGCAGCGGTGGACCCGCACCGAGGGGCTCTTCGACAACCGCATCTTCCAGATCCTCCCGGATGGGAGCGGGCAGCTGTGGATGAGCTGCAACAAGG
>NZ_DASPHO010000025.1:0-14741 GCF_035629615.1 Hyalangium sp. | reverse complement strand
GCACACGATCATGGCGAACCTGCGCGTGCACCTGGCGAAGAAGCTGGGGCTCATCCCGGAGTACGGGTCGGGCGGCGTGTGGCGCTTCCTCTGGGTCGTGAACCCGCCTCTCTTCGAGTACGACGAGGATTCGAAGACCTGGGCCGCGGCGCACCACGCGTTCACCCGTCCTCACGACGAGGACGTCGCGCATCTCCAGTCGGATCCCGGCCGCGTGAAGTGCCACCGCTACGACGTGGTGCTCAACGGCTTCGAGATCGGCGGCGGCTCCATCCGCCTGCATGATCCGAAGGTCCAGTCCGAGGTCTTCAAGGCGCTGGGCATCAGCGACGAGGACGCGCGCGCGAAGTTCGGCTTCCTGCTGGACGCGCTCAAGTTCGGCGCGCCGCCGCACGGTGGCATCGCCGTGGGCATGGACCGCCTGGCCATGCTGCTGACGGGCGCCGAGTCCCTGCGCGACGTGATCCCCTTCCCGAAGACGAAGACGGGCACGGACCAGATGACGGGCGCGCCGGGTGACGTGGACGAGCGGCAGCTCAAGGAGATCCACGTCCGCGCCGTGGCGCCGCCGTCGCAGCAGAAGTAGCCGCCTCATCCCGCTGAGGAGCCCATGGCCGAGGACACGAACGACGCCGCGCGCCAGCAGGTCGCGGCGAAGGTGCTGGAGACTGCTGACCAGCTGGCGAGGCTCCTCAAGGGAGAGAAGGTTCCGGAGGCGGACCTCACGCCTACTCCGGACGCTCTGCTCTTCATCGCGCGTGATGAGCAGAATCGCGCCGAGGCCGCCATCTTCGAGGAGCTCGTCGATCTCGTGCTCCCCGAGCTCAAGCTGATGGCGAGGCCGGTGCGGAACATGTACGCCACCCGTGAGGGCGATCCGCATGGGGACATGGCCACGATCTTGGCCTTCCTCGGTTCACAGCCGGTCCGGCACCAGCAGGCCGAGTGGCTCGATGTTCCGGGGGAGCGGCTGGATGGGCTGGGCCTCCACGTCGGCGTCCCCAAGGACGTGAAGGAGGGGGAGACCGGGGTACTCCTCGATCGGGATCTGTGGCTGTTGACGGACGGGCGGCTGGTGGAGGTGTGCTGCGTCGGACGGTGGCGCATCGTCTCCAAGCGGCTGCACCTGCAGCGCTCGATCATCACCACGCGGGTGATCGAGGGGCACGAGGCGGTGAACGTGTTCCCGCTGGACGGAGTGCTCATCAACCTCCGGGGATACCTCCACCGCGACGATGCGCTCATGCGGCTGGAGCCCGGCTCCAACCTTGCCGAGCGCCGGGAGCGGTTCGACGCCCTCCTGACGGAGTACACGCGGCTGATGAAGACCCGGACCGAGGGGTTGCGTCGCGCGGGAGACAGTCCGGCCTGAGCGAGGGTGTCGCCACCGGCAAGGCCCCCGAGTTAGGCTCCCGCCCGTGTCCAGTGACGATCAGAAGACTTCCGAGGAGAAGGACGCCGAGCGCGAGGCCGTCGCGCAGCGGGTAGAGCAGACCTCCAATGCGCTGGAGAGCCTCTTGAAGGAGGTGGGCGCCCTCAGCGAGGGATACGACCCTGGGGCGTTCGATCCCACAACGGTGCTCTACGACAAGCACGAGGCGCGCCTGCAGGCGGAGGCCGCGATCCTGGAGGAGGCCTGTGACATCGTGCTCCCCGAGATCAAGCTCGTGGCGAAGCCAATCCGCGCTGCCTTCTCGGAGCCGAGTGAGAACCTGGCCGAGCTCGAGACGCTGTGCGGCTCGCTCGCGGCCCGGCACCGCCAGGCCGATTGGCTCGATGTCCCAGCGTTCCACCTGGATGGGTCGACCAACTTCCTCGGTGCCTTCACCGACGCCCAGGATGGGGACACCGGCGTGCACACGAGCAAGGCCTACTACCTGCTGGTGGATGGCCGCCTCATCGAGGTGCATGCGCTCGGGACATGGGCCGTCATCGGCAACGAGCTGCGTGACGTCCGGCGCACGATTGTCTCCTCGCGCGAGATGACGCCGAAGGAAGTGGTGGGGGAGATCCACTTGACGGATCTCTTCATGAAGCTCCGCCTCTCGCTGCACCTGAGCTTGAAGGGCCTCGAGGGACAGCATGTCCCCGACCTCAGGGAGCGCCGCGCACGCTTCGACGAGATCCTGACGCAGTACACGACGCTCGTGCAGCGGCTTGCCGAGGGCTTGCGCCGCGTCGGCGACAGTCCCGGCTGAACCGGGTGGGCCGGACGCAGCCCGAGGGGCAGCTGTTCGGAAATGTCGGGACTTTTTGCGCCCAAAACCCCCGACATTTCCGAACAGGTGGCTGCCGGGCGGGCTCGACTCGCTTCCTCAGACGATGGTGCTCAGAGGGGCTGGCCCGCCCGCGAGCGTGTCTCGCAGGCGGAGGAGCCCCTTGCGCAGCTGTGCCTGTGTGCGTGGCGCGCCCAGGCAGACCCGCACGGCTCCCGGTGCCACCGCAGGCCCCACCGCGAACACCTCGGACGCCGTCACGGAGACGCCGTTCCGCCGGGCCTGGGCGCTGAAGGCCTCACTTCGCCAGTGCCCCGGCAGCTCCATCCACAGGTGGTAGGCCGGCCCCCGCGCGCTCCGGACCACCGCCTCGCCGAGCACCTCGCGCGCCAGCTCCAGCCGCTCCAGCGCCTCCTGGCGCCGGTGCGCCACGATCTTGTCCGCGGTGCCCTCGCGGATCCACTGCGTGCAGATCTCCGCCGTCAGGGGCGGCGTCATCCGCGCTGCCAGGCCCGCGTTCTCCTCCAGCCGCTCCATGCCTCGGCGTGGCACCGCGAGGTAGCTGAGCCGCAGCCCGGGCGCGAGCAGCTTGGAGATCCCCGCGATGAAGTAGCCAGACTCCGGCACGAGCGCGCACAAGGGTGGGGGACGCTCCTCCAGCAAGAGGCCGTGGACATCGTCCTCGAGGACCGTCAGGCCCTGCGCCCGCACGATCGCGGCGATGCGCTCGCGCCGCTCCAGTGACATCACCGCGCCCGTGGGGTTCTGCAGGTTGGGCACGCAGTAGAGGACCTTCGCGCCGCCGCGGCAGGCCGCCTCCAGCGCCTCCGGCAGGAGGCCCTGCGCGTCCATGGCCACCCCCTGGATCCGCAGGTGCTGCTGGCTCGCCAGCGTCTTCAGCCCTGGGTAGGTGAGGGCCTCCGTGAGGAGGGTGTCTCCGGGCCTCGTGAGGGCCTTGATCACCACCTCCATCGCGTGCTGCCCGCCCGAGCACACCACCACCTGATCCGCCGGGACCGTGATCCCGAAGCGCGAGATCCACTCCGCCCCCGCCTCCCGGTGCGAGAAGAGTCCCGCGTGCGGCTGGTACGCCAGCAGCTCCGGGAGCTCCGCCGAGCGCTGAAGCACCTCCAGCGTCCGGCGCAGTGCCTCGGCAGCGGGATCCCCCTCCGGCGTCGGGGGCCAGTTCATCCCCAGCTCGATGAGCGTGTCATCCCCCGGCACCCGGGGCGCGGAGGGCAGGAGGCGCGGCGCCTCGAGGTGCCGCACGTACGTCCCCCGGCCCACCTCTCCGCCAATGAGCCCTCGGCGCTCGGCCTCGGTGTACGCCCGCGTCACCGTGCCCACCGTCACACCGACCCGCTCGGCCAGCTCGCGGTGCGTCGGCAGCCGGGTGCCAGGAGCCAGCCGGCCCGCTTCAATGTCTGCAGCCAGCGCGTCCGCGATGGCCCGATAGAGCGGACCGCTTCGTCCCTGGAGCTCCGGAACCCAACTTGTCATGGTGACAATTAATACAATTGACGCCAGATTGTGCGCAATGCATTTATTGTCCCGGTCCAATCCCTGGATTGTATGGGGACAATCCGGACAGCCCCAGGGCTTGTCCGGGCAAGGAGCACATCATGCTGGTCTCGATCGTTGACGCCTTCACTCGGATCCCTGGAGCTGGCAACCGCGCGGGCGTAGTGGTGGACGCCTCGGGCCTGGACACGGGGGCGATGCAGCGGATTGCCGCGGCGGTGGCTGCTTCCGAGACGGCGTTCGTCCTCTCCCGCCCGGGGGACACCGCGGTGAAGCTGCGCTACTTCACCCCTACCGACGAGATCGACTTCTGCGGCCATGCCACGGTGGCCTCGTTCCACCTGTTGAGCGAGCGGGGCCTGCTGGGACGGGGAGGGCACTTCCGGCTGGACTGCGCCGCCGGGACGTATGACGTGGAGCTGGAGCCCGTGGACTCGCGCCACAGCCGCGTGTGGATTGTCACCCCCCAGTACCCGTGGCGCGAGAGCCCGCTGCCCATCGAGGCGGTGATGCCGCTGCTGGGCGGGACGATGGAGATGGTGGATCGCTCTCTGCCGGTGCTCGCCAATGGCCACAAGCTCTTCGTGCCCATGCTGCGCCGCGATGACGTGTGGGCGCTGTCGCCCAGGGCCGAGTCCCTGGTGGCGGCCGCACGGCCCCATGGCATCCGAGGCGTGTTCGCCTTCACCCGCGAGACAAAGGACGCCAGCAGCGTGACGCACGCGCGCTTCTTCGCGCCGGGTTTTGGCGTGCCGGAGGACCCTGTCACCGGCTCTGCTCACGGGCCGCTGGCGGCCTACCTGGTGAACCATGGGGTGCTGAAGCTGCCCGAGGCGGGCGGCCAGGTGCGCGTCCGCGCCGAGCAGGGGGATGCCATGGGCAAGCCCGGCCGAGTGGAGCTCGAGGTGAAGGGCCGCCCGGGCGTGCTCGAGCGGGCTCGCATCGGCGGTGCCGCCGTCACCGTCATCGAGGGTGAGCTGCGCGTCTGATCCAGCTCCGGTTCCTACTTGGGGGGCACCGGCGCGGCAGGGGGGCGGGGCGGCAACACGCCATAAGGGAGCGGCTGCCCGAGATCCAGCTCCTGCCCACACCGGAAGACGAGATCGCTGGTGTTCGTGTGGATCCGCTCCAGGCGCTGACGTGCTTGTGGGGCAATGGGCGACTTGGGGAACGTCCTCAGGAACGCCTCGAAGCCGGCATCCACGATCTGGCGGGCGCTGCAGGCGCAGGTGGCGGTCAGCAGGGTGTGTTCCAGCGCTTGGAGCTCCTCATTCACGGTCTCCCCATAGGCCCTGGGATGGCTTGCCTTGAACTGGGTCCAGCCGCGGTAGAGCGTGATGAACTCCCGGCTGCCCATGTGGTAGCAGGCCGTCACATCGGTGATCGTGTCCACGTAGATGCGCGAGGTCGCGCCGTTGAACGTCTCGTGGAGCAGCTCGAAGAAGCGGCGGTCCACCGCGTCTCCGCGCTGCGTTGACAGATCGAGGAAGAAGCGCGAGTCCACGATGACATAGAGGGCCTTGGACGTGCCCACATAGAAGCCCGGCAGCGTGCGCACGAACCGCTTCTTCGGAATCTTCCCCGCCGCGATCGCCGCGTCCCACTCGAGGACCGCGTCGAGCTGCTCGCGGGCAGCAGCCCTCGCCAGGGCGAAGATGCCCTGCATCGAGCCCCCTTTTCCCTTCGAGAACTTCTCCAGGCCTTCCAGATATGCTTCCCGCGCGGGGAGCTCCACTTTCTGCTGTCCAGGCTTCTTCTCCTGGGGCTTCTCCTCGGCCTGGCTCCCAGCCAGCGCGGGGGTCAGCGCGACAAGCAAGCAACTCCAGATCCACAGGCCCGGTCTGTTCTGTCCCACCGCCACGGCGCAAGCCTCCTCGGCTCGTCCGGGGAGCCAGTCCCGCGGACACCCCTCCCTTGATCCGCCGCATCAATGTACCAGCGTACCAGCCATGCACGTCTGGCGCGCAGGCGAGCCCGCGCCGCCGAGTGCAATGTAAGCGTCTGGCGCACCTGCCAGGGGAATGCCGCATTCCGGCAAGTTGACCGATGGTAGGTGGGAGACACAACCGGCAGTCTCATACCATGGCTTCTTTCTTCCTACGCGGACCGATGATCCAACGCGAACGGGAATCAGGCCAGGTCGCTGTCGAGGCGGCACTGGTGATGCCGCTGTTCGTCTTCCTCATCCTGGGCATCATGCAGATGGGGCTGATCGCCCAGGCGCGAGTGATGGCCAAGTACGCAGCCTACCGGGCTGCGCGCGTGGGGGCCATGAACAACGCGGATCCGGAGGCCATCGAGGCCGCGGCCATCCTCCACCTGCTCCCGGTGCTCGTCAGCAGCTCCGAGACCATCTTGCCCACCGGCTCGGCCACCGAGGTGGTCTCGAAGTTCGTCCGGCACACCTCAGGCGACAACGATCTCCCTGGCGGGGTCAAGCAGGTGAAGACGGTGATCTGCGGCCCGTTAAGTGGAGAGCTGGACGGCTCAAGCTCTCCGTCCATTGATGCGGCGGATCAGAGGTCGCGCGATGGAGAGGGCAGCAGCAACGAGGTGGACTTCGACGATCCGTCCAACCAGGCCCCCCCCGTGAACTTCACCAGCGGTGGAGACAGCCTGCGCAGGTTCAACCGGACGCGCCTGGTGGTGCAGATCCAGTTCCTGTACCGGATGCCCATCCCCTTCGCCAACTGGGTCATCGTCAAGTCGTACCTGGGCACGAAGATCCCCTCGGTGTTGATGATGCCCGGCAAGGGCGTCACGGAGCGCGACAAGACGAGCCAGGTCCGCGACGTGATCGCGGCGGACGGTGCGGGCGTCGCCGTGCTGCCCATCAACGTCAGCTACGCCATGCGCATGCAGAGCAACTTCTTCCTCAGCCGGTTCGCGCTGCCCTCCTCCAACGAGTGCATCAGCTACGGCCATCCAGACTAGCCGTGCCCCGAGAGATGATTTCCAATGAGGTCCGATCCATGAACTTCACCCTGGCCCTTCGCCGCGCCACTGTTCCCGGGCGGTCACGCGGGCAGATGATCATCCTGGCGGCTGTTTCGCTGCTGGTCCTGGCGCTTGTCGTGCTCATCACCTTCAACGTGACGGTGGCGGTGCAGCAGCGCATCAAGCTGCAGAACTACGCGGATACCAAGGCGTTCTCCATGGCCGTCGCCGAGGCCCGGACGCTCAACTATCTGGCGTACACCAACCGCGCCATCGCCTCCTCCTACGTCGGCATGGCCAACGTGCACGCGTACATGTCCGAGGCGGCCATGCTGGCCGACCTGAAGCTGGCCAGCTTCATGATCATGGAAGAGATCGTGGGGCAGGAGATCGAGAAGTGCGAGTGCTGCCTGGGGATGCCCTGCTGCTTCAATCACTGCATTGACGCTGCCTTCGCGGAGGTCAACGCCATCGGGCTCTTCATCGACTGGATCTCCGGCGACGTGAAGGGCAGCCTGAGCGCGATCGACGGGCCCGCCGCGGACACGGTGTCGGCGCTGGACACGCACATCCAGAACATCCGCCAGTCACAGGTGGACTCCAAGGCCGCCGTGGAGACGATGCTGGGCAACGGCACCTTCGGGGCTCTCAAGCAGAACAACATGCAACTGGCCGCATCCGTCACCTCGGATGAGGACGCTGTCAAGGCGGCCAACATGGATCAGTGGAGAGGAGCCTTCGACGATCGGGATGACATCAAGAAGCAGATCATGTCCGAGGTGGCGAACGCCTCACGCCATCACTTTGCCTGGAACCGCTATGGCGGCATCACGTCTCCCGTCACGCCCCCGACCATGGACCTGTTCCCAGATCTGAGCGAGCGGGTGAAGTCCAGCACCATCTGGATTGGGGAGGAGGGCGACTGGACGATCTCTCAGATCCCAGAGGCCATGGTCACCGCGGGCGGGCGCACCGGCTTCCGCGACAGCGGCTTTACCATGGGCCTGACGGGGGATGTGGACACGGGGGCCAACGCGCAGGTGGTGACCTCGTTCGACTGGGGCACCCTCCGAGGCGAGTGGATGCACGGCAACGGCTCCCTCCCGCTGCCGCTGACGGCCATGCTGTTCCCGGGCCGGATCACCACCGGTCAGTCCAACGAGCACAGCGGAGGCTTCACCGGCGACATCTTCAACAACCCGCACAGCGGCGACCACACCGTGGAGATGGACATGTCCCGCTTCGAGGAGTTCCGGATCAGCACCAGCTTCCCGTTCAACCAGCCCAGCGTGTTTGCGGCGGTGAGTACAGATACGCGCGTCAACGAGTACGGCCAGCGCGGACCCTGGGAGGTGGCCAAGGATGGGTCGGGCACGGTCACCGTCAAGAACGTGGGCCCGCAGGATGCCAAGATCTCGCTGGCCAACAACACCCGCTCCAGGGCCATCTCCAAGGCCATGGTGTACTACCACCGCATCGGTGACTGGTCGGACTACCCCAACATGTTCAACCCCTTCTGGCGCGCCAAGCTCCATCCCCTCAGCGAGGACGAGATGAACACCGTCCTGGGAGGGCTGGATGGCAATGCGGTCCAGGTTGTCAATGGGGCCAGCGGCGTCAGCAGCGGCGCCGTCAACGTCAAGTGAGGAGAGCCATGAACCCAGCGCTCAAGCCTGCTTCCCGTAGGACCGCCTTCCGGCGCGCCCGTGGCAGCGCCATGGTGGAGTTCGTCCTGCTCAACATCGTCCTCATCCCGCTGTTCCTCTACGCCATCTTCCTGATGGACGCGGCGTACCTGAAGCTGGATCTCCAGGAGACGGTCGTCTCGGGCCTGTGGGACTTCTCCCAGCTCAACACCGAGGCGCCCTCGTGGGGGGGGATTGGGGATCTGTCCGCGCCCCAGAACCGTGACAAGAACAACCTGAACGAGCTTCAGTCGGCCATGCGCGCCGTGCGCGTCGTCTACGCGGACCACACCTCCGCGTTCGATGATGGCGCGGAGCCCGGGAGGGACGGGTATGGAGAGCAATCCTACCTGACGGGCAACGGCGCTGGCGGCGAGCACGACAAGCACCACACCGGCTTCGGGGCCCACTATTCGTTCCGCTTCAAGAACGGGCCCGACACCCAGTTCCTCTGCAGCATCTCCAGCGACATGAGCTGGAACCCCGATCCGAACATGAGGTCCTTCGCCAGCTCCGGCTACAATGCGGGCGGCGAGGTGAGGTGCGAGGCTACCGGCTTCATCTACAACTACATCATCCCGGAGACCTTCCTGCAGGAGTTCTCGAAGGTCAAGGTCACCCAGATGAAGAGGCGCGAGAACACGACGGCCGACGGAGTGCACGAGTGGCAGGGCGAAGGCGGCAACGCGAGCAACATCGTCGCCCTTGAGCGGGGAGGCATCAGCTTCAACACCTGGGCGCTGCGCAACGGGGCAAAGAACAGCCACAACGATACCCAGGACGAGGACTCGAACACCCAGCTGGCTCCTACCTATGACGGCGCACTGTCCGACGCGGATGTGCGCGTGCCCGGGAGCATGGTCCCGCTGATCCAGACGCAGGGGAGTGCGGAGGCCAACCCGTTCTTCCGGCGCGTCCAGTACATCTACGCGAGGAACGGGACGGCTTTGGGCTCCTATGCCGACGTGAAGAGCTCCGCGGAGGACCTCGCCGACGAGGGGGACGGCGAGAAGATCCTGAAGGTGACGAACACCAACCTGGGAACGCGGACCAACGACAAGTTGCCCAACATCATCGGTGTGCACCTCACGGCGCGCTACAAGCCGGCGGAGCCAGGCCAGACGCAGAGTACTCCTGGGCTCGGCACGTTCTTCGGTAAGAAATACCTGGGTACCCCTTACGAGGGCCCCAATGACGACTACAAGGCGGCTGCCGATGCCCGAGGCGCCTTCTACCTCGGGTGCCAGAGCCAGGAGACACCGGATTGCTTCTGAGGTCCTTCTCTATCGCCGCGGTCCTTCTGGCCGCGGCCCCTGGTTTCGCTGAGGAGGCCTCCGCCACCTCTGCGACTGCGGCTTCCCAGCTCTCCGCCCAGGAGGCCTCGGCTGCGGCCCAGTCCTCGGGCGCGCAGGGAGGTACCTGTACGGCCTGCACCTCCGGAGGCGGCGACACCTGCTCGGTGTCCCAGGCGGAGACGATCCCGGACGAGGAGTGGAAGGAGTTCATTCGCAAGAAGCTCGCCGAGAGCCAGGTGGCGAAGCCTGAGCCGGTGGATCCGGATCCCTTTTCCTTCAGCGTCTACCGTGGCCGGCGCCCGGAGCCGATGGGCACGCAGACGATCATCAACGGGGGAAAGATGGAGATCGCCACGCTCATCGTGCCGGATCCTCCGGACGTGGTGGTGCAGGCGTACTACGAGGTCTTCTCGCGCATGGGGTTTCGCCCGCTGGTGGGCAACGTTCCCCACTCGCCGGGGGTGCGCTACCTCAGCTTCCGGCCCACGGGCAGCAAGAAGCTCAAGACGGTGACGCTGGTGCCCAGCAAGTCGGGCACCGTCATCCTGGCCTCCGTTGGAAACCCGGAGGAGCTGCTGGTGAAGAAGCCGGAGCTGCCGGGAGGGTTGCCGGTGCCACCCAACGCGCAGGCTGCCGCCACCATCCAGCAGATGGAGTCAGGCACCTCGTCGCAGAGCTCCTCCTTCGTGGTGCGGGCCTCCACGCCGGAGGAGGTGCGCGAGTTCTACCGCCGCGAGCTGGCTCGGCTCGGCTACGGCCCCGTGGCACACAGCGCCCAGCAGGACTCAGAGAGCTTCGAGAAGGCCGGCGTGATCCTGACGCTCTCGGCCAAGCCTGAAAAGAACTCGAACAACGTCGTCGTGAGCCTCATCTGGCTCCAGTAGAGGAGACACCCCCGTGAACGCCCTTCGAATCATCGCCCTGAGTGTACTCCTGGCTGCCGGAGGCTCACTGGCCGAGGACAAGAATCAGAAGAGGCCGCCCAAGCCTGATCTCCCCAAGCCCGTGATGACCGCGGCCCAGAAGCCGGAGACCTGCTCCGACCAGTGCAAGCTGATGGAGACGGCGATGGTGGAGCCGTGCAAGAAGGGCGCGGGCAAGAGCAAGTCGGCCCAGAAGTCATGTGAGAAGCGGGCCCAGAAGATGGTGGATGTCTGCTACGGGAGCTGCGCGGAGAAGGGCCGCATCGACAAGCAGTACATGCTGGAGCGCATCAAGCCGCCAGCGGGCTACAAGGTCCCTCAGGAGGGCGCGCACGGGAGTGGCCAGGAGGGTGGCGATGATCACTGAGCTCCGAGCCTTGGCGCGACGGGCCCGGCGGGTGCGCGGCCAGGCCATGGTCGAGTACTCCGCGGTGATGTTCGCCCTGGCGACCGCCGGTGGCGTGGGCATCATCATGGTGCTGCCCATGATGATGAACGGCCTGGACCGCTACCTTCAGGGCATCTATTTCATGCTCAACCTCGCCATCCCGTGACAGGATGGCCGCGGTGCCGCGGCTCGAGAGCCGCAGGCGCCCCGGGGGCTCCAGGCCGGTAGGGGCCTCCCTGCCTTGAGGAGTCCCGCTCACATGAATCGCTCTCGTTTTCTCGCCGCCGTGCTGGTCCTGGGAGGGCTGCTGGGCGCCGCCGAGGTGCGCTCGGCTTCCAGCAGCCATCAGCGCCGCCTGGAGGACTTCCAGAAGAAGGCCCAGAAGGAGCGCCAGGTGCTGGGGCTCGCCAAGGAGGCCCTCTTCGCGAAGTACCCCACGCCGGAGCTGGCCCTGGTGTCCGCCTCGGGCGGCTCCGGAGAGGGCAAGCAGCTGCCCCCGGTGCCCGTGGGCACCGAGACGACCCTCACCGTCACCGGCCGCTTCACCCCAGGCTCCCTGGCACACGTGACGTGTGCGGGCGCGGAGGTGCTCTCGGAGAAGGTGACGGAGAGCAGCCTGGAGGCTCGGGTGCGGGTGACGACGACGGCACTGGCCGGGCCGTGCGCACTGCGAGTCTACTCACCCGTGAGCCTGGCGACGGCGGCTCGGGAGGCCTTCCGGGTGGTGGGCAGCTACCAGTGGGAGCTGGCGCTCGCCAACGGAATGAAGGCGCGCATGCGCACCTCGACGGATCAGAACCACCCGGAGTTCACCGGCACCTCCGAGTGGTTCGGCAAGGATGGCAAGTCCCTGGGGACCCGGCCGGTGAAGCTGGAGCGGACGACGGAGGGCTACCGGGTGCTCGTGGAGCGCACGGCTGAGGAGGCCGCCGCATCCAACAAGGCCCTGAGCGAGGGCCACAAGCAGGCCTCCAGCGCGGACACCCAGAAGCAGGTGCATGAGATCCAGATGAAGATCCAGCAGGAGTGCATGGCGCAGCCGCCGGACAAGATGCGCCCCTGCATCCAGAAGTACAAGGCGCAGCTCAGCGCCCTGTCCCAGAAGAATCAGGCCAAGGCCCAGGAGGCCCAGGGGAAGGCCGCGGCCGCCACCGTGGGCTGCGAAGTCCTGTCGCTCGAGGTCAGCGGAGGGAAGGTGACGGGCCGGGGCTCCACCTGTGGCGCACCGGGCGATGTGAACGTGACGGGAACCGTCACCGCCGCGAAGTAGCCGTTACCGCCGCCGAGGTTCTGCCGGGAGAGAAGTGCTTCATGTCTGGAGCGCTGGCGGATCGACTCTCGGGGTGGCTCGTCCCCGTGATGATCGTCGCGGGGACACTCGCCGTCGCGCCTGGAGGGGCAACTCCTTTCTCTGGCGTGAAGACGGGTGTCCTGGTTGCTGCCTCCGTCGCGCTGGTGCTCCGGGCCGTCCTCTGCCCGTCGTCCACGCCGGCTCCCGCGGTGCCGCGGGTCCTCGCCGGGCTGTGGATCGGCACGCTGGCGCTCGCCGCCTTGCTGGGCCCCGCGGCCCGCCCGGGAGGGATGTGGCTGGAGGCGGCCGGGGGGCTCGTGCTCCTCGGGCTGCTTCAGGCTCCGCCGGAGCCGGTCCGCGTCCTGCGTGCCATGGCTGGGGCCGGTACCGGGCTCGCGGGGGTGGCTGTGCTCCAGGCCCTTGGGTGGGATCCCTTTGGCTGGATGGGGTGGAGGGGCGACCACCCTGGCGAGCGCATGCACATCTACGGGACGCTGGGAAACCCGGACTTCGTGGCCGCGTATCTGGGCGCCAGCCTCTGTGTCACCGTGGGAGAGGCCGTCTGCGCTGCGAGACTGTTGACCCGCCGGGCCTGGATCGCCGCTGTGGTGCTTCAGCTCTGCGCGATCGCCGCGGTCCGCTCCTGGGGCTCATTGCTCGCCCTGGGAGCCGCGGCCCTGAGCCTCCTGTGGACTCGCAGGCTCCCAGCTCGCGCGGAGCTTGGTGGGCCAAAGGGCCGCTGGTGGGGAATCGCGCTGGGTGCGGCGCTCGTGGCGGCGGTCCTGCTGGTCAGCGTGTGGGGGCGTTCCCCTGGTACCGCGCTCGCTGGCCGGCTCTATCTCTGGAGTGTCGCCGCCCCGCACGTGCTGGACGCGCCCGTGTTGGGGCATGGTCCGGGGAGCTTCGAGACGCTGTGGCCTTCGTGGGAGGCGGAGTACTGGGCCCGGGGGGCCTCCGCCGAGCAGGAGCGCTTCGCTGCTCCACAGGATCATGCCCACAACGACTTCCTCGAGTGGCTCCTGGAACTGGGGCTCGTGGGTGCCGTGCCCAGGCTCCTGCTCCTGCTGGCGGCGCTGCGTGCGGGGCGTCAGGCGGCGGATGCGCGTGGCCGTGCTGCCCTTGCCGCGCTGGTGGCCCTGGCCGCACGCGCCCTCGTGGACTTTCCCCTCCAGCGCCCCGCGGAGCTCTGTCTCTTCGCTGTCCTCACCGCGCTCGTGGTCTCACCTCGAGCGTCACCTCCTGCGGCGCAGCAGTCACCTTGAGCTTCCGGACGGGCCCTCCTTCGACTCGCAGCTCGACCTTGCCTGGATCCGCGTCGAGCGTGCACTCCCCATCCGTCGGCTCATGGGTCAGCGTCACGGTTCCCGCGCTGCAGTAGCTGAGCAGCTCGTCACCCCGGTACGCCGAGATGCGGTACAGGTCCTCGACCGGCTTCTTCGTCTTTGTGTCGAGGAGCTTCACCTTCACCAGCGTCCGCCGCTCGCGCAGCACCACCTTCGCCAGCTCGCCGGCCGGAACGACGATCGGCTTGAAGCCGATCTTTCGGAAGCGGAACGTCTCGGGCGGTGACCTGGGGTGGAGCTTGATCTGGAAACGGCCAGCGTCGTCCGTGCGCGCGTGCGGATCGATGCGC
Organism: Hyalangium sp.; assembly: GCF_035629615.1. GTDB lineage: Bacteria > Myxococcota > Myxococcia > Myxococcales > Myxococcaceae > Hyalangium. The sequence goes on along the minus strand of NZ_DASPHO010000025.1, from coordinate 852 downwards.
ACCTGCGCCAGCGGTGCTCCCTGCTCATCCACCACCTGCCCCTCGTAGAAGATCCAGTGGATGCGCTTCAGAGTCACCCCGATCTCCTTGCCCGAGATGACCAGCTGTGGCTCGCCAGGCCCCTCGAAGTCCTCGGGGGCTTGGCTCACCGACACGTCGGTCGGCGTGAAGGGCAGCTCTGCCCGGAAGCGGCCATCCGGCCCGGTCCAGACAGTCTCCTGGGGGTGGTAGGTGCCGCAGCCGTTCGGGTCGACGTAGCCGCTGAACCGCGTGGTGTCGACGAGCGACAGCCCCACATCCTTTATCCCCGTGCCTGCTTCGTCCACCACGCGGCCCTCCACGACTGAGGGGACCGGGGGACGGAAGGGACCCGTCTCTTTGACCTGGGTGTTGGTCCCCAGCGTGGCGATCAAGGTGAGTGGCAACAGGAGCGAATACATGGGGAGATTGTAGGTGATCACGAGAAGTAGAGGCCGAGCCCTCTTCACGTTGAGTGCGCCCGGCATGGCACGAACAGGGTATTGTAGCGCCCCGGTTTCGGGGCCCTCGCGCCACGAGATGGAGGTGCGGAGTGGTGCGAGGCCTCGCCAGCGCGTAAACAGGCGTCATCAGGCAGGAGGAGAGGGGCTGAATGAAGACGTTCCTCGTGGTCAACCCGCGCAGCGCCGGTGGTCAGACGGGGAAGCGCTGGGCGGAGCTGTCCGCCAAGGTGGGCCGGGCGCTCGGCGAGTTCGGGCATGAGTTCACCGCAGGCGCGATGGACGCGGCGCGCATCGCCCGGAAGGCGATCCAGGACGGCTACGAGTGCATCGTCGCGGTGGGCGGAGACGGCACCATCAACGAGGTGGTGAA
>NZ_DASPHO010000024.1:0-5137 GCF_035629615.1 Hyalangium sp. | reverse complement strand
GTAGAGGCCGCCGCCGTGGTGGAGGATCACCGTCCCGCCCGAGCTGTAGTTGTCACGCGTCATCACCACCGCGCCCTCGTTGGCGGCGTAGATCGGATCGCCGGTGTTCCCGTCGATGTCCACGCCGAAGTGCTGGCTCTGGAGCTTGCCGTTGAACGAGCGCCGATCTCCGTAGGGCGCGGTGATGCGATCCTGGCGCGGCCAGGCGAAGTTGTTGCGGAACAGCGGCGCGGTGAAGGGCTGGGAGAACGCGGCGGCGAAGGCGGCGCGGTCCTCGGCGATGCGGGCCTTCACCGACGCGGGCGGCTTGACGTACTTGCCGGCGACGCGGAGCTCGCGCTCGGGATAGCCGGACTCCACCACGTCCAGCGCGCCCACGAGCTCCACGGGCTTGCCCTCCACCGGGCGGGGACCCACCACCCTCACCTCCACGGTGCCGACAGCCTGCTCCACCGGGAGCCCGGTGATGGCCAGCCAGGCGTCCGAGGCTTCGAAGAAGCGCAGGGGCTTGCCCGCCACCGTGCCCGAGGGCAGGCCCTCCAAACCGCGCACGGTGACAAGGATCGGATCTCCTGGCTTGGCCGTCCCAGGCTGTACGGAGAGGCTCGGCTGAGCCTGGGCTCCGAAGGCCACCAGTCCCAGGGCGAGCAGGGCGAAGGGAAGCGGGGAGGAGAGACGGGGAAGGCAGGGGGCGAGCGGCATGTGGCCGGAGTTGTACACCGGGAACTTCCTCGCTCCGACTTCCCGTATGGGGGGCTTGCCTGAACGCCTGCTCCGCATGCTTGCCAGGTGTCAGAAGCCTGGCGCGACCGCCCGCTGGTCAACACCCGAGGAGGGGTGTGCGCCTCGCTGGTCAAGGAGCGAACGTCCGGGCGGCGCGGGCCGCTTGGCGGTGTACCAAGGCCGGGGGGGGCTCCCTACCTTCTCCGACGAACTGACTTCCAATTGGGGGATGCTGGATGCCGCGCTCTTATAGCTTCGATCATTTCCAGGTGCCCGCTGCCGAGCCTCGCAGTCGGAGCCTGCGGCGTCAGGACAAGCAGCACCTGTCCGAGTCGCAGCACCACTCGCAGCCTGATCACGAAGGGGGCATCCACTACGGCAAGAGCCACGCGCAGACCGAGGAGATCCTCAAGGCTCGCGCCCTGGCTCCGCCGCGCAAGGAGCGCTCCGGAGCAAAGCCTCGCGAGGTGCCGAGCGCGCCGGCCACGCCGCGGATCAACCGCAACACCACGCCCATTGGCGCGCTGCCGGCCACCGAGGAGCTGCCGCCGCGGGGACGCTTCCAGGATCTGCTCGACGAAGCGACGCGCCAGCTCGAGGCGATCCAGGGAGGGATCGGAGACGTGAGCAAGGCCGCGGTGCGGCTGGCCTCGCTGCCGCTCGAGGTGGTCCGGCTGGCCGCGCGCCGGCTTCGCCTCGTCCACGGCTGAGGGCTCCGGCACGTGGAGCTGACGCTCGTCTCGTACAACATCCATAGCGGCATCGGGACTGATGGCAGGTTCGACCTGCACCGGGTGGGCGAGGTGCTCCGCGAGATCAACGCGGACATCATCGCCCTGCAGGAGGTGGGGGACTTCCGGGGCAAGACGTCCCGCGAGGATCAGCCCGAGCACCTCGCGGATCTGCTCGGGTTCCACATGGCCTTTGGCCCGAACGTGGTGCGCCAGGGCCGGCGGTACGGCAACGCCGTGCTGACGCGCCTGCCCATCCTCAAGTCGAAGAACTACGATCTCAGCGTGCAGAGCCGCGAGCCCCGCGGCGCGCTGCGCTGCGATCTGGATATGGGCGAGGGCCGGCAGCTCCATGTCTTCTGCCTCCACCTGGGGCTCTCGCTCGGCGAGCGCCGGCGGCAGGAGGGACTGCTGCTGTCCTCGGACATCCTCCGGGACGCGGTGCGCAAGGATCCGGTGGTGGTGTGCGGAGACTTCAACTACTGGGGGAACAAGCCCGTCCCCGCCCTGGTGCGCCGGGCCATCCACGACGCCGCGCTGGAGCTGCATGCCCCCGCGCGCACCTACCCCTCCCGGCTGCCCCTGCTGCGCCTGGATCGCATCTTCGTGGACGCGGGCGTCCGCCCGCTCGCCATCCGACCTCACCGGTCCCCTCTGGCCACGGTTGCTTCGGACCACCTGCCGCTGGTGCTGCGCTTCGAGGCTCCGATCCTCGAGCCCGTCTCGGTCTCGGCACCGGTGCAGCTCATCGGGTAGCGTAGGGGCTCTGGCGGCGTTCACTGGCCGACGCTGGCGACCGCCGGACACAAGAGCACGCGACGGGTTGTCGCGGCAAAGGGGGATGCCTAGGTTGGCTCCGCCTGTGGGACGCCAGCAGTGCCGGCCGGAGAGCAGATGAACTTGGGGACGGAACAGACGGATCGCGGAATCGCCGCGCTCGTCGGACGGATGGCGGACAGCTTCAGCCGCCTGGTGTCTCAGCACATCACCCTGGCGCGCCTGGAGCTCGCCGAGGATGCCAAGGCCATGGGCAAGGATGTGGCGCGCATCGTCGCGTTCGTGCCCTTCGTGCTGGTGGGCTACTTCTTCCTGTGCGGGGCGCTCGCGGTGGTGCTCGCCGGGTGGATCGGCTACGCCGGAGGGCTGGCCGTGGTAGGGGGCATCAACGTGGTGGGGGGAGGGCTTGCCATTTGGCATGCCGTGTCCAGCCTTCAGAGCCGCCAGGTGATGGATGACAGCAGCGACGAGATCTCTCGCAGCATGGCGGTGCTCACTTCGGTGAGCCCTCCCGCCGTGCCCTCACAGCCCCGGAATGTGCTCAAGGAGCCCCCGAATGCCCAGTAACGGACAGCCCAAGGCCGAGCCTCGCAATCCCGCCGCGCTGCGCGCCGAGATCGAGCGCACCCGCGAGGAGCTGGCCACCTCGGTGAGCGCGCTGCGCGAGGAGGTGGCCCACGCCACGGACTGGCGCGAGTGGGTGCGCAAGCGCCCGCTGCTGGCCGTGGGCACTGCATTCACGATCGGCTTTCTGCTGGCGCAGCGCCGCTGACTACAGCTCCTTTTCACCCAACCACCGTATTCCAACCGACAGGAGAGGCCTTCGATGGAGATGAATCCGCAGCAGATCCAGGACCGCGCGCGTGAGATCCAGCAGCGCATTGTGCCGCAGATCGAAGAGGCGCGGCGCAATCTGGTGGATGTGAATACCCGCGTGGTGAGCTTCATCCGCGCCAACCCGGGCACGTGCCTCGTCGGCGCCGTCGCCGTGGGCTTCCTCATTGGCAAGATCGCCGCGCGCCGCTGATCCCGCCGTCCCTTCGTCACATCGAGAGAACATCATGACGACCTTTCAGAACACCCAGAGCAACGGCACTCCCGGCAGCGGCGACGACCAGGGGTTTGGACAGCGTGTGGACCAGATCGGCTCGGAGGCTCAGGAACTTTGGAGCAACGCGCGCAGCGCGGTGTCGGACCTGGGCCAGACGTTGGATCTCAAGGGCCGGGTGGAGCGCAACCCGTACGGGATGGTGGCCGCGGCGATCGGCGTGGGCTACGTGCTGGGCGGCGGACTCTTCACCCCGCTCACCGCGCGCGTCCTCAAGCTGGGCATGCGCCTGGCGATGCTCCCCTTCGTCAAGGACGAGCTGCTGGGCATGGCCGAGGCCGCGCTCCAGGGGTACCAGACCGGCCAGTCGAGCGTGGGCGGGCAGAGTGGCGTGGGCGGGCAGAGCGGTGCCACGGGCGTCGGCACGTCGCCCCGGACGGGCGGTCCTGGCACCATCAGCTGATCCGTCGTTCGCGCGCTTCACCTTCACTTCAAACCAGGGAGTTTCCACATGTTCGGAGTCAGTGATCTCAAGAAGTTGGACAAGGACGAGCTGCTCAACCTGATCGGGCTCGAGACTCGCAAGGACACGACCGACTACCTGCTGCCGGCGCTGGGCGCCTTCACGGTGGGCGTGCTGCTGGGCGTGGGCGTGGGGCTGATGCTCGCGCCCAAGCCGGGCAACGAGCTGCGCAATGATCTGCGCAACCGGTTCCAGCCCGGCCAGGAGCCGGTCACCGGAGCTGGCGCCACGCGCACCGAGACCGTCACGCGCGGCGTGTAGCCCGTCAGAGCCTTCCAGCAGTCCTTCGGGCCTCCCCTGAGCGCGCCACCCGCGCCCGGGCGGAGGCCCGTGGCTTTTCAGGGCTGGCTGATAGACTCCCGCCATGGCCAAGGGCAGGACTCCGAAACAGCGCCGGTCGGCTTCGGACAGCCAGCGCAAGTCCGATCCGTCAACGCCGAAGAGCGCGGCCTCCGCCATTGTGACTACGGGCAGGAGGAGGCCTGTCCAGCCACGGACGAGCTCGGAGGCACCTGCTCTCGCTCGTGAGCCTGTGGGCCCGAGCCCCTCGCGGGACTTGCCTGCAGCCCTCCCTTCTCCCGAGAAGAGCACGGAGGGCGCTCATTCAGCCCTCGCCCGGTTAAGGAGCCTGGAGACGCTGGAGACGGCTTACGAGGTGTGGCTGGAGCTGAAGCTGGAGCATGCCGCCGCCCAGCTCCGGTTCAAGGAGGAGCGCGAGCGCCTGGATCAGCAGGGCTCCTTCCTCGTGGGGGCCGTTCGGGCCGCCGGGGTCGAGTCCAAGCCCGGCAGTGAGGCAGGGATCCTCCCTGCCGGAGCCGATAGCTTCCTGCGCGGTGCCGAGGCGCGGCTCTCCCAGACGCGCGAGGATCTCACGCGCAGGGAGGCGGAATCGGAGGCCTTCTACCAACAGCTCTTCTCTGAGATCCGCGCCACCCTCACGGACCGCATCCAGCGCTACCTGGCAGCCTCGCGCCCAAGCCTGAAGCTGCTCCTGCGCAAGGTGGGCACCACGCGCTCCATCCTCCACGTGGCCCGGGTGGGCAGCGACGAGTCCCTGCTGCTCTGCTTCCTCTTCACCGGCCGCATCCCCACCCGCTACGGCTTCCTCTTCGATGACTCCACCGAGGATGTCTCGCTGCCGCCCGCGCCGCTCTACCCGGACGAAGGTGTGGACTCGCGCGAGACCCGCCCCGAGGCCCCCGCCTTGGTGGCGAGGATGGGGGCGGCCAGCCAGGTGCTGCCCCTCAAGGGCTTCCTCCCCATCCGCATCCCACGCCCGGCTGGCGGCGAGGACTTCTTCCGGATGCTCCAGCGCGGTCCCGTGATGGAGGTCGA
>NZ_DASPHO010000023.1:0-4887 GCF_035629615.1 Hyalangium sp. | reverse complement strand
CCCCGGCGCCGACGAGCCCGAGATCGCATACGGGTTGGGCACCTGGTAGTGGCCGATGATGTGCTGCTGATCCACGGGGATGCCGTATCGCTTCGCGATGGCGCACACCAGCGAGGCCGAGGAGCGGTACATGGCCTCCGTGTACCAGTAGCTCGGGTTGTTGAGGTAGCCCTCGTGCTCGATGCCGATGGAGTTGCGGCTGTAGTAGTCGTTGCCAGCGTGCCAGGCGGCATTGGCCTCGCTCACCATCTGGGTGATGTTGCCGGTGCTGGACTGGATGACGTACTGCGTGGAGGACTGGTACGGGTTGGCCTGCGAGAACCAGTCGATGGTGCCCCAGTAGCCACCCTCGGTGGTGTGGATGAGCACGTACCGCACCGTGCCTCCTCCTCGGCCAATGATGTAGTTGTTCGGGTGCGCGGCCACCCAGTCCATGGGAGGGTACGCGCCGGGAGTCGTCACCGCCTGCTGCTCCGGGCCTGCCGCGCGCGCGAAGTCCTCCACCGCGCTGAACGCCAGCCGCTCGCCGTCCGGTGTAGTGACGTCCAGCCCCTGGCCCAGCAGGGCGGTCAGCTCCTCGGCGTAGCCCTCGGCGGCGATGGAGTCGCGGATGCCCGCCAGCGCCACGCCAGCGGCGCGGTGGTGCTCCCAACTCGGCGCCACGCCTGCGCCCGCGGCCACCTCCACGTGCGTGCGCAGCACGGCCGCCGCCGCCATCACGTTGGCCTCCAGCTCCTCGCGCACCTGGGCCTCGCTCAGCCCCGTGAGCCGGGCGCCCTCCACCACCTGCTCCGCCGTCAGGTGCATCATCCCATAGCGCGGCACATGCACGTGCCCGGCTTGCGCCTCCAGGGCCCCATGCTCCTCCGCAGGAGGGGCCTGGAAACGCCCCATGAGATAGGCATGAGCCAGGAGCACCTCTTCGCGCACGCCTTGGCGCGCGCTGGCCTGGCGGAAGGCTTCGTGACGTGCTCCCACGGGGCGCGCAGCCTTCGCCTGGGGAAAGCTCTGCACTTCGTTCGTGCGGCTGTCTCCACAGCCCACGGCCGCCACGCACACCAGGAGGACACTGCTCCACCGAAACCAGAAATGGGTCATCTGCTGTCCTTGGAAAGGAAGGAGGCATGGCGCTCTCCAAAGGCCGTGCCACCACCACGAATCCCAGAAACGGTGAACAATGTAAAACAGGAAATACCATCTACGCCCCAGGAGGGGCAAAGTCGAGGGGCCTTGTCATTGCTGGCGAGAAGTGGAGTGTGGGCCTCGACTCGAGAGCTACGCCTCCATGGGTCTCCCGCCCGGCTCGCCAGCGGCTCCACCCCCCTCCCAGAGGGCTGCCGTCAGGGCTGGCTGTGGGGGTCCGCCGGGTTGCTCCCCGCCGCCCGTTCGTCTCCGTCGAGCGCCCCGTCCAGGTCCCGATCAATGCCGATGCGCTGTCCAGAGCCCAGCGGCGCGCAGGTGTAGGTCAGCACCCCGTCGCCGGCGACAACCACTGCGCGCAGGACCGCGTCGGTGACGGGCGGTACGGCATGCCGGTCGCTCTTGAACTTCCCGCCTCCCACATAGAGGAACCCCACCTCGTGCTGGGCGAGTCGACCCTTGGCCACCAGCTCGCACTCGCCTGCCTCCGCCCGGTCCTTGAGCAGGTGGATGCGGGGCGCTGCGGCTGCCGGGTTGTGGCGCGTGAGCGTCACCTGTTGGCCCACGATGGGTGCCAGGTTGTTGTCGAACGCCAGCATGAACTGCTCCATGTCCCGCTTGGCCTGCGCGCCCTCGGGCGTGGGCGGGATGCCCACGGGGTTCAGCGGGCTGAGGTCGAACAGGCTGTTGAACCGGAACAGATCCGGGAAGGCGCCATCGTGGTTGAAGCCGAAGCCGCGGATCTGCTCTCCGAGGAAGGTGTCGGGCCCGTGCGTGTTGGTGGTGAAGCCCGCACCGAACATGCCGATCTTCTGGTACATGTTGCGCAGGTGCGGGACCTTGAAGATCTGCGTCTCCGCGTCGAAGGACGAGCGGCCGTCCGCTCCGAAGAAGCCAGCGAAGGCTCCCTCCCCGGGGTTGGCCTGCGGATCGAGCCGGTGGCAGCTCTCGCACGTGCCCGCCGGAGCCACCTGGACCCCGAAGAAGAAGTCCTGCCCCGCCTCCTGCGCCGGCGTGAGCGAGTTGTCGAGGTTGCGGATCGGGTTGGGCGGGTAGGTGATCTGCAGGATGAAGTCGGTGAACTGCTGCATCTCCGCTTCGGAGAGCTGCGCGCTCCGCCCGAGCAAGCTCACGAAGGCCGGGTTGAACTTCTTGAACGCGGCGGCCTCGTTGAAGACCCCGCTGTTCGGCTGGGCGGTGGGCTCATCGTTGCCACCGGTGCGGTCCCCGCGCCAGTGCATCGGGCCGTGGTTGGCCATGCCGCGTAGGCTCTGGGTCACCAGGGGCCCCTTCAGCGGGTGGAAGTCGGGCTCCTGGCCCAACAGGGGATCGTCGCCGAACGGAGGCAGCAGCGGGACAAAGGGGCCCGGGTTGTTCAGCACCGAGCCGTCCGGATTGCCCAAGTCCCACGCCAGGCTGTCGAAGTCGCCAAAGATGTGGCAGCTGCCGCAGGACGAGTCGCCATGGCTGGAGCTGCGCCGCGCGTCGTAGAGCAACGGCCGCCCCGCCACCACGCTGGGGGGCTCGGGGTTGTACATCGGCACGTGGGCCAGCTCGCCGCGCGTGGCGGTGTTGATGACGGAGATGGCGTTGTCGAAGCGCGTCAAGACGTACAGGCGCCCCCGGGCCTCGTCCAGCACCAGGCCGGTGGGGCCTCCGCCGCTCAGGGGGATCTGGTTGCCCGTGCCAGGCACGAAGGTGTCGGCCTCGAGCGCGGCGGTGGAGTAGACGCCCAGCTTGGAGGAGCCAAAGGCGGCCACATAGAGAGTCACGCCGTCGGAGGTGACAGCCATGCCCATGGGCTGCGCCAGGCTCTTCTCATTCTCGGCGTTGGGGAGCGGGGCGCAGCACGTGCTGTAGTCGATGTGCTTGTTGAGGTGCCGCGGGGTGACGCCTGCGGGGCTCAGCACGCTGATGCGGCTCTCGTGCAGGTGCCCCCGGAGGGTGCTGCCTCCGAAGAGGCCCGCACCCTCGAAGCGCAGCTCGTTGCGAGCCTCGGTGTTGCTCACGTACACCTTGCCGCTCACCGGGTTGACGGCCATGTTGAACAGCACGGTGCCGACGCCGGAGTAGAAGCCGGCCGGGCCCGCGAGCTGCGTCGGCGGGCTGGCGTTCGCGTCGATGACGAACACGTCCTTGTCGGGCAGGGAGAACTTCACCTCGCTGTCCCACGTGCGGTTCAGCACATCCACCCAGTGCGTGCCGTTGAACTTGACGATCAGCCCCACCTCGGGCGCGGGCACCCCCGCAGGGCTGGTGTTCGGTCCAGGCACCCCGCCTGCGGCTTCGCCTCCATCGGGCACCAGAGCGTCGTCGATCACCGTGGTGCGATTTCCGGAGTGGAACGCGGCCGCGTAGACGCGCGAGCCATCGGGTGTCACCGCGAGCGCCCGGGGGGTGTCGCTGAAGAGGGTGAGGATGGTCAGCGGGCTGCCCGTGGAAGCGGGGCTCAGCTGGGCGGCATCGAAGACCCAGACGTCGGCCCGGCCAATGCCTGGCGTGGTGAACTGCGGATCAAAGGGAACGCTCTGCCCACGATGGGCGGTGGTGATGAAGGCACGGCTCTTTCCGGGCCCAGCGAGGACGATGTCCCGCGGCTCGTCGCCCACGAGCAGCGTCCGCACGACGGTGCCCTGATGGCCGCTTGGGCTGAGCCGCACGACGCTGACGCTGTCGGACAGGTGGTTGACGACCCAGACCTCCTCGTTGCCGCGGACCGCGACGGCGACGGGCTCGAGCCCCACGGGCACCGAGGCGCGGTGACGGAGGCCCTGGCCGTTGACCTGGAAGATCTCGAGCCGGTTGTCAGGGGTATTGACGGCGAAGAGGAGCTTGCCATTCGGCGAGAGCGCAAGCGGGCGGACCTGGCCACTCTCGAAGAGCGTGAAGGACGGTGTCGCGGAGGACACCCCGCTCGCCGAAGTACAGAGGAACAACGCTGTGATGAGAGTGGCCTTCGAGATGGCTTGTTGAGCCATCCGCTTCAATGCCTTCATGGATTCCCCCCTTGGGACTGGTCGCTGCTGGCCTCATCAAAAAGACACAATCAAGGGCGGCGCGCACCTGTCCGAGAGGGCATACGCCGCGAATAAGACTGTCCTCGGGCGCCCTGACTGGCGCCGGCGCTCCAACTCGTGGGTGAGCGACACTTCCAGGCCCCGTGGCCTGGAAGGACGGAGGGAAGCCCTCGCGGATCAGGGCGCTGTTGTTCCTGCGGCGCTCGCTTGCGGGGCAGCTGCACCAGGCTGCCTCCTCAACAGGGCCCCCATCCGTCCTTCTTCTATGCCCCTCCCGTGGTGCGCAGAAACAACTGCAGCAGGCCTGTGACATGGCTGGCGGCCATCGGGATGATCCGCTCCGCCTGCTCCGCCAGCATGTGGTGGGGCACTGACTCTCGGAGCCCTCGCTTTCTCAACCAGCGGCCGAGGAGGTTGTGGGTCCGGTCCGGGGCGAATTGCTGCGTGAAGCGGGCGAGCCCCTCCACCAGCTCCGAGGGGCGCTGTGCCCGGGGAGCGCTCGGGACGCGCAGCGTGGACAGGTGCTCCGTATGGGCTTCGACGTACCACTCATAGGGGTCGCTATCGTGGGCCACGCGGTGCACGTGGACGGGGCAGGCCATGTCCGTCAGAACATGACAGGCGCGGCCCAGCTCGAGGAATGCGGAGGGAAGCTGGCCCTGGCGGTACCGGGCGACGGCCCTGGAGAAGAAGCAGTCTGCCTTCCAGCGTGCGCCGGGCCACACGAAAG
>NZ_DASPHO010000022.1:0-24587 GCF_035629615.1 Hyalangium sp. | reverse complement strand
CAGGATCTCCTCCTCGCCCGCGCCAGGGGAGAGCAACCGGTTGGCCTCCCACCGCTCGAAGCGGATCCCCGCCGCCTCCAGCTCGCGCCGGATGGACGCGTGATCCGTGTAGACACTCGGGTGGCTGGGATCGTGGTCCGGGTACACCTTCAGCTCGCTCATCGTCCCAATCTCCTCATCTCGATCTCACACGCAAACAGGAACTCGAAGGCCTCCAGGTGCCGGCACGCCTCCGTCACGCTCCGCCCCCAGGTGTAGAGCCCATGGCCTGCGATCAGGTAGCCGTGCATCGGGGCGTGCTCGGCCATGTACTCCTGCACGCCGGCCGCCAGCCGCCCCACGTCCTGGTCATTCGGGAAGATGGGCACCTCCACCCGCGCCTCGTGCGTGTGGATCCCCCGCAGCGCCTTGAGCACCTCGTACCCCTCGAGCACCAGCGCGCCGCGATGCAGGCGGGACAGCAGCGTGGCGCCAATCGAGTGGGTGTGGAGCACAGCGCCCAGCTCCTCGTCACGCTGGTAGAGCTGGAGATGCAGTGGCAGCTCCGCCGAGGGCTTCTTTCCCTCCGAGCGCACCTGGCCGTCCAGATCCACCACCAGGAAGTCCTCGGCCCCCAGCTCTCCCTTGTGACGTCCGGAGACGGTGATGGCCAGGTGGCGGGCATCCAGCCGCGCGGAGAAGTTGCCCGCCGTGGCAGGCACCCAGCCGCGCTCGAAGAAGAGGCGCCCTGCGCGAATCAGCTCCGCGGTCCTGCCGCCGAAAGTGTCCTCCGAGTGCACGGACACCACTATATGCGCCTTCCTCTCCCTCCCGAGGGCTTCACGCCCTCAGGAAGTCCCGGGGAGGCTCAGGCCTCGTCCGGCTCGTCCGAGTCGGGGCCGCTGTCGTCTTCGCCGTCCGCGTCCCCCTGGGTGTCCTCTGGAGTGGAACCCGGAGCGGCCGCCTCGGCCCCTTCGCCCGGACGCCCGGCAGGGCCCCGGCGGCGACGGCGACGGCGGCGCTTACGGCCAGGCTCGCTCTCTGCCGGAGCCCCCTCGGACCGCACGGGCGGAAGCTCCCCGCCCTTCCACGCCTCGAGCGCCTCGCGGAACTCGCCCGTGGCCTCGACGGAGATCTCGAACACCGTCATCGCCTCGCTGAAGAGCGGGTGCCGGCGGAAGGACGCGCCGCGCCGGCGCCGCTCGCCCGTGAGCGTGCGCTGCGCCAGCAAGAGCAGCCGGCAGCGCTCGGCGATCCGCCGGGGCAGCCTCGCCGTCTGCACGAAGCTGGCGAGCAGATCCTCGATGGCCTGGGACACCGAGGGCTTCGCTCCCAGCTCCTGAGACTCCACCGGAGGCGGCGCCGCGCGGCTGATCGGCACCAGCAGCGTAGCCAGAAGAATGGCGTCATCCAGCGGCTCACCCGAGGCCACGCGCCGATCCAGCGCCTCGGCGAAGGCGTAGAAGATGCGCTCCCCTTCACGCCCACGCTGCTTGAGGTAGGCGTCCACGGGCGGCAGGAGGATCTTCAGCGCGTCCAGCGCGGAGAGCAGCTTGAGGCTGGGCGCCGCCACGCTGCCGCGGATGAGCCGGAACGTCTCCTCCAGCAGGCGCGCGGGGGCGCAGCGCGGCAGATCCTCCACCGCGCCCTCCATGGCCGCGTAGGTGCGCGACTCGATGTCGAAGTTCAGCTTGCTCGCGAAGCGCACGGCCCGGAGGATGCGCACCGGATCCTCGCGCATGCGGATCTCCGGGTCGCCAATGGTGCGGATGTAGTGCTCGTCCAGATCCCTGCGGCCCCGGACGTAGTCGATCACCCGGCCCTCGGAGACGTCATAGAAGAGGCCGTTGATGGTGAAGTCCCGGCGGCGTGCGTCCTGCTCGGCGGTGCCGAAGACGTTGTCGTGGGTGATGAGCAGGTCATCCCCGTTGCCATTGCCGTTGTCGGCGCTGTCCTCCTCGTTGGTGGCCTCCAGCTCCGACGGGTTGGCACGGAAGGTGGAGACCTCGATGATCTTCCCACCCTTGAAGTAGACGTGCGCCAGCCGGAACCGGCGCCCGATGAGGCGGCAGTTGCGGAAGGTGGCGCGCACCTCGCCCGGATGGGCGCTGGTGGCCAAGTCGAAGTCCTTGGGCTTGCGCTTCAGGAGCAGATCCCGCACGCACCCTCCCACCAGGTAGGCCTGGTGGCCATGCCCGTGCAGCCGGAGGACGACCTTGAGCGCATCCGGGTCAAGCTCCCGAGGATCGATCTCGGCCGGCTCTCCCGTGCGGGTGGTCGTCGGCGCGACGAGCTCCGGCTCGGAGGAGGGGGGCTCGGGGACCAGGGCCTCGGGGGGCGGTTCTACAGGCTCAGCCCGGGGTTCGGGGGGTTCAGTGGGCAGTGGCAGATCCAGGGGATCTGCCTGCAGCTCCAGCTCTGCGGTCATGGGGGGTTCCTCGTGCCCGGCTGCAGGGACCATCCGGGCCTCGGGAGAGGCCACCTCGCGCGCGTTGTCGGGCGCAGGTTCTGGAGGTCCGCCGGCGGGCGGCGTTTCTGTAGAGTCTCGCGTCATCGCGTTGACGCCCCAACCCACATTGGGACTATTGGGGCAGCCGTCTATACCCCATCCTGGCCTAGGAGGGTGTAGCGCTTGAAGACATTGTTGACGGGGGAGAGCGCCCCCCTGCCTGCCCGCCCGGTGGTAGAGCGACCGCTAGACACGCTCCGCGGTCTCTGGCTTGGTGAAGTGTCCCAGCGCCCCTCATGTACTGCCCCCCCTCCTTGCTCGTGTGCCTGGCCCTGACGGCCCTCCTGGGGTCCAGTCCGGCCAACGCCCAGGGAGACGGAGGCAGTGCATCCCCGGAGGGGGGCCCTGAGGCCCTGCCCCCACCTGAGCCGTCCTCCCCGCCCCCCGACGCAGGTACCCCCTCCCTCCCCCCGGCCGAGCCCTCCTCCCAGGCCCCGGAGGCGAGCCCTCGCCCCTCCCTCGTGCCCGAGACGCGGGTCACCGCCCCCGCAAGCGCCTCGGACGCCCCCAAGGGCCGCGCGTCCACCACGGTGAGCCGAGCGGATCTCGAGCGACGCCTCCCCCGCTCTGCTCCGGACGCGCTCCGCTGGGAGCCCGGTGTCTTCGTGCAGCAGAGCGCTCACGCTCAGGGCTCGGCCTTCGTGCGGGGCCTCACCGGCCAGCAGACGCTGGCCCTCTTCGACGGCGTCCGCCTCAACACCAGCACCTGGCGCCAGGGCCCCAACCAGTACTTCTTCACGCTCGACTCGCGCACGCTCGACTCGATCGAGGTGCTGCGCAGCGGAGCCTCCACCCTCTACGGCTCGGACGCGCTGGGCGGCGTGCTCCTGGCCCACCCCCTCGAGCCCCCTTCCTCCCCCACTCCCTTCCGACCGACCCTCCAGCTGCGCGCCGCCACCGCGGACGTGGAGCGCGGGGGCCGGCTCCAGGTGCAGAGCGCCACCGGGCAGCTCGGCTTCATCGGCGGCATCGGCGGCCGGCGCGTAGGCCTGCTCGAGAGCGGCGGCATCGTCCTCAACCCCAGCGACGGCAAGCCCCCCGAGGTTCCCCGCTTCGCGGAGGACGGACGCACGCAGCTCGGCACGGGCTTCGACGAGCGCACGGCTGATGCACGCCTCGTGTGGCGGCTCTCCGAGGAGGACGCCCTCACGGCCGCCACCTACCTCTATCGCCAGTACGACGCGCCTCGCACGGACCTGTGTGCTCCGCCCTTCGCGCGCTTCGACGAGTGCCTCCGGTACGACGAGCAGTTCCGCACGCTCGCGTACGTGGCCTGGTCGCACACCTCCCCCGAGGGCCTGTCCTCCCGCGCCACCCTCTCCTGGCAGCGCCAGCACGAGCTGCGCATCTACGATCGCCCCGCCTTCTCGGTGGTCGACCGCGGCACCGACGACGTGGACACCTTCGGCACCACGGTGAGCCTCTCCCTGCCTCCGCTCTCGCTGGCAGGCCACCCCTTGCGCCTCACCGCCGGTGCCGATGGCGCGCTGGATCGGGTGCACTCCTCGGCCCTCACCCGCTTCACAGCCCTGGACATCGAGCTCCAGCGCAGCCGGGGCCAGTACCTGGAGGGCTCTCGCTACTTCACCAGCGGCCTCTTTGGCGACGGCGAGTGGGAGCTTCACCCGAGCCTCACCGCGCGCGCGGGCACCCGGATCGGCCTGGTCACAGCGCGCGCTCCCGCCGACACCGAGTCTGGCACCCTGGCCGTGGATCGCACCTGGGTGCCCTGGGTCGGACACGCGGGAGTCGAGTGGCGCGCCGCCCCCCGGCTGACGCTGCTGGCGCACGTGGACCACTCCTACCGTGCGCCCAACCTGGACGATCTCACCTCGCGCCAGCAGACCGGCCCTGGCTTCCAGTTCGAGAACGCGGCGCTCGGGCCCGAGCGCGCCACCACCCTGGATCTCGGCGCGCGCCTGCGCACCCGCCACCTCTCGCTCGAGGGCTGGGCCTTCGGGACGCGGATCGACGGCGCCATCACGCGCCGCCCGCGCAACGTGGCGGACTGCCCTCCCTCCACGCCTCAGTGTGGCGCCTCCTGGTCCCGCTTCCAGCTCGTCAACGCCCGCGCCGCGAGCGTCCTCTACGGCCTGGAGAGCAATGTGCGCGCGCGGCTCCCCGCCATGCTCACCGCGCAGGCGGGCGTGGCCTGGGCCTGGGGAGAGAGCCCCAACCCCGCGGCCCCTCCGAGCAACCCCTCGACGCCCTACGCACCGCGCGTACCGCTGTCGCGCGTGCCGCCCCTCAATGGCACGGCCGAGCTGCTCTGGGCCCACCCATCCGGCTTCGCCGCCAGCGCCGGCCTGCGCTGGGCGCTCCTCCAGGACCGGCTCGCGGTGGCGGACCGCTCTGATGCACGCATCCCCATTGGCGGTACGCCCGGCTACGCCGTCGTCGATCTCCGCGCCTCCTGGCGGCTCGGCACGCGACTGTTGCTCGGGGTGGTACTGGAGAACCTGGGCGATGCGGCGTACCGTTCGCACGGCTCGAGCGTGAACGGCCCTGGTAGAGGCCTGGTTGTGTCGCTCGAGACCACCCCGTTCTGACCCGGAACGCCCTAGCCATGGTGGCCCGTGCACTTCCGGGAGGAGACCTAACCATGAAGCGCTTCTTGCTGCTTGCCGTGGCGGCCCTCGCGGCCTCCGCATGCGATGACGATCCCCAACCGCCCGACAACCCCGACTCGGGCATGCCGGCGGTGTGCTCCAACGCCCCCAACGTTCCGGAGAACCTCTCGAGCTGCCAGCCGGCCGAGACGGACTACCGGCCCCGCGAGCCAGAGGCGAATGAAGCCGCCTCCGACAAGTGGACCGCCTGCATCTCGGACGACAACACCTACCATCCCATCGATCCCAACATCTCCACCGTGGCCCGCGTGGCGGCCTTCGAGGAGATCGCCACGCAGCTGTGGCGCAATGGCAAGGTGCCCACGCAGACGGACTTCGTGTCAGCGCTGGACAAGTACACCCAGCCCGAGGGGCTCGCCTCGCGTGTGCAGCGCCGCGAGGACTACCACTACCCCCCGGCGCCGGGCGGCGCGCAGTGCCGCAACGCGGGCGTCCCTGAGACCGCTCCGGACCGCTGCGTGGGCCCGGCGAAGCTGCTCCCCATCCTCAATGACGCGTTCACCCGCGGTGGCCAGGGCGAGGCCCCGCGCCTCCACGCCGCCCGCATCGAGGCGGCGCTGCTGTGGTTCCTCTACATCTCCGCGTACTCCGAGGTGAACACCTGCACGACGACGCCCAAGGACTGCGACAGCGCGTGGGCCTACTACACGGGTGGCACCGAGCGGTGCGCTCCCAAGGGCCTGGCCGGCTACGTCCAGGCCGTGGCGCCGCAGACGCACGAGCGCGCCTATGACGCCACGCTGGCGGTCCGCTGCTGGCGCAACCTCGACAACGAGACCGGCGCCGCCGCCAACACGGCGCTGCGGGATCAGGCGCTCGTCCAGCTCGACCGCGCCACCGTGCGCGGCGTGGCGATCGTCCTCCGCGAGCGCTTCGCCCAGCTCTCCCAGGGCAGCGCCGAGGAGCAGCAGGCGCGCATGGCCTTCATCCAGACGCTCGCGCCGTTCCTGGATCGCGAGGCCCGCGTGCGCAATGCCTCGCACGCGGACACGCTGAAGGCCCAGGCGGCGAAGGCGACCGCCGCCGAGGTCGACGCCGCCGCGGCCACCGCTGCGCTCGACGCCCTCTTCTCCTGCCCGTAGCTCGGCTCCCTCCGGCCCTGGGGAATCCTCCCTCACCCCAGGGCTGGAGAACTCGTAGCCGCCAATCTATTGACAGGACGACACAAACAGCACTCAATAACATTGGATTATTGAACGGATAATCCGATCGATCGGGAGCCTTGCCGAGAAGGTTTCCCGAGAGGCCCCCCCTCCCTCAGCAGAAAGCAGGAATCCATAAATGAAGAGTTGGGTGAAGTCGCGCACTCGTCGGGCGACGACTGGCGTAAGGAATTTTGCCGCAATGGTCCTTGGACCAGCGCTGGCGCTTCAGGGCTGCACGAAGCAGGAAGAGCCGCAGACCTCCATTGCCCCCGCAGCGAACCAGGCGCGCGCGGCCAGCAGCCTGAAGACGCTGCGGGCCGAGAACGGCGCGGAGTTCGTCAAGGGAGAGCTCCTGGTCCGCTTCAAGAAGGACGCGGGCGTCATGGCGCTCGCGGCGCACAAGCTGGCCGGCGCAAGGGTGCTGCACACCTACCGCAGCCAGCCCGAGCTGCAGCTCGTCTCCGTGGACGAGAGTGCGATGCAGGAGGCGATCACGGCGTATCAGAAGGACCCGAACGTCGAGTACGTCGAGCCCAACTTCGTCTACAGCATCAACGGCACCACCCCCAACGATGCACGCTTCGGCGAGCTCTGGGGCCTGGACAACACTGGGCAGGCCAACGGCGTGGCTGACGCCGACATCAACGCTCCCGAGGCGTGGGATCTCACCACCGGCAGCAACACCGCGGGCGTCATCACCGTGATCGACACGGGCGTGGACTACAACCACCCGGATCTCACGGCGAACATGTGGACCAACCCAGGTGAGATCGCCGGCAACAACCTGGACGACGACGGCAACGGCTACGTCGACGACATCCACGGCATCAACGCCATCACCAACAGCGGCAACCCGCTGGACGACCACGACCACGGCTCGCACGTCTCGGGCACCATCGCGGGCCGCGCCGACAACGGCATCGGCGTGGCGGGCGTGAACTGGACGGCCCAGATCATGGGCTGCAAGTTCCTTGACGCCGCCGGCAGCGGCACCACGGCGAACGCGATCAAGTGCCTGGACTACGTGCACGTGCTGAAGACGCGGACCAGCCATCCGGTCAACATCATCGCCACCAGCAACTCGTGGGGCGGCGGCGCCTTCTCCCAGGCCCTGATGGACGGCATCGTCCAGCACCGCAACGACGGCATCCTCTTCGTCGCCGCGGCGGGCAACGACAGCGCCAACAACGACACCACCACGCACTACCCCAGCAGCTACTTCCTCTCCAACGTCATCGGCGTGGCGGCGCATGACCGGAGCAACTCGCTGGCCAGCTTCTCCAGCTACGGCCGGCGCAACGTGCACCTGTCCGCGCCAGGCGTGGCCGTGCTGAGCACCGTCGCGGGCGGCGGGTACGCGGCCTTTGACGGCACCTCCATGGCCACCCCGCATGTGTCGGGCGTGGTGGGCCTGCTCCACGCGCAGAACCCGGGCCGTGACTGGCGGCAGCTGAAGAACCTGGTGCTCGCGGGCGGAAAGACGGCCGCGCACGCCACGGGCAAGACGCTGACGGGCAAGCGGCTGCGCGCCGCGGACTCCGACGGCCAGGGCGCGCTCACCTGCAACAACCAGACCTTCGCCACACGCGTGCGGCCCGTGGCCGACACCGTCACGGCGAACATCTACGATCAGGTGCAGCTCATCGCCTACAACGTCAACTGTGACTCGCCCGTGGGTTCGGCCACCGTCACCGTGGCGCCCAGTGGGGAGAGCTTCAACCTGACGGACAGCGGCCAGTACGGAGACGAGGTCCCCGGTGATGGCATGTACACCGGCTTCTTCGAGCCGACGGTGCCCGGCACCTACACCCTCACCTTCCCGGGTGGGGATACGCTCACCGTCAACGTGGCGCTGCCGGGCGCGGCCTACGTGAAGAGCGCGGTGCCCATGGTCTGGCGCACCATCACGGGCACCAGCCTGGCGCTGACGGACGAGCTCGAGGCCAACTTCACCTCCCCCTTCCCCATCCCCTTCGCCGGTGGCACAGCGCGGACGACCGTGCGCGTCGGCATGAACGGCGGCATCACGTTCGAGACCGCCGCCAACGTCAGCCTCACCAACGCCGTGCTTCCCACGACCACCCACACCACGATCATCGCGCCCTGGTGGGATGACCTGTACCCGGGCCCTACGGCCTCCACGGACAACGTGTTCTGGGCCGTGGCGGGCACCGCGCCCAACCGCGAGCTCGTCGTGGAGTGGCGCAACGTGCACCACTACCAGACGCGCACCGGCTCGCCTGCGAACACGTTGAACTTCCAGGTGGTGTTCTTCGAGGGCAGCTCGGACGTCCTCTTCAACTACCGCGACACGGTGGTGGGCAACGCCACCTACAACGGGGGCGCCGGCGCCACGGTGGGCGTGCAGAGCTCCTCCACGGTCGCCACGCAGCACAGCTTCAACACGGCATCGCTGGCCGACAACACCGCGTACCTGTGGACGATCCCGGTGCCCAGCCAGGCCCCGGTGGTGGACACCCTCGCCGTCAATCCGGCCACCATCACCGAGGGCGACACGCTGACGGTGGAAGCCACCTTCAGCGATCCGGACGGTGTCACGGACGGGCCGTGGAAGGTGGAGATCGACGCGGACTACCCGGGCTGGTTCACCGCGGACGTCACCCAGGACGCTGCCTCGCAGGGCACCGTCTCGGGCTCGGCCGTGGTGCGCGTCAGCGGTGATGTGACCGTGGCCGCACGAGTGCAGGACAAGGGCCGGACCCGCTCGACCCTGAAGCAGACGCAGGTGACCGTGGCGGACGTGGCGCCCACGCTCGCCGCCGTCACCACCTCCGGCCCGGCCGGTGAGCGCCAGAACGTCACCCTGTCCACCTCCTTCACCGACCCGGGCCTGGACTCGCCGTGGAAGGTGGAGTGGGACTTCAACTACGACGGGGCGACCTTCTCCCCGGACGCGTCCTCCGTGGCCGCCACGGCGGGCACCGTCACCACCGTCTACGCCTTCCCGAGCGACGGCGAGTACACCGTGGCCGCGCGCGTCGTGGACAAGGATGGCGTGACGAGCAACCTCCAGTTGGTGCAGATCTCCATCGCGGACCTGCGGCCCACGCTGACCGGCATCGCAGGCAACTCCTCTCTGACCGAGGGCAGCTCCTACGATCTCTCGTCGAGCTTCATCAACCCAGGTGACAACTCCCGGCCGTGGAAGGTCCAGTGGGACTTCAACTACGACGGGGCGAACTTCGAGGTGGAGGAGGAGGAGGAGCGCTCGGCGGACGGCGAGATCGTGCTGAGCCGCTTCGCGCGTGACTCCGGCAGCCTCCAGTACGCCCTGCGCGTGGTGGACGCGGACGGCAGCATCTCCGAGGTGAAGACGATCAACATGGCGATCGAGGAGGCCAACCCCATCCTCAGCCCGCTGGCCCTCCAGGTGCTGGCCGGCGGCAGCAATGAGCCGTCCACGGTGCAGTTCGACCTGTCGGCCAACAGCGGCGCCGAGGAGTCCTCTGCCGATCCGATCCGCGCGTTCCTGTGGGACTTCGACGGTGACGGCTCGTACGAATACGCGAGCACCTCGCCGTACGCCATCTACACCTACCGGGACAACGCGGCCGGCGGCTCGTTCACGGCGCGCGTGCGCGTCATCGACGAGGACACCTCCTCGGAGGAGTCGATCGCTGTCACCATCAACAACGTGGCTCCCACCCTGCTCCTCCCTGGGCCCCAGAGTGCCTACGCCGGCACCCCGCTGGCACTGCGCCTGACGGCCAGGGATCCTGGCGCCGACGTGCTCACCTTCACGGCCTCGGGAGCTCCCTCGGGCGTGACCGTGTCCGCGGACGGACTGCTGCTGTGGACGCCGACCCGCAAGCAGGCCAGCCGCCAGGGCCGGCAGTACACCCTCAACATCACGGTGGACGACGGCGACAACGCCTCCGACACCCAGGCGCTCACCCTGGTTGCCAAGTGGGTGGATGCCGACAACGACGGGATGGAGGACTCCTGGGAGCAGGAGAACGGCCTGGATCCCACGCAGGATGACGCGATGGGCGACAGGAACGGCGACGGCATCAACAACGGGGCCGAGTTCAGCCGTGAGTTCGAGGGACTGCAGCTGCCCGCGATCGCCACGGCCGAGGGGCCCCTGTCCGGTACGCTCGTGAAGGGCACGCAGGTTGTCCTCACCACCCAGAACGTGGCGGACCGGGGTGACCTGGCCACCGTGAAGTACGACTTCCAGCTCTTCTCCGATGCGGCGCTCGTCTCCAGCGTGTGCGCTCTCACGGTGGACGAGTCGGCCACGGGTGGCACCACCTCGGCCACCCTCCCCAGCGGCCCCTGCACGGGGGTGACGCTGACGGATGATCACGTCTACTCCTGGCGCGTGCGCGCTACGGACGGGGACAAGATCCAAGGTCCGTGGAGCACGGCGCAGCACGTGAAGGTCAGCACGGAGAACGATGCGCCCGGCACCGCTCGGGCCTCGCAGCCGATGCCTGGCTCGCACATCGCCGCGGCCAGCCCGGCGCTCATCGTCGACAACGCCCTGGACGTGGACGACACCCAGCTCACCTACACCTTCGAGCTGGCCACGGACGCGGCCCTCACGCAGGACAAGCTCACCTCGGACACGCTCGCGGGGGGAGCCAGCGGCAGCACGTCATGGACGGTGTCCGCCGCGCTGAAGCCCTTCACCCAGTACTTCTGGCGTGTCACGGTGAAGGACTCGGGCAACCTGCAGAGCGTGACCGAGGTGGCCTCGTTCACCTACCTGGGCCGTCCGTCCAACCGTGAGCCGGGCCTGCCCGAGGCCGTGGAGCCTGCCGCGCAGGGCACGGTGTCCACGCTCACTCCCACGCTCGTGGTGAAGGCGGCCACGGACGCGGATGGGGATGCGCTCCAGTACGCGTTCGAGGTGGACACCAGCCCGACGTTCACCAGCACGGCGCGCAAGCAGTCCAGCGCCCTGAAGGCCGAGCAGGACGGCATGGTGCGCTGGCAGACGGAGGGCCTGGACGAGGACAAGCAGTACTGGTGGCGCGCGCGCGCGACCGACCCGTACAGCGCC
Organism: Hyalangium sp.; assembly: GCF_035629615.1. Taxonomy (GTDB): domain Bacteria; phylum Myxococcota; class Myxococcia; order Myxococcales; family Myxococcaceae; genus Hyalangium. The sequence goes on along the minus strand of NZ_DASPHO010000022.1, from coordinate 13,295 downwards.
AGTGACTGGGTGGTGGGCTCGTTCAAGGTGAACGCGCAGAACAACGCTCCGTCCTCGCCGCTGGCCCTCAACCCCTCGGACGCCATCATCTTCACCCAGACGCCGACCCTCATCCTCCAGACGGCCGTGGATCCGGAGGGTGATGCGATCACCTACGTCTTCGAGGTGAAGTCGTCGGATGGAGCCACGGTGACCTCGGGTGAGGTGACCACGGCCGCCAACAGCTCGAGCAACCAGGTCTCCTTCAAGGTCACCAAGGAGCTGGAGGTCGGCGCCGAGTACATCTGGTCGGCGCGTGCGAAGGATGCCGCGGGCGCGGTGAGCGCGGCCTCGGCGGACGCTCGCTTCCAGGTGTACAAGGAGCCCGTCATCCCCGGGCCGGCGGAGGACAGCGGTGGCTGCAGCACCGGTGCAGGCGCGCTGGGTGGCCTGCTGCCCCTGCTGGCGATGGCGCTCGGCATGTTCCGGCGCCGCCGGAGCCAGGCCTAGGCCCTCCAGAGGGGAGGCCCCTTCGAGAGTCTCCTCTCGGGAGGAGCTGAACGGCTCCACACCTGAAGGTTTCTAGCCAGGAGGCGTCGCACGCTCGACAGGTGCGGCGCCTTCTCTTTTTCTCCTCGGTCTGCTCACACCGCCGGGGCCGGGGGCGTGTCCACCGAGGCCACCGGCAGGGTGATGTGGAAGGTGGTGCCCTGGCCGGGCGCGCTGTCCACGGTGATGCTGCCCCCTAGCGAGCGGACGATGTTGAGACACACCGCCAGGCCCAGTCCGGTCCCCTCCCCCACCGGCTTGGTGGTGAAGAACGGATCGAAGATGCGCTCCAGGTTCTCCGGGGGGATTCCGCACCCGGTGTCCTTCACGTCCACCGTGATGTGACCCGGCGCGGTGAGCCGCGCGGTGAGCCGGATCTCATTCTGCTCCGGGCTGCCCGGCGCGATGGCCTGAGCGCCGTTGACGATGAGGTTGAGGAACACCTGCCCCAGCCGCGTGGCGTTGGCCCGCACCGGGGGAACTCCGGCACAGTCCTCCACCAGCCGCGCCCGGCCTTGGAGCTCATGTGAGGCCATCCTCGCCACGTCCCGCACCACCTCCGCCACGTTCACCAGCGCGGTGCTCGCATCATCCGCTCGCGCCAGCGTCTTGAGATCCTGCGCAATGAAGCGCACCCGCTCGGCCCCCTCGCGCGCCTCGTCCAGCGCCTCCAGCAGCCCGCGCCGCTCCTTCGCGGAGAGCTCGCCTTGGGAGTGGGTCAGCTCCCCATGGGCGTACGCCAGGTTGCTGATGACGTAGACCAGCGGGTTGTTGATCTCGTGTCCCACGCTGGCGACCGTCCGCCCGAGCGAGGCCAACCGGTCCGAGTGCATGAGCCGCGACTGCGAGGTCCTCAGCTCCTGGGCCATCTGGTTGAACGCCCGCGCCAGGATGCAGAACTCGTCCCGACCCTTCTCCGGCAGCGAGGGCTGGAAGTCCCCATGGCCGATGCGCCGGGCAGCCTCGACCAGCTCCTGGAGCCTGCGGTTCATGGGCACCAGGATCGTCAGCGCCAGCGCGAGCAGCACGCTCAGCGCAGCCACGGACGCGGCGAACGCCAGCAGCTTCCCGGTGCGCAGCCACCGCTCCGAGAAGCCCTTCAGCGCCTTCAGATCCACCGTCTCCATCTCCAGCGCCGCCGTCAGCAGGGGCTCCACATCCCGGTTGAACTCATGGATGCTGACCTGCGGATGGGCCCCGTCGGAGCCGATCCCCGAGGGCAGCTTCCGGACCCGATCCTCGGCGCGCACGGCCCAGAGCCGCAGCGCCAGCGCCATCCGCTCGATGTGCTTCAGCTCCTGCTCGTGGTCGCCTTCCGTCCAGCCCTCCTCCGCCCTCGCGAGCTCCTGGAGCCGGGAGAGCTGGGCATCCATCTGTCGCCGGTACCCGTTCAACACCGCTTCCGAGACGGCCCCCGAGCCATGCACCCGCTGCAAGTCACCCAGGAACACCAGCGCCTCCCCGCGCAGCTGGCTGTAGAGGTAGCGCTGCTCCTGGCTGCCATGCACCCAGCTGCTCAACAGCCGCCACCACGAAGTACCCTGGTAGAGCGCCGCGCCCATTCCCCCGACGAGTCCCAACGCCACCGCCAGCAACAGCAGCACCTTGGCCCGGATCGTCATCACTGCGGGTGCTCCTTCATCCGGGCACCAGGCTCGCGAAGCGCGAGCCCTGCCTGCTCCGAGAACGTACCTCCCGCATATTCCTGTTAAATGCGACAAACAGGCAATAAATGAAATAAAGGTACAACCTGAGTGTATTGTTCAGCACGCTGGGTGTATCAATGGCCGCACACCCGCACCGCGAGGGCGCTACTTCTTCCGATCCTTGTGGGTCCGCGGCAGCGCGTGGGAGATGAGGGCCACGTAGTCCACGGCCTGCGCGCGCGGCGGCGCGGGGGGAGTGCCCAGCGCGGCCAGCCGCTTTGTGAAGGCGGCGATGATGTCCGGCACCGGCCGGATCGCCTGGATCAGCCCGTTGGGGCCCTCCAGCGCCTGCGAGAGCGCCAGCGCGGCCTGCTGCAGCGGCAGGCCCCGGCGGAGCAGATCCTGGAAGGAGTTGGAGAGGGTGATGATGTTGTGCCCCGCCGTCTGCACCATCTCCACGGCGATCTTGATGACCTGGGGCGCGGTGAGGTGGCCGTCCGCCAGCAGCACCAGCGCGGCCTGGAAGTAGTTGAAGATGGGGACGACCCGTGGGCCGTAGGCCGCGAAGTGCGCGGGGGGCGTCAGCCGATCCAGGTGGATGAAGATGCGCCGGACGGGATCCGAGATGGGGATGCGCCGCCACGCGCTACGCACGCGCTCGGCGTCATCCGGGTAGACGCCGCCGGCCTCGAGCACCTGGGAGAGCACGCGCTCGTCCACGCGCCCGGCGATCAGATCCGCGAAGAGCGAGTAGATGAACGCGTCCGCCTCCGCGTCGTCCCCGAAGAGCACCTCCTCGGCCTCGACGGGCGCGCTCACGCGGCTCTCCAGGAGGGCGGGCAGCTTGTAGCCCACCTGCCCCCGCAGGGCCCGGAAGCGCCCGCGCAGCAGGTTGCCGATGTTGTCCTTGAGGACGAACTCGTCCCACTTCACCCCGTCCAGCTTGAGCTTCTCCTCCAGCACCGCCCGCATCTGCTTGGGGCTGCCAGAGACGATGCACAGCCGCGAGTCCCCGTTGGCGGACAGCTCCTTGATAAGCGCGGAGGCGCCCGGCACGGCCACCTTCTCGTGGGCCTTCTGGAAGGCGGTGCGCACCAGATCCCGGAACGAGTCGAAGTCCGTGCGCAGGTACGTCTTGTCCAGATCCCACCGGTAGATGCGCCGCGGCGGCCGGGGATCGATCCGGTCCGGCAGGCTCACCGTGACAAGCCTTCCTGGATGGTGGTGCCCAGCTGGCGCGCCACGGCCTTGGCGGCCACCTTCCCCGCATTGGTGATGGCGCGGGCCTTCGAGCGCCCGTGCGCCTTGATGAAGATCCGATCGAAGCCGAGGATGGGCGCGCCCCCGTACTGCTCCCAGTCGGTGATGTCCTTAATGCGCTGGATGCCGCTGGAGAGCATGGCCAGGCCCGCGCGCCAGCGCAGCTTCTCCTTGTAGGCGTAGCGGGCCAGCTCCACCACCGTCTCGTGGACGCCCTCCAGCATCTTCAGGCACACGTTGCCCACGAAGCCGTCCGTGACGATGACGTCCACCGTGCCCTTGGGGATGTCCACGCCCTCCACGTTGCCCACGAAGTGGATCCCCTCCAGGGTGGACAGCTTCGCGTGCGCCTCCACCACGCGCGGCGGCCCCTTCTGCGGCTCCACGCCGTTGGAGAGCAGCGCCACCTTGGGGCGCTCGTTGCGGGAGATGATGCGCGCGTACGCCGAGCCCATGACCGCGAAGGCGACCAGATCCTCCGCGGTGGCCTCCACCGTGGCGCCCACATCGAGGATGAGCGAGAACGGATCCTCCTTGGCGCCGCGCGTGCCGCGCGTGGGGTACACCGCCGCCAGCGCGGCCCGGCGCACCCCGGGGATGAGCTTGAAGTGGCGCGCGCACGCCAGCACCCCTGCCCCCGTGTTGCCCGCGGAGACCAGGGCGTGGGCCTCGCCCTCGGCCACCAGTTGGGCGGCCATCGCCACCGAGGCGTTCTTCTTGCGCGCCAGCGCCTCGCCCGGCTTCTCGTCCATGCCCACGAACTCGGGGGCGTGCTGGACGGAGATGCGCTCGGCGCGGTGCTTGGTGTCCGCCAGCGCCGCGTCGATGAGCTCGCGGTCTCCCACCAGCAGCGCGTGGATGTGGGGCGCCTCGAGGGAGAGCTGGGCGGCACCCCGCACCACCTCTTCAGGGCCGTGGTCGCTGCCCATCACATCGAAAGCAATCGTGACGTCCTTGAGCTCCTGAGAGGTCCCCGACATACCCCCTATCTTACGAGCTTTGGCCGACGCTCGCGCCCGGCATTCGCACGCGGGACACCAGAGAGAGCGCCAGCAGGGCTCCGGCCCCCATCATCGCCGCCGCCGTCCCATAGGGCCCGCCGGGCCCCAGGCTGGTAAAGAGCCACCCGCCCAGAGCCGGACCGAGGATGCGCCCCAGGGAGCCAAAGGCCTGATAGCTCCCCAGCACGGCGCCCAGCCGCTCGGGCGGGGCGTGCAGGGACACCACGGTGGACAGGGCCGGGGTGGTACAGGCGGAGCCCACCGCGAGCAGCCCCATGACCGGGAAGAGCCAGCCGTAGCTGGGCGCCAGCGGCAGCAGGGACAGCGCCACCCCCGTCACCGCGAAGCCCACCACCAGCAGTCCCACCTCTCGAATGGGCCGGTACCCCTGCTCGGAGCGGCGCTTGGGCGACAGCAGCCGGGGGATCACCCCTCCCTGGAGGACGGCGGACACCACCCCCACCACGGCAAAGAGCCCCCCGGTGCGCAGGCTGGCCTGGGACAGCATCTCGGGCGTGGCGTGGGCGGCGAGGAAGAAGAGCCCCCCCTCCAGGGGCACCGGCCCCGAGGAGAGGAAGCGAGAGAGAAGAAACACCGAGAAGGTGCCCTCCATCTGCGCGAAGGCCGTGTTGAACACGAGGATGAGCACCATGCACAGGCCCACCACCGGCAGCCGCAGCGAGGAGGCAACCCCTTGGATGCGGCGCCCCGAGCCCGCCGAGGCGCTCCCCGGCTCGCGGGACTCGGCCAGGAAGAGGAAGGTGAACAGCAGGTTGAGCGCCGCCAGCCCCGCGGCGAACAGGCCAATGGCCAGGTTGCCCCCCCAGGCGCCCAGGAAGCCGCCCAGCGCGGGGCCCAGCACGAAGCCCAGGCCGAACGCCGCGCCGATCATGCCCATGCCCCGAGCGCGCTCCTCCGGAGCGGTGACGTCCGCCACATAGGCCTGCGCGGTGGCGATGTTGCCCCCGCTCACCCCGTCGATGATGCGCGCCAGGAAGAGCAGCGGCAGCGAGTCGGCAAAGGCGAACAGCAGGTAGCCCGCCATGGAGCCCGCCACGCTCAGCAGCAGCACGGGCCGCCGGCCGTACCTGTCCGACAGCCGCCCCAGCACCGGGGCGAAGAGCAGCTGCATCAGCGAGTACACGGAGAGCAGCAGCCCCACCGTGAACGGCGAGGCGCCGAACTTCACCCCGTACACACCGAGCTGCGGGATGAGGATCCCAAACCCGATGAGATCAAGCGTGACGATGCCGAAGACGACGCGCAGCGAGGCGCGCCGGCCAGCTCCCTTCGCCAGGCCTCCCGCGCCTAGAGCGACGACGATCCGCTCGCCTGGACGTCGCGGTTGGCCGTGTCCCGCTCGATGCAGCCCTTGGTGAGCGTGTACTGGTAGGTGCCCAGCTCGTCTCGCCAGTACTCGCCCTCGTAGGGCCAGTAGAGCTGATCATCCGCCACGGCCACCGTGTAGCGGTACTTCTTGACGATGGCCGTCTTGCCGCCCGCCTTGAGCTGCTCCTCGAGGAACTCCTTCTCCTTCGTCGTCGTCTCGAACTTGATGCGCAGGCCGTTGGCCAGCAGCTGCTTGAGGGCGATCAGCTCCGTCTCCAGCTTGCCCTTGGACATGATGCCCGCCTTGTCGATCAAGAGGGTGCGCTGGCCCTTCAGCCCCTCCAGCAGATCCTTGGAGAGCTCCGAGTACTTGAAGGTGTCCCCCTTCTCCCCGAAGGCATCCAGCTCGCTCTCGAGCTCGAGGATGGAGTCGTTGGTCTTCTTCAGATCCTGGTCCGTGAGGGCCAGCCGGAGGATGCGCTCGAGGATGACCTCCGTGTACGTCAGCGCGTCCTTGTCCTTCTTCTGCACGTCGGCGAGCACGCTGTAGTACTCGCTGGCGTCCATGTTCTTCTTCACCAGCTGCTCCAGCTGGTTGTGCACCGGCAGGTAGGTGCGCTCGAAGTCCTGGAGGATGAGGCTGGACTCGCGGTAGCGGCAGTTCTCGTAATAGATGACCGCCTTGAGGATGAGCGCCTCCGGGAAGTACTCGTCCCGGAAGAAGGGCGAGGACAGGGTGATGAGGTTGCCCAGCGCCTGCTCGTACTGGCCCACGCGGTAGTTGGCCCAGCTGGCCTCGAACATCGCCTCCAGCCACTGGTTGGTGCCGCGCTCGATCTTCCCGAAGTAGAAGATCGCGAAGCGGTTCTGCTGCATGCCGTAGTGCGTGCGCGCCAGCTGCATGAAGGCCAGCTCACGCAGGGACTGATCCAGCTTGTACTGCTCGGCCGACTTGCCACCGCCGGGCCGCGTCAGGCGGACCACTTCCTTCATCGCCTCGATGGCGGAGACCATGTGGGTGTCCCCGCGCCGCGCTTCCGCCGTCTTCACCTTGCCGCCGTTGCGGAAGTGCGCCAGGCCCTCCAGGAACTTGGCCCGAGGGTAGAACGCATCCGAGCGGGGGATGAGCGTCGTCAGCCGCTTCACCTCCTCGAAGCTCTTGTCCGCCTGGTCCGCCTGGCCCACCTGATCCAGCGCGCGGCCGCGCACGAAGTGGTAGCGCGCCAGCAGGTAGTGGAACTCGCTGCGGAACTTCTCGGGGAACTCGAAGTTCGCGTAGCGGGCGATCTCGTCCAGGATCACCGCCTCATTCTTCGTCTTGCGGCTGATGAAGAAGAGCCACTCGAGGCTCGTCTTGAAGAACTTCGTCTGCGGGCCCACCGCGAGGATCTTCGAGAACTCGCCCAGCGAGGAGTGGTACAGCCCCATGCGGTACAAGGCCTTGGCCACCACGTAGCGCGCCTCCACGTGGAGACCGCCCATCTTCGGATCCTTGAGGATCTCGTAGGCGGCCATGGAGGCCTGCTCGTACTGGTCGTTCTTGAAGAGCGACACGGCCACGTCCAGCCGCTGGCGATCCGCCGTCTTGCCGGACACGTCCACCGCGTCGAACGTCATCGTGGGCGCGGTGCCCTTGGGTGTCTCGCCCGTGAGATCCAGCCCCATCCCACCGCCCTGTGGATCCTGCGCCGCGGGAGCCGCCATGGCGGGTGCCGAAACGGAGTTGGGCGCGCCAGCGGGCGTAGGCGTGGGGGCCTCCGGCGCCGGGGAGGTGTCCGGGGCAGCGGGGACCACGGGAGTAGCCTCGATGGGCGCCGTCAGCGGCGAGGCCTCTGGGGGAGCCTCCTCGGTGACGGGCTTCTTGCCGCGCGGCTTCTTCTTCTTGGCGGTCGTGGTCTTCCCGCGCTTCTTCTTCTTGGAGCTGGACGTATCCAGGCCCTCGAAGCTCTGAGCCGGGGCCGGCATGGCCCAGACGAGCACGAGCCCAAGGAGCGCGAGGCGGAGGAGTCGGAGGGAGCGGATCATGACTCGGGGAGGGCGGTAGGGAGGAAGAAGGAGAAACCCAGCTCGAAGAGCAGCTGGTTGCGCAGGGTGGTGGCCGGGAGGATGGCCTTCTCCACGTAGATGAGATCCCTCACCTCCGTGCGCAGCGTCATGTAGCGGTTGAGGAAGAAGCGGAAGCCGATGCCCACGTTGCCGCCCACGGTCATCCGGGACGTGCTCTGCGCGCCAGCGATGTCCGGCGGGCCCTTGTACTGGACCGCCGAGGCGCCAACCACGCCGTACATGTCGAAGTGGACGAAGCTCTCGGCCAGCAGGGAGATCTTCCCGTAGATGGGCGACCACTGCGCATCCAGCCCGCCCATGAGGGTGAGCTGGCCGGGCGCCGCGCCGTCGAGCTGATCAAACGTCGGCGCGCTGCAGCCGCGGGTGACGCCACCGGCGCCGCCCTCGGTGAAGTTGCAGATCTGCGCCGCACCGGACACGGTGGGGATGGAGTAGCCGGCGCGCAGGCCGATCCCCAGCGTCTCCATGGGGAAGAAGGTGAACGTGGCGCCGAAGATGTACTTGCGGAAGAAGGCGTCCCGCAGGGAGATGGAGACCGAGGGGCTGATCTCGAACCGGCCCTTCTTGAGGAAGAGGTGGCCGGAGACGGGGCGGATGCGCTCGCGCAGGGGGCCCAGCGCGTCCTTGTCCACCTCGGAGACGTCCCCTGCCTCGGCTTCAGAGGAGGCGGAAGGAGCGGGTGCCGGCTTGGACTCGGCAGCGGGCGCCTTGGGCTTGTCGGCCTGGGCCAGCGCCGCCAGGGGGAGCAGGCAGGTGGCCAGGAGTAGGCGAAGGGTTCTCATCACTCGCTCTCCCGTCCCGTGGAGCGCAGCGGGAAGAACAACGAGATACCGGCATTGATCGTCATGAGGTTCTGGACGGCACCCTTGCTGGTGCCCAGCGGCTGATCCACGTACGAGGTGTTGATGAGGGCCACGTTGACGGCCAGGAAGTCCTTGGCCACGAAGCGCATTCCCAGGCCCAGGTCCGCGCCGATGCTGATCGAACGGCCCTCCAGCGAGGAGGTCTCCGTCTTCACCACGCCCGCCCCGCCCAGCAGGTAGCCGTCGAAGTGGAGGATGGAGTTGAGGAAGGCCACCTTGCCGTAGAGCGGCGCCCACTCCACGTCCGCCATGCCGGACCACTGTGGCACCGAGTGGTAGATGCGGCTCTGGAAGGCGCGCTTGGCGGTGCGCACGTCCTCCGAGGGCAGCACCTGCATCACCGAGCCACGCGCGGAGATGGCCAGCGTGTCGGCGAAGTAGTACGCCCCGCGCACCGAGGCGCCCAGCTTCGAGTAGTACGGATCATTGATGGAGAAGCTCACCAGCGGCGTGAGCTCGAAGCGTCCCTTCTTGAGGTACACCTTGCGCTGGACGCTCTTGACGCGGTCCTCGTTGGTGATGTCGGTGGGCAGCAGCTCCGACTCCGGCGCCGGCGTGGCCGTGCTGGCCGCGGGTGTCGGAGGTGGCTCTGCGGGCGGGGGGGTCTCGGGAGTCGTTTCGGGCTGCTGCTCCTCGGGCTTGGCGTCTTCGTTGGTGAGATCCAACCCCATGCCTGGATCGGTCTGGGAGAGCGCCAGCGCGGGCCAGAGGCACAGCGCGAGCAGAGTTGCCTGGAGGCGATTCACTTCCGGAAGCTCCGTAGGTGGAGGGGCGATCAGCCGCCGCGAGAATTCGGAGTGTCAACGGCCTGGCCATCCTATCCGCCAGCCTCCCCCTCCTCAACCAATCCGAACCTGCCTACTCTTCATCTATCCCTGCGTCACTCCTGAACAATTCCGCCCCGAGCACCCTCCCTACGAGTCCGTTGGCAGCGCGACCCGCTGTGCTACGGTTCCAGCACACCGCTGTCCTCTCCTCTCTTGACGAGGTTCGAGTCGATCATGTCCGTGCGTCTGGCCGTCTTCCTGAGCGCCGCCCTGCTGGCCAGCGGGTGCGAGGTCACCACCCAGCTGGGCAAGCCGTGCGTGCTGGTGAAGAAGCCGAGCGCGGCGGAGGAGGAGCAAGGCATCCGCTCCAAGCCCGTGCTCGAGAGTGAGATTGCCCCGAAGCAGGACTTCATCTCCTTTGGATCCACGGACTGCGAGGACCTCATCTGCGTCCGGGACGCGGAGGCCTCGCGGGATCCGGACCCGAACGCGGCGGCCCAGGGCTACTGCAGCCAGGAGTGCGTGCAGGGCTCGTCCACCTGCGAGGTGACGGACTCCAGTGTGCCAGAGAGCCTGCGCACCCGGATGACCTGCCGCTCGCTGCTGCTGGACCAGGCCTCGCTGGAGCGTCTCAAAAAGGACGATCCGGTCACCTACCGGAACACCTTCGGGGAGACGAATTCCCCCTATTTCTGCGCCGGTCAGCTGTCCACCCTGCCCCCCGAGTGACACACTCGCGCGCGGCCCTTTAGACCTTTTTCTCGCGCCATTCGTCCTAGCAGGGCCTGCTGTTTCCAAGGAGCCCTGCCATGAACAAGACCTTTACCTTCCTGGCCCTGGCCGGCGCGCTCGCGCTCGTGGCCCTGGTGCTAGGAATGCCGCGTGTGGCGACCCTCTCCCCGCCGCCCGTGCCGCACATCGCCACCCCGGTTTCGCCGACTCTCCCTCCTCCGCCTACACCCCCGACTCCTCCAGCCCAGGCGTCGAACGGCTCACTGACGATGACGAGCCGGCTGTCGCACCCCTACATCACCCTGGGGAGCTCGGATGAGTTCGTCACGGTGGACGTGACGGGGGCGGAGGTGCCGGGGGCGCAGCGCAGCCCGGTGAACCTGGCGCTGGTGATTGATCGGTCCGGCTCCATGAGCGGCTACAAGCTGGCGCAGGCCAAGCAGGCGGCGCGGCAGCTGGTGACGATGCTGAAGGATGAGGACCGGCTGGCGATCGTCCACTACGGCTCGGATGTGAAGGCCCTGCCGAGCATGGCGGCCACCTCCTCCAACCGGGCGCGGATGATCCAGTACATCGAGGGCATCTGGGACGAGGGCGGCACCAACATCAGCGCGGGCCTGACGACGGGGCAGCACCAGGTGAACACCGCGCGCAGCGAGTACAAGGTCAACCGCATCATCCTCATCAGCGACGGGCAGCCCACCGAGGGCATCACGGACGAGGAGGGCCTCAAGCGCGTGGTGAAGAGCATCCGCGCACAGGGCGTGACGGTGAGCTCCCTTGGCGTGGGCACGGACTTCAACGAGGATCTGATGCAGGCGTTCGCCGAGTACGGCGCGGGCGCATACGGCTTCATGGAGGACGCGGGCAAGCTGGCCGCCATCTTCCAGAAGGATCTGCAGCAGGCGGCCACGCAGGTGGCGCGCAACGTGGAACTGTCCTTCGAGCTGCCCGCGGGTGCCACCCTGGGCGAGGTGCTGGGCTACCGGGCGCACCAGGCGGGGAGCACGGTGCGCGTGGCGATGCCGGACTTCGCCGCGGGCCAGACGGAGCGCGTGGTGGCGCGGGTGCGGGTGACGGGCGCGACGGTGGGCCAGGCAGTGAACGTGACGGGGCTGAAGCTGACGTACACGGATCTGATGAAGGACGGGACGGTGGAGACCACGGCCAGCCTGTCGGCGATGGTGACGGACCGCAGCGAGGAGGTGGCGGCGAAGCAGGACAAGGACGCCACGGTGTATGCGGTGCGGGCGCGCAGCGCGGCCAACCTCCAGAAGGCGGCGGAGGCCTTCAAGGTCGGCCGCCGGGACGAGGCGCGGCAGCTCATCCAGCAGAACCAGGAGATGTTCAACGAGGCGGCCTCGGTGGCGGGCGCTCCGGCGGTGGCCGCGGACGTGGCCGAGCAGAAGGCGGTCTATGACGAGTACGAGTCGGCGCAGAGCGCGGAAGAGGTGAACACGGCGGTGAAGCGCTCGAAGTCGAAGGCGCTCAAGGACTCCGGGCGCATGGGCTCGACCTACTGAGCCACGGGCCCGGTCTCCGGGCGTCCGAGGCAGGCACCCATGCGAGGGCTCCGCTGGCGACGGCGGGGCCCTCGGTGTTTTGGGGCCGACTTCACGCGCTTCTGGGTTGACCGAGGAATCCCCCGGCCCTATCTCCGCGTTCCCCCAGCCTGCCGGCGGGAGAGCGCACTGGAGGCGCGACACAGTATGGCGAGCGCTGAAACTCCCTGGGTCGGGGTCATCATGGGCGGCAAGAGCGACCTCGAGTACCTTCGCCCGGGCATCGACATCCTCACCCAGCTGGGCATCCCCCACGAGGTGCGCGTGGTGTCCGCCCACCGCACGCCGGACTGGATGATGGAGTACGCGTCCACGGCGGAGGCGCGGGGGCTGTCCGTCATCATCGCGGCGGCAGGCGGCGCGGCCCACCTGCCAGGTATGGTGGCGAGCAAGACGCTGTTGCCGGTGCTCGGGGTGCCCATGCCCACCACGCTGCTCAATGGCATCGACGCGCTCTTGTCCATTGTGCAGATGCCCAAGGGGGTGCCGGTGGGGACGCAGGCCATCGGCAAGCCGGGAGCGGCCAACGCCGCGCTGCACGCCGCCTCCATTCTGGCCCTCAAGTACCCGGAGCTGCGTGCGCGGCTGTCCGCCTGGAGGCAGGCCCGCACCGATGAGGTGCTGCGGGATCGGGTGCTCTCATGAAGGTGGTCCTGCCTGGAGGGACGATCGGCATCCTGGGCGGCGGGCAGCTTGGCCGGATGATGGCCTTGTCGGCGCGCACGCTGGGGTTCCAGGTGCAGGCGCTGGATCCGGATCCGGCGTGCCCGGCGCGCTGGGTGGTGGACCAGTGCTACACGGCCGATTTTGGTGACACGAAGGCCGCCGCCCAGCTTGCTCGCGCGTGCGATGTGGTGACGCTGGAGATCGAGAAGATCCCCCTCGCCTCGCTGCGGGCCGCGGCCGAGCAGGCTCCGCTGCGTCCCTCTGCGGCCGTGCTGGGATTGGTGCAGCACCGCGGGCGGCAGAAGGCGTGGCTGGCGAAGCACGGCTTCCCGATGAGCCCCTGGCAAGAGCTGAGAGGTGCCACGGAGCTGGGCACGGCCATCGAAGCACTGGGCGGAACGTGCTTCGTGAAGTCCTGTGAGGGCGGCTATGACGGGCGCGGCCAGGTGCAGGTGAAGGCCGCCACGGAGGCGCCTCAGGCGTGGCTCGATCTCGGCGAGCAGGCGGTGGTGGTGGAGGCCGCGCTGGAGCTGGAGTCCGAGCTGTCCGTGCTGGTGGCGCGCAGCCCGAGGGGGGAGATGGTGGTGTATCCGCCCGCCTACAACCACCACGAGCAGCGGATCCTCGCGTGGTCGCTGCTACCGGGGCCAGTGTCGCCGCAGGTGGCGGTGAAGGCCACGGAGATCGCGCGGGACATGGCGAACGCGCTCCAGGTGGAGGGGCTGCTGGTGGTGGAGCTGTTCCTGCTCAAGGACGGGCGGCTGCTGGTAAACGAGCTGGCCCCGCGCCCGCACAACAGCTTCCACGCCACGGAGGTGGCCTGCCTCACCAGCCAGTTCGAGCAGGCGGTGCGCGCGGTGTGCAACCTGCCGCT
>NZ_DASPHO010000021.1:0-22764 GCF_035629615.1 Hyalangium sp. | reverse complement strand
TGACTCGCTGGTGACGGCGCTCGAGCTCGCGGGGCTCGACTTGTGGGGCACCGAGCTCGTCGTGCTGTCTGCCTGCGACACCGGCCGCGGCGACGTCAAGCTTGGACAGGGCATCTATGGCCTGCGCCGCGCCCTCGTCGTCGCGGGTGCGGAGACGCTGGTGACGAGCCTCTGGAAGGTCAACGATGAGACGACTCGCATGCTCATGGAGGGCTATTACCGCAACCTGCTCGCGGGCAAGGGGCGCGCCATGGCGCTCCGGGAGGCCATGCTGACCCTACGTGAGCAGCAGCCCCATCCCCATTTCTGGGCGCCCTTCATCACCCTTGGCAAGGATGCGCCCCTGCGCGGGCTTGCGCCCGTCCCCCAGCCACCGCTCGCGCCGACTCACCCCGCCCGTCCCCTCATTCGTCGAGGCGGAGGGTCTCCTCGAAGGAGGAGGAGTCATTGACGACGAGCACCCGGAGCCGGGGGAAGCGCTCCTTCACGCGCGCCATCACGTCGGGCAGTGCCTCATCCAATCCACTGCGCTGCCACGGCACAATCCGCTTCGCCCACTGCGCTCGTGTCGTTCGTGTCATCCCCTACCCATGGTGGATCGAGACTTGGTGGATCACCGCCAGCTCGCCGTGCGTCTCGCCGGCCAGGTAACCGACGGGCTGGTCATTCTGGGCGATCACCCACGGCGCATCGTGGCCGAGATGGGCTTGCAGCGCCTCGAAGCTTGGCGGCGGATCGTCGGCCACCCAGGCCAGGTCGGTGTCGCGGAACGGCTCGCCCGCCGAGAGCTCGATCTGCTGCACGATGTGAAAGTCTGCTGGGACAGCCCGTCGGATGACGTAGCTGTCCATCAGGCCGGGCCAGTGACGACCGGGGTGTCCGGCAGGCCGCCCCATTCGGTCCACGAGCCGTCATAGACCGCCACGCGAGGCCGGCCGAGACGTGCCAGGGCCAGGGCCAGGATCGAGGCGGTGACGCCCGAGCCGCAGGTGGTGACGATCGGCTTGTCGAGCTCGACCCCGGCGGCCTCGAACACCGCCTTCAGCTTGTCGGCCGGCAGCAAAGTGCCGTCGGGCGCGATGACCGTGGAGGAGGGCACGTTGCGGGCACCCGGCATATGGCCGCCGCGCAGGCCTTCGCGCGGCTCTGGCGCCTCGGCGGTGAAGCGGGCGGCAGGGCGGGCGTCGACCAGCTGCTCGCGACCGCTCTCGATGGCGCGCAGCACCTGAGCCTTGTCGCGGACGAGGTCGGCCGAATAGCGCGGAGTGAAGTGGCGCTCCTGAGGCGAGGGCGGCAGATCCTCGACCGGACGGCCTTCGGCGATCCATTTGGAAAGGCCGCCGTCCAGCACCACGACGTTTTCGTGCCCCATGGCGCGGAAGGCCCACCAGGTGCGGGCGGCGCGGAGACCGCCCCCGTCATAGACGACGATGGTCGAGCCGTCGCCCAGGCCCATGGCCTGCACGCGCGAGGCGAACTTGGCCGGCGAGGGCAGCATGTGCGGCAGGCCGCTGTCGGTGTCGGCGATCTCGTCGATATCGAAGAACACCGCGCCCGGGATGTGCGCCCGTTCGTATTCGCGCTGAGGGTCGCGGGCCTCGGACGGCATGTACCAGCTGGCGTCGACGATCTGAATGTCGGGAGCAGAGAGACGCTCGTACAGCCAGGCGGTGGAGACGAGCGGATCTTTCGACATCAGGACCTCTCTATGCCGCATCATCATCCCGGAAATCTCGATGAAGCAGCAAGACGTGGGTGGCCCCCCAAACGCAACTGGACAGCGCGTAGGAGGATAGATGACGTGCGGACCCGACGACAGATCCCGGAGCATCGCTGGGACTTTACCGTTTGCCGGAAGGAGGTGAGAGTCGGGCTCCATGGAGCGTACCGGTGCAGCGGCAGTCATCATCGGCAATGAGGTCCTCACCGCGAAGGTGGTGGACGCCAACGGGCCCCACCTCATCCGCCGCCTTCGCGAGACAGGCATCCCCCTGCGCTCGGTGGAGATCGTCACGGACGACGTGGACGCCATCGTCGAAGCCGTGGCTCGGGCTCGCTCGCGGGCAAAGTATGTCTTCACCAGCGGAGGCATCGGCCCCACCCACGACGACGTCACCGTGCGCGCGGTGTCGCTCGCCATGGGACGCCAGGTGGTGCGCCTGCCGGAGATGGTGGAGCTCATCCGCAAGCGCTCCGATCACCTCACGGAGGAGGCCATGCGGCTGGCAGACGCGCCAGAGGGCGCCGTGCTGTTACCGCAGGAGGGCCACTGGTTCCCCGTGCTGACGGTGGACAGCGTCTTCCTGCTGCCCGGCGTGCCGCAGCTCTTCAAGCTCCAGCTCGAGACGGTGCTGAAGCAGCTAAGGGGGACGCCGGTGCACCTGCGCTGCCTCTACGTGCGGCTGGGCGAGAGCAACATCGCGGCGGTGCTGGACCGGGTGGCCCTGGACATGCCGCACGTGGCCATCGGCTCCTACCCAGTGTTCGATCTGGAGTTGGACTACCGGGTGAAGGTGACGATCGAGGCCGCCGAGCCAGCTCCGGTAGAGGAAGCACTGGCGCGCATCCGCAAGGGCTTGCCGGCGGATGCGGAAGTGAGGGTGGAGTAGGCCGCCTTCTACCGCCGCTTCTTGAGCCAGCGGGTCACGCTCACCTTTCGGAACCGGCTGCCGAACAGGTACCAGGTGAACGCGCCTCCGGCGAGCGCAGCCGCCAGGGCAATCGCCACGATTCCCAGCACCGGCACCTCGCCGTACATCCAGGGCTTCTGCGCGAACGAGATGAACGTGCCCACGATGAACCCGCACGCGCACAGCCCCAGGAACGCGATGATCGCCACCGTCCGCAGGTTCTCGTTCAGCTTGTCGAACTGATCCTCGCGCAGCGTCACCGTGAACTTCCCCGCCTCGAGATCCAGCAGGATCTGCGAGAGCTGCGTCGGCAGGTCCGTCGCCAGCGACTGGAAGCGCAGCAGCGTCCGCATCAGCCCGCCCTGGAGCTGGCTCGGATCGTACCGTCCCGCCAGCAGCTCCTTCGCGTAGGGCAGCACCACCTCCAGGATGTTCATCTCCGGGTACAGGCTCCGCAGCATCCCCTCCGTCGACACGGACGCCCGGCTCAGCAGCGCATACTCCTTGGGAATCCGGATCTTGTACTTCACTGCCAGGTCCAGCAGATCCCTCAGCAGCGTCCGCGCGTCCACCTGCCCCAGTGTCGTCGGCAGATGCTGTCCCAGAATCCCTTCGATGTCGTTGCGGAACCCCACCAGGTTCGCTCGAGAGTCCGGGACTCCCATCCGGTAGAGGATGCGTGCCACCGAGTCGCTGTCCTTGAGCGCCACCGCCAGGCACAGCATCACCAGCGTCTCCTGCATCGGCTTCGTCAGCCGGCCCACCACCCCGAAGTCCAGCAGCGCCAGCCGCTTGTCCTCCAGCAACAGGATGTTCCCGGGGTGCGGATCTCCGTGGAACAGCCCGTCGTCGAAGAGCTGCCGGAAGCTCGCCTCGATGATGTTCTTCGCGAGCACCTTCCGCTCTTCGTCCGACAACTTCGCCTGGCTGATCTTCACCCCGCGGATGAACTCCAGCGTCAGCACCTTCCGGCTCGACAGCTCGTCGTACACCCGCGGGATCTTCATGTACGGCCGATCCTCGTGGTTCGCCAGGAACGCCCGGATGTTCGAGGCCTCGTTCACGAAGTCCAACTCCTCGTGGATGGCCTTGTCGAACTCGTCCACGATCCCCGTCGGCGTGTAGACGCCTGTCTCCTCGATCACCGCCTCCAGCAGCCGCGCCAGCGAGCGCAGCACGCCCAGATCCGAGTCGATCCGCTGCGAGATCCCCGGCCGCTGCACCTTCACCACCACCTCGTCGCCCTGCAGCGTCACCGCCCGGTGCACCTGCGCGATCGACGCCGCCGCCAACGGCGTGGGATCGATCGTCGCGAACAGCTCCTGCACCTCCTTGCCCAGCGACTCGCGGATCTGCTCGTGCACCTGCTCCAGCGGGATGGGCTCCACCTGATCCTGCAGCAGGGACAGCTCTTCCACGAACTCGCCGGGCAGCAGATCGCCGCGCGTGGACAGGATCTGCCCCAGCTTCACGAAGGTGGGCCCCAGATCGTTGAGCATCATCCGGAAGCGCCGAGCCGTCGACGCGCGCTGCGTCTCCGGAGATACCTCCACCTTCTCCTTGCGGCCCAGCATCCGCCACAGCCCGGCGCGCTCGGTCACATCGGCGAAGCCGTACCGCGCCGCGATGACGGCGATCTGACGGACTCGGTTGAGGTCCTGGAGGATCACGCGCTGCGCACCTTCCCACGGGCCCGCAGCGCCCGCAAACGCTCAGCGCTCCGGCAAGGACGGGAGCGCGCTGGAATGCTCACGGGCCGCCGCTCCACGCGATTTGCAGAACCTGTCCACTTGTCTGACAGGTTGGCCCCAGGCGCTCCTGGGCAGAGGGTGGAACACCCTGTTGTGGATGTGTGGCACCGTCCTTACGATGGTGGGCCTGGGCTCCCGGAAGGACGGCTGGTGCGGATGCGGTGGCGCTCTTGGCTCACGCAGCACCCCGTGGGACGGCTGGTCTCCGCGGGGGTCGTCATCGCCGCCGGCATCCGGTGCTACGCCTGGCTGAACCGCTCCCTGCCCCCACGCTTCGACTTCACCACCCCGCTGGACACCGCCATCCCGTTCCTGCCGTGGACCTTTCCTGCCTACTGGAGCTTCTTCGTGCTGCTCCTGGTGGTCGCCTGGCAGCTCCACCCCAGTGAGTACTCGCGCGGCCTGCGCGCCGTGCTCTGGGTCCTCGCTGTGTGCTTCACGGGCTTCATCCTCTTCACCGCCCACTACCCGCGCCCGGACGTCGAGTCCATCGCCTCCCCCTTCTGGCGCGAGGAGTTCCGGTGGCTCTGGAGCAAGGATCTGCCCGGCAACACCTTCCCCAGTGTCCACGTGGCCATCACCGTGCTGGGCCTCCTGCGACTGTGGCGCCGCAGGGGCAGGGTGCTCTGGGCAGTGTGGGCCACGCTCATCTGCCTCTCCACGCTCACCGTGAAGCAGCACTTCGTCGTGGACGTGCTGGGAGGGCTCGTGGTGGGCCTCGCCGTCCATGCCTGGGTGTTCCGCGGCCTGGCCAGCTCCGCCAGCGACCCTGGGGCGCGCCAGGTTGCACACCTGCCCGCCAGGCGGAAACTCTTTTTTACAGCAACGAAGTGAGGATGTCGGCGGGGGGCGTTAGAGGTGAGATTCAGGTGACGTAGGGGGTAGGACGAGCGCGCGTTGATCCGCGGCGTGGGGCGTGAGAGAAGGAAATTCATGGGAGTAACGCAGGTGAAGACAGCCAAGGGCGCCGGCGCGGAGGTCGCTCCGGAATCCAACCCAGAGGGTATGAACGGCGGGGCCGAGCCCACCGGGGCGCGCGAGATCGCCGCGCTCACCCCGATGATGCGCCAGTACCTGGAGAGCAAGGCGCTCCACCCGGACGCCATCCTCTTCTTCCGGATGGGGGACTTCTACGAGATGTTCTTCGAGGACGCCGTGCGCGCCTCGGAGCTGCTCCAGATCACCCTCACCGCGCGCGCCAAGGGCAGTGACAAGGTGCCCATGTGCGGGGTGCCTTACCACTCGGCCCGCCGCTACATCGCCCGGCTCATCGAGCAGGGCCTCAAAGTCGCGATCTGCGACCAGGTAGAGGAGCCCGGCAGCGGGCCCGGCATCGTCAAGCGCGAGGTGACGCGCATCATCACCCCCGGCATGGTGCTGGATGAGGAGGTGCTCGAGCCACGGGCCAGCAACTTCCTGGCTGCCGTGCACTGGGGCGAGAAGGGCTTCGGGGCCGCGCTGCTCGAGGCCTCCACCGGCGAGTTCTTCACCGTGGAGGCGCCCGGTGCCCAGGAGCTCGTGGAGGCCCTGTCCCGAGTGGATCCCCGCGAGCTGCTCGTGCCCGAGGGCCAGAAGGACGCGCCCGAGGTGGCCTTCCTCGCCTCGCGGCTGTCTCGTACGCCCTCGGTGACGGAGCTGGACAAGGCCGCCTTCGAGCCTCCTCGCGCCACCGTCTACCTGAAGGGCCACTTCGCGGTGGCCTCGCTGGAGGCCTTCGGACTGGCGGACGCTCCCCTGGCCACCGGCGCGGCGGGCGCGGCCCTGCGCTACCTCAAGGACACCCAGAAGACGAGCGCCGCCCATGTGGATCGGCTCAGTCGCCTGGAGCGCGCCGGGCACCTGCTCATGGACGAGTCCTCACGGGCCAACCTGGAGGTGCTCAAGACGCTCCGGGATGGGGCTCGCAAGGGGAGCTTGCTGGGGGTGCTGGATCGCACCGCCACCAGCATAGGCGCTCGCAAGCTGGCCCGCTGGCTCGCCGCGCCCCTGTTCGCCCTGCCGGAGATCCACGCCCGCCTCGACGCCGTGGAGGAGCTGTCCCAGAAGAGCGTGTGGCGCGAGGAGCTCACCACGCTCCTCAAGGAGGTGGCCGATCTGGAGCGGCTGTGTGGGCGGCTCTCGCTGGGGGCTGGCAATGCCCGGGACTTGCGCGCCCTGGGCCTGTCGCTCGCGCTGCTGCCGAAGTTGGCGGCCGCGCTCACTCGGTGCTCGGCCCCGCTGCTCCAGGCGCTGGCCGGGCCGCTGGGCGCTCTGCCCGAGCTGGCCGAGCTGCTGCTGCGGGCCGTGGTGGACGAGCCCCCCGTGACGATCAAGGACGGCGGCCTCTTCCGCCAGGGCTTCCACGCCGAGCTGGACGAGCTGGTGGCGCTGTCCACCTCCGGCAAGGACTACCTGCTGAAGCTCGAGGTGCGTGAGCGGGAGCGGACGAAGATCTCCTCGCTGAAGGTCCGCTACAACAAAGTCTTCGGGTACTTCATCGAGGTGACGAACAGCAACAAGCACCTGGTGCCCCAGGACTACATCCGCAAGCAGACCACGGTGGGCGCCGAGCGCTTCATCACCCCCGAGCTCAAGGAGTACGAGGAGAAGGTGCTCACCGCCGAGGAGCGCCGGTGCGCCCTGGAGCTCCGCCTCTTCGAGGAGCTGCGCGCCCAGGTGGTGGCCGCCGCGCCGCGCATCCGCTCGGCCGCCGAGGCCGTGGCCACCAGTGACGCGCTGCTGTCCTTCGCGCGGAGCTCCGCCGAGTACGGGTACACGCGCCCGGTGGTGGATGACTCGGAGCTGCTCTCCATCACCGCCGGGCGGCACCCCGTGGTGGAGCGTGTGCTGAGCGCCGGCGAGTCCTTCGTCCCCAATGACGTGCTGATGGACTCGGGGGAGGCGCAGATCCTCGTCATCACCGGCCCCAACATGGCCGGCAAGAGCACGGTGATGCGGCAGGTGGCCCTCACGGTGCTCATGGCCCAGGCGGGCTGCTTTGTCCCGGCCAAGGCGGCGCACATTGGCCTGTGTGATCGGATCTTCACCCGCGTGGGCGCCGCGGACAACCTGGCGCGCGGGCAGTCTACCTTCATGGTGGAGATGACGGAGACGAGCCACATCCTCCACCACGCCACGCGCAAGAGCCTGGTCATCCTGGATGAGATCGGCCGCGGCACCTCGACTTTTGATGGGCTCTCCATCGCCTGGGCGGTGGCCGAGCACATTCACGACAAGCTCGGCGCGCGGACGCTGTTCGCCACGCACTACCACGAGCTGGTGGATCTGGCCCGCGAGAAGCCCCGGGTGAAGAACCTGTGCGTCGCCGTGAAGGAGCACGGGGGCAAGGTGCTCTTCCTGCGCAAGCTGATTCCGGGCGGGGCCAACCGCTCCTATGGCATCGAGGTGGCCCGGCTGGCGGGGCTGCCTCAGGAGGTGGTGGCCCGGGCCCGGGACATTCTCCAGAACCTGGAGTCCGGCGAGCTGGATGAGGCCGGGCGTCCTCGCGTCGCCGTCCGCCGGGGTTCTCGGGTGGCGGCCGGGCAGCTGGGGCTCTTTGGCGGAGCGGCGGGTGGGGCGCCTGAGGCCGCTGCCGCGGTGCCGCCGGCCCAGCTGAAAGTGCTGGAGGCGCTGCGCAACACCTCGCTAGACACCACCACGCCGCTGGAGGCCCTCAACCTCCTGGCTCGGCTCCAGAAGGAGTTGAAGTAAGAAGGGGGCGAGCCAAGGAGGCTGCCCCGTGCAGTTCGCGATTCCCCATGTGCCCCGGCGCGTTCGCCTCACCCAGGTCCCCGGTGCGGTGGGGCGCCTGGTGCGGACCTCCATGCTGGGGCTCCTGTTCATGGCCGTCGTGGGTGCCGGAGCCGCGGTGGCCGGGCGCTTCTTCCTCAAGGAGCGCACCTTCCTCGCTCGCGCGCTGGAGGTGGAGGGGCTGGTGTCGGGCCGCTCGCTGCCTCCCGCGGAGAAGCGGATGGATGGTGAGGCCACGCTGGAGGTGCTCTACAGCGTGAACGAGCGCCAATACACCGTGAACGGTGTACGCACCTCCGCCGAGTATGCCGAGGGGCTCGGGCGCGGCGCGAGGGTGACGCTGCTGGTGGATCCGGACCAGCCGGACCGGCCGCGCGAGGCCCGCTTCGTTCGTGAGCAGTCCGGAGCCATCAACCTGCTCCCCTGGGGGCTGGCACTGGGAGCGCTGGGTGCCGTGGGCTTGTTCCTGCGCGAGCTGCGCCGCACCCTCCGCGCCGAACTGGAGCCCCTGCGCCGCGGAGCGCTGGTGTGGCTCACCCCGGACGGGCCCCTGCCGGAGACGCGCCGCGAGATCGTCTTCCCCGCGTTCTACTACCGAGATGATGTGAAGCACTCTGTCCGCGCACGGGCCCGCCCCGGCCGTGCTCCCGTGCGCAATGGGGAGAAGGTGCTCGCCGCCGTGGTGCCCCGCGAGCCGAGCTGGGTCCGCGTCATCGACGAGGATCTGGCTCGCACCCTCGGCTGGATTCGTTGAGAGGGTGTGGCGGCGGGCTCGGAATGAACCTGTCATACAGGCAGACAGGTGGGTCGGGGAGCCTTCTGGTGGCGGTGCTTGGCACAAACCTGTCAGACAAGCAGACAGGTTGGCGCAGGCTGCGCCCGGCAGGTGGCTCCCAGCAAGCGCGAGTTCCAGGTGTGCGTCCCCGCCATGAGCAGCCATGCGCTTGGGCTCTGGGCCAGGGAAGCACTCCTGGGAGGCTACCCACAGGGTTGTGTGTGCGCTGCATCCCAGGCACGTCTCCCGCCCCCATCTCTTGGTATCATTTCGCTTCGCCGGTCTGCTAGGGTGCCTACCTAGGAGGTTCTGCATCCCTTGCACGTCCGTACGCCTTGGTGGGTCCTCTTCTCCTGCCTGCTGGTAGCGAAGACTACCGCCGCCCAGCCCCAACCCTCCGCCCGCTCGCGGCAGGATCGGCGCGCCTCACTGGCCGCCGCGCCCGCCGAGCCCATCCCCGAGCTGTACGTGGCCGCCGGCAATCTCACCACCGTGGCCTTCAACGGCTCCCTGGATCGCGACAGCCTCGTGGTGGACAGGACGCGCTTCAAGTGGGTGGATGTTGGCGATCGCATCCTCGCCCTGCAGCCCTTCGCGGACCTGGGCCCGGGCGAGCGGCTCTTCGTGAAGATCGGCTTCAAGGATCGCGCCCTCCCCGCGCAGGCCGTCCTCGCCGTCGTCACGGACTCGAAGGTGATGGACGGGAACGTGGAGGTGGACCGGCGGGCGAACACTCCCGAGGCTCTGCTCGCGGCCCTCACGCAGAAGGAAGCAGAGCTGGAAGAGCTCAAGGCCCGGTCGGCGGGGAGCGGACCTATGGGGCTCGCGCTCTCCGGGTGGCTCAGCGAGAGCATGGCGGTGGTTCGCCTCCTCAAGGGACCGGTGGCAGGTGACAGGGGCCTCGAGGTGACTAGGGGCACTGGTTACCAGAGCGCGTTCTCGACTTTGGTGGTCCTCCACCTGCGCAACCTCCCAGGCCAGACGCCGTGGGCACTGGGGCAGGTCCGCCTCATCGGGCCGCAACGAGAGCCGGTGAAGGTGCTCCTGGTGCAGTTGAAGCCTGCGCAGCTGGCGCCAGGAGAGACAGGGCTGGTCGTTGTGGAGGCCGCGACGCCGCCGTGGGCTGGTGGCAAGACCTTCAGCATGGAGCTGGCAGGTGCCAGCGGCCATCGTCGCCTCTCCATCCACCTGATGACGCAGTAGGACGCCCCTGCCCATGACAACCGAGACCTTTCATCCGGATCAGCTCCAGCCAGGGCAATCCGTGGGCCCCTGGCGCATCCTGGAGTCGCTGGGGAGCGGTGGCTTCGGCCGCACCTTCAAGGTCGAGTGCGAGGGGGTGCTGTTCGCGCTGAAGATGGCGCTGCGCCCCGCCTCGGAGGACAAGGAGGTGGAGGGGCGGGTGTCCCACGAAGCTGCCGCCCTCATGGCGAACGCCAGCCACCCCAACCTGCTACGCCTGTACGCGGTGGGCCGCTGGCCCCACCCCAGCGCCGGCTATCTCTACTTCGTCACCGAGTACGTGGAGGGGGAGACCTTCAACGACTGGCGCGCTCGCGCCCGCCCTACTGCGGCCCAGCTCGTGGACATCTTTCTCGCGGCGGTGCTCGCGGTGATGGAGCTGCACCGGCGCAAGCTCCTGCACCGAGACTTGACGGGCTCCAACATCGTCATCCGCAAGGGGGACAACAAGCCCTTCTTCATTGACATGGGCAGCGTCTGGCTCCCGGGCGCCTCCACCCTCACGGAGAAGCTGCCGCCCAGCATGGTCCATACACTGCCTCCCGAGTGCGTCGCCTTCCTGCGGCGGAGTGCCAACGAGCAGGGCGAGCACTTCGACGCAGGCGTGGCGGGCGACCTGTACCAGCTCGGCGTGTTCATGTTCGAGGCGCTCACGGAGCACCACCCCTTCGATCCCAGGAAGCTCCCAGCGGCGGAGCTGTTCGCCGCCATCGAGACGCTCGTCCCACGCCCTCTGCACTACCTCAACCCAGAGGTCCCCGAGTCGCTGAGCCACATCGTCATGCGACTGCTGGAGAAGCGGCCGGAGGACCGGCACCCAAGTGCCGAGGCCCTTCACCAGGCGCTCTGGGAGGCCGCCAAGGAACGAAAGAGTCGGACCTGGAAGGTGCCGCTGGTGCTACCGGAGAGCGGGCCGCCTCCAGTCACCCAGCACGAGCAGGAGGAGCGCAAGGCCCGGCAGGAGGCGTCCGAGCTTCGAGCCCAGGAGGCTCGGAAGCAGGAGGCAGAAGCGCGCTCCGACAAGCAGGCCCTGGAACAGATCTACGCCGCGACCAAGGAGTTCGAAGCGGAGCTCGTGACCTTGGAGCAGGAGCAGGCCCGCCGCAGAAGACGGCGCTGGGGAGTGGCTGTGGGGGTGGGCGTGCTTCTCCTGGGAATTGTGCTCTCTTCCCTGACTTTCCCCGCTGCATCCGAGAAAGGAAGCTTGCTCGTGTCCACCCTCAGCAACTCCCGGCCCGTCAGGGCGGTCGCCGCCTGGTTGTGCGTCACTTTCAGCGTCGGCTGTGCCGCAACCCCCATCCGGCCACTGCCGGAGGACTGCCCCCCGGAGGCCGTCCAAAGCATGCGGGAGATGAACCTTTTCCCGGGCGCCTACCTGGCCATCATCGACATCAACCAACCGGGAGACGAGGGTCAGGTGGGCACCTATCAGGCGGGGCCCATCGTCAGCCGGGTAGTGACGGAAGGGATGCCGAGCCGGCTGCCCGAAGGCACGCTCCTCTACGGCCAGCTGTGGACGGAGGGGCTCACGAAGTGGGGACGGGCGGCGGCGTACGGCCGTTACACCGAGGCCCTGCTGCCCGATGGTCGCCGCATGCCCGTCTGCTTCACGCCGAACGACAGGACGGGACTCATCGCGAAGATCGAGGACTCCAAGCCGGGCCAGACGCTCCTGCCGCGCATGTGGAGTGTCCTGGCCACCGAACTCTGGCCGTGAGCCCGCTCTCCCAGTGTTAAGCCAACACGGCGAAGGTGTCGAAGTCCGCTGAAGTCGTTGATCCGGCAGGGGGAGGGGAGGGCCGAAAATTTGCGGGTGCCAGGAGCCCATGACACACCTCTGTAGCGGTTGCTCCCCGTGTCCGGAGGCTTCATGCGCACTCGCCTCGCCTTCTTCCTGTTGCTGCTGTCGAGTGTCGCCCTCGCGGCGAAGCGAGACGCGGCCGAGGAGGCCTACCAGGAGGCGCGCAAGGCCTACTACGCCCTCAAGGGAGACGCGGTGCGGCGCCAGCTGCGTCACCACTGGCTCAACGTCGCCCACCGCTTCGAGGCCGTGGCCACCGAGTTCCCCAAGAGCGGTCGCGCTCCGGACGCCCTCTTCACCGCGGGCGAGCTGATGAACGAGCTGAGCCGGCTCTCCTTCCTCCCGGAGGATCTCCAGGCCGCGGTGGTGGACTACTCCCGGCTGGTGGAGGCGCACCCGCGCCACCGGCTCGCGGATGACGCGGCGCTCTCGCTGGCGCGCATCCACCTGGATCGCCAGGAGCAGCCGGACACCGCTCGCCGCGTCCTCACGGAGAGCCTTGCCGTCAACGCAAAGGGGGATCGGGCCCGGGAGCTGAAGGAGCTGCTCGCCTCGCTGCCCGCGTCCAAGGCGCCTCCCGCGCGCAAGGCTCCCGCGCCCGCCGTCGCCGAGGCAACCCCGGCGCCGCAGCAGGAGCCGGCACGTCCGGGCGCCTCACTCGTGGACGCGATCTCCAAGATCGCTCGGGATGCGGCTCCGGCCCAGACTTCCACTCCCGAGCCGCAGGCCCCGAAGGCCAGCGAGGCCGCTCGGGTCGTGGTCATCACGCCGGTGAAGGCCGAGGAGGCGCCTGCCTCCGTCGCGAAGGCCGCCAAGGATGTGAAAGGCACCTCCCCGGTGGCCTCTGCTCCGGTGGTGGCCGTGACGCCGCCCGCGAAGCCGAAGGACGAGCCGGCTGCCGCCGTGGCTGCAACGCCTGCTCCGGAGATCGCCTCCGCGCCCGCGAAGTCCACTCCTGCCAAGGTGGAGCAGGTCGCCGTCAGCCTGGCTCCGATGAAGCATGCGCCCACCGCCTCGGCGCCGTCGAAGTTGTCCGCGGAGCCGCTGCCGCTGCCCCCCATGCCCGCCCTGGACAAGCACATGGCCGAGGCCCGCCTCAAGTCCGTCGCGAAGCTCTCGCGCCGCGCGGAGCTGACGCTCATCGAGCAGCTCGGCCTCAAGGTCCGCCGCGTCATCATCGATCCGGGCCACGGCGGCCATGACACCGGCGCCATCGGCAAGAGCGGCACGCGCGAGAAGGACGTCACGCTCGCCATGTCCTTGAAGCTCGCCGAGGAGCTGCGGGAGCGCGGGCTGGAGGTCATCCTCACCCGCGAGGACGATCACTACGTCCGGCTGGAGGACCGCGCGCAGTTCGCCAACGACTCCCATGGGGATCTGTTCATCTCCATCCACTGCAACGCGGCGGCCAGCGCGAAGCTGCGCGGCATCGAGACGTACACGCTCAACATCTCCTCGGATCGCTACTCCATCCGGCTCGCCGCGCGCGAGAACGCCTCCACCGAGAAGGGCATCAGCGATCTGCAGTTCATCCTCGCGGACCTGGCCACCAAGGCGAACACCGGCGAGTCCTCCCGGCTGGCCTCCCAGGTCCAGAAGAGCCTCGTGGGCCAGCTCTCCAAGGACTACACGGGCATCAAGGATCTGGGCACCAAGGAGGCCCTCTTCTACGTGTTGCTGGGCGTGAAGATGCCCGCAATCCTGGTGGAGACGGCCTTCCTGTCCCACGCCGAGGAGGAGAAGCGGCTGGCCTCCGAGGAGTACCAGGACTCCGTGGCCCAGGCGATTGCCCAGGGCGTGGAGGATTTCCTCGGGGACCGGAGCCGCCTGGCCAAGGTAGATTGACAGGCGCATGAAGGAGTTCGCCAAGTCCCTGCTGCGCCCCATCCGCCAGCGCCTCAAGGAGCAGGTGCTCCACCCCGCCGGGAGGCAGGTGGAGCGCTCGCTTACCCAGGCCCTCTCCCGGTCGCGCTACCTGCGCTACGCCGCCAGCGTCGTGGCAGACGGGCTGGGGGCCGCCCTGGCCGCGGGGCCGGAGATCTACGGCGCCGGCTACTTCGGCGTGGAGCGCGGCAATGAGCGCCGCAGCGGCTACGTCCAGTACGATCGGAAGACGAGCCGCGCGAACATCGCGGCCTATCTCCTCTGGAAGAACTTCCACTTTGGCACCTCGCTCGATGTGGGCTGTGCCCTGGGCTTCCTGGTGGAGGCGCTGCGGGAGCTGAAGGTGGACGCCTGGGGCAGCGACATCAGCGCGGACGCCATCTCCCTGGCCCAGGCGGCCGTTCGTCCCTACCTCACGCAGGGGGATCTCTCGCAGGGCCTGCCCTTCGAGGATGGGCGCTTCGAGCTGATCTCCTCCTTCGAGATCCTCGAGCACCTGCCGCCCGAGCGCGTGCCGGATGCCCTGGCGGAGCTGGCCCGGGTGAGCCGTGGCCACGTGCTGGCGACGATCCCCTCCTTCGGCCCCAACCCCCATGGGCCCGGGGGGTGGTACCCAGGCAAGGTCCGCTGGGCTCGCGTGGACTACTACAACTCGCTGGGCCCCGAGTACGATGGCCCGGTGCCGTTCTACGATCTGCTCAAGGACGCGGACGGTACTCCCATCGAGGGGCACCTCACCATCGCCTCGTTCCGGTGGTGGACGCGGCAGTTCGCCCGCGCCGGGCTGGAGCGCTGCCCGGAGATCGAAGCGGCCCTCCAGCCGGATCTGGAGCGGCTCGGGCTGCGCGGCATCTGGGATCTCTACGTCCTGCGCAAGCCCGGAGCGAGCGCGAAGCCCGCCCGGCGCTCACCGGAAGAAGTCGCCGAGCTCGAGCAGCGCTGGGGCCTGGGCGCGGCGCGTCCCCAGTAGCTCACGAAGCGGAGGACAGCCCATCCTTGCGAGGCAAGGGGAAGTTGCGCGGAGCAGGGGACGCCGGAGGCTCCGCCTGGGCTTCCGGCTGCGGCTCCGGTTGCGTGGACTGCGGCGGGGCGTTGAGCTCCTTGTACACGCGGCGGCCGAGGAAGGCGCCCAGCACGAGCGACACCCCCAGTCCCACGCCGGACACCACCGTCATCATCGTGTGCCCCTGGGCCAGCCCGCTGCCGAACTGAACCAGGAGGAACGTTCCCGGCAGGGTCCCCACCATGAGCCCCCCCACCATGGGCCAGAAGCGTGCCCCCGAGGCGGCCGCCGCCGCGAGCATCATGTCCGTGGGCAGCAGCGGGTTGATGCAGGCGAGCAGCGCGAACTGGAAGTCATGCTTGCGCGCGGCCCGGGCCAGCGCCGGATAGCGCGCGCCGGCCAGGCGCTTCATGGGCCGCACGCCCAGCTTCCGAGCCAGTCCGAACACGACGCAGGCCGCCAGGAAGCTCCCCATGAGCGCGTAGATCGTCCCCATGAGCGTGCCGAACACCATGCCCCCCACGGCGGCAAACAGGGTGCCTGGCAGGAGCGTCAGCGGGCGGATCGCCAGCGCGAGCAGGAAGGCGAAGGGCGCCGCCTGCCCCAAGGGCTCGATGAAGTCATGGAGCTGACGCTGATCCATCACGTCCGGCCCCAGCAGCCGCAGCAGCACCAGTCCGCCGATGGAGGCTCCCACCGGCGCCAGCACGCGCAGCCAGCCTTTCACCCCGCCTTTCACGCCCACCTCCCCGACATGGCCTGAGGCTCGCCGGCCGACATTGCCCGACAGTGCCCGGGAGAAGGTGGATGCATGACAGGGAATCGGCAACGTGCCGTGGAGTGTTCTCAACACAGAAGCGTCCTGCCGGGCAGGCATCAGCTCGGCAAGGACGCCCAGCAAGCCTGACAACCCTTCATAATCATTGGGGTTCTGATGTGGTGAGTCGGGTGGGAACGGCTGGCGGTGTACGGAGCTTGCTTGCATCTGGGCGCTTCCGTCCCAAGGTTTCAGGCAAGGGGCACCGTGCGAGGCGTCGGGCTGTAACGAGAGGAGATAGCGATATGTCGGACAAGGACAACAAGGGCAGCATGACGGTGGCTGAGGCGGGGCGGAAGGGTGGCGAGACCGTCCGCAACGAGCGAGGCCGCGAGTTCTACGAGACGATCGGCCGCAAGGGAGGTGCCACGGTGAAAGCCGAGCGCGGCCGCTCCTTCTACGAGGAGATTGGCCGCAAGGGTGGCGAGACCGTGAAGGCCGAGCGCGGCGCGAAGTTCTACGAGGAGATCGGCAAGAAGGGTGGCGACCGTGTCAAGGCCACCCGCGGGCCGAACTTCTACGAGGAGATCGGCCGCAAGGGTGGGCAGAAGGTGAAGAAGCTCATCGAAGAGGGCAAGCGCGCGGCCCGCGCCGCCATGGAGCAGCAGGCGGGCAAGCCGGCGGAGGAGCAGCCCGCGGCGACCCCTCCGGTCGTGGAAGAGGGGCAGGAGCCCCAGCGGGAGTAAGTGACGAGGGGGCACGGACCCGGTAAGAGGGTTCCGTGTTCCTCCTCATTACCCTGCTGGACCAGGTGGAGCAGCTCGAGCGGGCCATCCGCCGGCTCCGGGACTTTGGCATCCCGGAGCCGCTGGTGCTGCGCGCCAGGAGCGCTGCGGCCGCGCTGTCGGCCGAGGTGCCTGTCTTCGCGGGCCTGCGCAGTCTGGCGCTGGGCGCGGACGAGGATCGGCTCCTGCTGGTGAGCCTGCTGCCTCAGCCCAGCAGCGAGGAGATCGAACGGCTGGTTCAGCGCGTCCAACTGGAGATGGACGCGGATGAGCCGCCCATGGGACGGCTGATCGCCCTGCCGGTGATTGCGGCCCCCATGTTCCGCCGGGAGTGACGCAGCCCCCCCGAGCGGTGTAAGCACGGGCTGTGCAGGCGCTGCTCGTCTTCCTCGCCATCGCGGCGCTCTCGCTGCTCGCCTCGAGCCGGACGCTCTTGGATCCCAGCCGGTTCCCCGGTGTGGCCCAGCTTGCGGCCAGCGGGCTGATCTTCCTCATCTTCGGCGCCCTGCTGGGCCCTGGGCTGATCGGGGTGCTCTCCGCGGAGGATCTGCAGGGGCTGCGGCCGGTGGTGTCCCTGGGGCTGGGCACGGCCGGCGTCATCCTGGGGCTGAACCTGGAGCCGCGGGTGCTGCGGCTGCTGCCGCGACCGGTGTTCTCCGCGGCCCTGGCGCACGCGGGGGTGGCCTTCCTCTTCGTCGCGGTGCCGATGGCGGGGGCGCTGCTGCTGACGACGCGGCTGCCGCTGGGGGTGGTGGTGGGCGGTGCGGCGCTGCTGGGGGCGGCGGCCAGCCTGTCCTCCGGACACTTCGCGGTGCTCGGCTACCGCAGCGGAAGAATGGAGCGCGCCCGCGGGCTGGCGGTAGCCCTGCTTACCATGCTGGACGACTGGGTGGGCCTGCTGGTGCTGGCCCTGGCCCTGGTGCTGGGCTCCGCGGCCAGCGTGGCCGATGGCGGGGGCTTGGTGGCCCTGGCGCTGCTGCTGGGCATGCTGTGCGGCGCGCTGATCGCCTTCCTCACCTATGCGCTGAAGGATCTCTCGGAGCTGACAGCGGTGATGCTGGGAGGCGTGGCGCTGGTGGGAGGCGCCGCTTCGTACCTGCGCGTCTCGGCTCTGCTGGCGGGCGTGGCCTGCGGGGCGACGCTGGCGCTGGTGGGAGGCCGGGCGGTGGAGCAGGTGGCGCGGGCGCTCGGGCGCTTCGAGCGGCCCACCTACTTGATGCTGGTGTTCCTCGCCGGCTGCTACGTGCAGGCACGCGACGTGGATGCGTGGGTGCTGCTGCCGGGGTACGTGGCGCTGCGCTTCCTGGGGAAGGTGTGGGGTGGCTCGCTGGCCCGGCGCTTCGCCGCGACTGCGCTCGAGCTGCCACCGCGGCTGGGCTACGCGTTGATCGCCCAGGGCGGGTTGGCGGTGTGCCTGGTGGTGCAGTACCTGATGCTGGTGCCCGGGCCGCTCTCTCAGCACGTCTTCGACGTGGTGGCCCTGGGGGCGGTGGTCAACGAGGTGCTGGCGAACCGGGCCTTCCGGCACGTGCTGGAGCCCCCCCCGCCGGTGGTGAAGGAGGGAGCGGCATGAGCGGCGCCATCATCCGGTTGGGGCTGCTGGTGGCGGTGCTGGCGGGCATCTCCGGCGTGCAGGAGTGGCGCGTGGACACCGGCAACTCGGTGATGCTGGCGGCCGGGGCGCTGCTCCTCTGTGGCCTGTTCGCCGGCAAGGTGGCCAAGGGCTTCGGGCTGCCGCGCCTCACGGGCTACATCCTGGTGGGCGTGGTGGTGGGGCCCTACGCGCTGGGCTTCATCCCCGGTGAGGGGGTGAAGGGGCTGGAGCTGGTGAAGGGGCTGGCAGTGAGCCTCATTGCCCTGGTGGCGGGGACGGAGCTGAACCTGGGGCTCATCCGCCGGGTGGGCATGAAGGTGGCCATGCTGTGCGTGGCGGTGTGCGGGGTGACGTTCGTGGTGTGCTTCGCGGCCGTCTTCGCCCTCAAGCCGGTGCTGCCCTTCCTCACGCCCATGACGGTGCCGCAGGCGCTGGCCGTCAGCGCGCTCGTGTCCACCGTGGTGGTGTCCTTCTCCCCCACGGTGACGATCGCCATCGTCCAGGAGACCTCCGCGCGCGGCTCCTTCACCGAGTTCCTCATGGCCCTGGTCATCATCGGCGATCTGTTCGTCATGGTGGCCTTCGCGCTGGCGGCCGGTGTGACTCGCGCCTCCTTCGGCGGGGGCTTCGATGTCCAGGGGCTGCTGAGCGGGGTGGGGTGGGAGCTGTTCGGCTCGGTGGGGGTGGGAGCGCTGCTGGCGCTGATCCTGCTCGTGTACATGCGCCGGGTGAACCGGGAGCTGCCGCTGTTCCTGGTGGGGCTGTGCTTCGCGGCGGCCGAGGGCGGCTCGCGGCTGCACCTGTCCCCGCTGCTGGTGGCGCTGTCGGCGGGGGCGCTGATCGCCAACCTGGACGAGCGCAACAGCCAGCGCATCCACCACGCCATCCAGCTGGCGGGCCTGCCCGTGTTCGCGCTCTTCTTCGCGGCGGCCGGGGCGGGGCTGAAGCTGTCCACGCTCGTCACGGTGGGCCCGGCGGCGCTGCTGCTGGTGGTGCTGCGCGCCGTGGCCATCCACCAGTCCTGCCGCCGCTTCGCGCCCGCAGAGGATCCCCGCCTCAAGCGCTACCTGTGGATGGGGCTCATCTCCCAGGCCGGTGTGACTTTCGGGCTGGCGGCGCTCATCTCCCGGACGTTCCCGGACTTTGGCCCTCAAGTGGAGGTGCTGATCGTCGCGATGATCACCACCCATGAGCTGGTAGGCCCCGTGCTCACCCGGCGGGCTCTGGAGCGCAGCGGGGAAGCCCGAGGGGACGAGCGCCCGCAGACCGCGTAAGCTATGCCGCTTCAGGAGAACTGGACTTGGCAGCCCCCATCCTCGAAGTGGACATCCAACACCCTCAGCCTCGGCACGTCACACGCGCAGTGGAAGTGCTCGAGCGGGGAGGACTCATCGCATATCCCACGGACACCTACTACGGTCTGGGGTGCGATCTCATGTCGAAGAAGGCGATCGAGCGGCTGTACCAGCTCAAGGGGCGGGACAAGAAGAAGCCGCTGTCGTTCCTGTGCCCGGATCTCTCGGACGTGGCGAAGTACGCGCACGTGAGCAACTTCGCGTACCGGACGATGAAGGGGCTGACGCCCGGGGCCTTCACCTTCATCCTCGAGGCGACGCGGGTGGTGCCGGAGATGATGATGTCCAAGCAGAAGCAGGTGGGTATCCGCGTGCCGGCCGCTCCGCTGGCGCGGGCCCTGGCCGCGGGGCTGGGCCGGCCGCTCATCACCACCTCGGCCAGCGACGACGAGGGCGAGCTGCTCATCGACGCCAAGGACATCAAGGAGAAGCTCGGGCACGGACTGGATCTGATCCTGGATGGAGGCGTGACGCTCATCGAGCCGTCCACGGTGGTGTCGCTGATTGGCGACTCACTGGAAGTCCTCCGCCAGGGCAAGGGCCGGCTGGACGCCTAGGGCAGGGGAGTGGCGCAGTGGATCTCCACGGCTCGCACGAGGTAGCAACAGACGCTCCGCAGCGGGTCCCTGGGCTGCTCTCGCTGCTGTGGATGCTGCTGTGGCGGCCGGTGGATCTGCACTACCGCCTGCACGGGGCCGGCATCCGCTCTCCGGGTGGGCGCGTGGGGCAGCTCTGGCGCGAGCAGTCCGAGGGCAGCCGCGCGGCGGGCCTCTACGTGCGGCGGATGCTGGTGGTGCTGCTGCTCGTCTCTCCGCTGTCCACCTTCGCCCTGGGCTCGCTCGTGCATGGCGTGGGGCTCACCCTGGCGCCCGGGTGGCCCATGAGCGCGGTGCTGTGCTCGGTGATGGGGCTGTTCATCGCGCTCACCACGGGGCTGGCGGCCGGCACGCTCATGGGGCTGCTGGCGAGCCAGGCCATGGTGGTCGGCCTGCACGCGGTGGTGGGGGAGGCCTTCGGGGCGAGGATGGGAGGGGTGGCCGGGATCGTCATGGGCGGCTGCCTGGGGTTGGTGGGAGGCCTGTGCGCGGGCAGCATCGGCGCGCTGGCCCGGGGCCAGGGCCTGTCCATCAACCGCGTCCAGGTGGGGGCCATTGTGCTGAGCCTGGTGCCCATGGCGGTGTGGGGGAGCGGCGGGGAGTGGCACTTTGGCGGAGCCGTGGCGGCCAGCGCGCTGGTGGCCTACCTGGTGGCCGCCTTCCGGCTGCCGATCTTCCTGCTGGAGGCGCTCGTCCAGGCGGTGGCCTACGCCGCGGAGCGGTGGGCAGGGTGGCCCACGCTGCAGTGGTCTCCTGTGCTCCGCCACAACCTGAGCTATCTGCCGTACCCCTTCCTGCGCGCGCACATGGCGCTGGCGGCGCGCTCGCGTCCCCAGGAGGTGCTGGAGGTGGCCAACGCGTGCCTCAAGTCTCCCGGCAACGCCCTGCTGGGGTGGCCGTGGGTGCTGGCGGCGCTGGCCCAGGCCGAGGAGGCCGCGGACGCGGAGCGGAGGGATGCGGGCGGCGAGCCGTGAGGTTGCCAGGGCGCGCCGCTCCGCTACCCTAGGGGCATGGAAGGGCTGCTCGACGCATTCATCGCCTTCATCCGCGCCGAGCGGGGGCTGTCCGGCAAGACGGTGGATGCCTACGCCGCGGATCTCACGGTGTACTTCGAGGATCTGCGCGCGCGCGGCATTGCCGAGGTGGCGCGAGTCACCGAGGGGGACGTCGTCGAACACCTTCGGCGCCTGGCCCAGCGCGGCCTGTCCCGGCGCAGTCAGGCACGGCACCTGGCGGCCGTGCGCGTCTTCCACCGGTTCCTGATCGCCGAGAAGTGGGCGGAGAAGGATCCCACCGAGGACATGGACACCCCGCGGTTCGAGCGCAAGCTCCCGTCCTTCCTCACGCTGGAGGAGGTGGAGCAGCTGCTGGCCGCGCCGGACGAGCGCCACCCCGCGGGCATCCGGGACAAGGCCATGCTGGAGCTGCTGTACGCCACGGGGCTGCGCGTGAGCGAGCTGTGCGGCCTGGGCATCAACGACGTGCAGCTGGGCGCGGGCTGGCTGGTGGCTCGCGGCAAGGGCTCCAAGGAGCGCGTCGTCCCGGTGGGGAGCGTGGCGGTGGAGAAGGTCCAGGCGTACCTGGCTGGGACGCGGCAGCAGCTCCTGAAGCAGCGCGCGTCCCGAGCCCTCTTTGTGACGCCTCGCGGCGGCGCCTTCACCCGCCAGGGCTTCTGGAAGCTCATCAAGCGCTACGCCCTCAAGGCGGGCATCCGCAAGCCGCTGTCCCCCCACAAGCTGCGCCACTCCTTCGCCACCCACCTGGTGGAGCGTGGGGCGGATCTGAAAGCCGTCCAACAGATGCTCGGCCATGCGGACCTGGCCACCACGCAGATCTACACCCACGTCAACAGCGCCCGGCTGCGCGCCGTCTACGACCAGCACCACCCCCGCAGCGACGCTGCCGAGCCCCCTCGGCCGAAGAGACGCCGGACCGGGACGTAAGCCGGAAGACGGAAGACGGAAAAGGGAGGCCAGGAGATTTGAGGAAGGCCCGGCTGCATCTACTCTGGGGCCGTGACTTCACGCCTCTTGCGCCTGCCAGCCTCGGGTCGGCTCCTGGTCGCCACGGACATCCAGGGCAACCTCAAGGACTTCCTGCGCATGATGGCCCTCTTCGAGGCCTCCCCGGAGGACAGCGTCCTGATCTTCACCGGGGACCTTGTCCATGGGCCGGACGAGTACACCGAGCACCACTGGCCGGACTACCTCGGCACTCCCTACCGGGATGAGTCCCCAGAGGTCGTCCGGGCCTTCATGGAGGCGCGCGGGCGCTACCCGGGGCGCGTGCACTGCCTGCTCGGCAACCACGAGCACGCGCACGTGGGCGGCCCTCGCACCGCCAAGTTCCACGACGATGAGGCCCGAGTGCTCGAGGAGCGTCTCGGCCCCGGGCCCACGCAGGCCCTGCAGGCGCTCTTCCGCGAGTTCCCGCTGGTGGCGGTGGCTCCCAATGGCATCGTCCTGTTGCACGCCTCGCCCTCCGCGAAGCTGTCCAGCCCCGACGAGCTGGAGAACCTGCAGCTGGAGGGCTATGCCCACATGGGCATCGACGAGTTCTTCCACGTGCCCGTGCTGGGGGCCACGCTGTGGAGCCGCATGGCCCAGCCCGAGCAGGCCCGCGCCTTCCTGGCGCCGCTGGGCGGCCGCATCGCCATCTTCGGCCACGATGTCGTGCGCGAGGGCTATGAGCGGGTGGGGGATGAGCAGCTCTGCGTCTCCACGAGCTTCGCCCTCTTCGACGAGCACAAGGTCTACGTGGAGCTGGATCTCGCGCAGACCTACCCAAACGTCCACGCCCTGCGCGACGGCGTCGAGCTGAAGAAGCTCCACGGCTGACGGCGCCGGCCGCTCAGGCCTCCAT
>NZ_DASPHO010000020.1:0-9776 GCF_035629615.1 Hyalangium sp. | reverse complement strand
CGCCGTCCGCGTGGGCGCCAATCACCCGGGCCTGCTCCGCGGTGGAGATGCCGAAGCCCGCCACCACCGGCACCGGCGAGCTGCGCCGCACCAGCTCCAGGCGGGTGGAGAGGTCTTTCGGCAGCTCCGCGCGCATCCCCGTCACGCCCGCCACCGAGACGCAGTACACGAATCCTCGAGCATCCCGGGCAATCGCCGCCGCTCTCGCCGGCGGCGTGGTGGGCGCGCACAGCGGGATGAGGGCCAGCCCCGCCGCGTCGAAGGTGCGCCGAAGGCCCTCGCTCTCCTCGGGCGGCAGGTCCGGGAGGATGGTGCCGGAGATGCCGCGCTCGCGCGCCAGCTTCGCGTAGCGCTCCTCGCCCAGCGCCATCACGATGTTGACATACGTCATCACCACGAGCGGTGTGTCCGGGCAGCGCTTGCGTACTGCCGGAACCACCTCGTCCAGCACGCGCTGGAGCGTGGAGCCCGCCTTGAGCGCTCGCTCCGAGGCCGCCTGGATGACCGGGCCGTCCGCGATGGGGTCGCTGAACGCCACCCCGAGCTCCAGGATGTCGGCGCCGCCCTCCACCAGCGCGGCGAACACGTCCACCGAGCGCGGCAGGTCCGGATCGCCCGCCATGGCGTATGCCACCAGCGCACCCTCGCCTCGCGCCTTTGCCCGCTCGAAGGCCGCTGCAATCTCGCCGCTCATGCCTTCCTCTCGTGGCCCGTGGCCGGAATTCCCTTCGCTGCGATGGTCGCCACATCCTTGTCGCCGCGGCCCGAGCAGTTGATGACCAGGTGCTTGCCCTTGCCCAGCTCGCGCGCCAGGTCCGCCGCCCGCGCGAACGCGTGAGAGGTCTCCAGTGCCGGGAGGATGCCCTCCGCGCGCGCCACCTCGTAGAAGGCCCGCAGCGCCTCGTCGTCGGTGGCCGTGCGCACCTCCAGCCGGCCCTCCTTGGCCAGGAACGCCAGCTCCGGGCCCACGCCCGGGTAGTCCAG
Organism: Hyalangium sp.; assembly: GCF_035629615.1. Classification (GTDB taxonomy): domain Bacteria; phylum Myxococcota; class Myxococcia; order Myxococcales; family Myxococcaceae; genus Hyalangium. The sequence goes on along the minus strand of NZ_DASPHO010000020.1, from coordinate 8,792 downwards.
GCCGGCGGAGATGGAGTGCGCCTCCTGGATCTGCCCGTTCGCATCCTGCAGCACCAGCGAGCGCGTCCCGTGGAGGACTCCCTCCGTGCCCAGGGTCAGCGAGGCGCCGTGCTGCCCGCTGTTCAGTCCGTGGCCTCCCGCCTCCACGCCCACCAGCCGCACCTCCTTGTCCCCGATGAAGGGATGGAAGATGCCGATGGCGTTGGAGCCGCCGCCGATGCAGGCCGTGATGGCGTCCGGGAGCCGCCCGAAGGCCGCCTGGGTCTGCACACGCACCTCGCGGCCGATGATGGCCTGGAAGTCCCGGACGATGGTGGGGTAGGGGTGCGGCCCCGCCGCGCTGCCGATGACGTAGTGGGTGTCCTCCACCTGCGCCACCCACGTGCGGATGGCCTCGTTCATCGCGTCCTTCAGCGTCTTCGAGCCCGACTCCACCGGCCTCACCGTGGCGCCCAGCGCTCGCATGCGGAACACGTTGAGCGACTGGCGCTCCACGTCCAGCGAGCCCATGTACACCTCGCACGGGAACCCGAAGAGCGCGCACGCGGTGGCCGTGGCCACGCCGTGCTGCCCCGCCCCCGTCTCCGCGATGATGCGCTTCTTCCCCATGCGCCGCGCCAGCAGCACCTGGCCGATGGTGTTGTTGATCTTGTGCGCGCCCGTGTGCGCCAGATCCTCGCGCTTGAGCCACACGTGCGCGCCGCCCCAAGACTCCGTCAGCCGGTGCGCGGGCGTCAGCGGCGTCTCGCGCCCCACGAACTCTTTCAGCACCCGGGCCACTTCTTCACCGAACGACGGGTCCGCGCGCGCCGCCGCGTACGCCGCCTCCAACTCCAGCAGCGCCGGGACCAGCGTCTCCGGCACATAGCGGCCGCCGTAGCGCCCGAAGCGCCCGGTGGAGGTCTCCATGCTCATGTCTGTTGCTCCCAGAGGTTCAACGCCTTGGCGGCGCGGATGAATGCCCGGACCGCCTCGAGATCCTTGATGCCAGGGCTCGCCTCCACCCCGCTCGCCACGTCCACGCCGTACGGCCGGGTGGCGCGCACGGCCTCCGCCACGTTCCCTGGAGTCAGTCCGCCTGCCACCAACACGGGCACCCCCACGTCCACCAGCCGCGCCACCAGCGACCAGTCGAAGGTGACACCTCCGCCGCCGTACCCAGGGGCCGCGCCGTCCAGCAGCAACGTCGCCACGTCCCCTGCACCCACGTACGTCCGCGCCCGTGCCACGTCCTCCGGCCCCCGCACGCGCAGCGCCTTGATGACAGGGACGCCGAACCCGGAGCAAGCCTCGGGCGGCTCGTCTCCATGCAGCTGCACCGCCGTGAGCCCGCACTCGCGCACCCGGGCGCGGATGACGTCTGGAGATTCGTTGACGAAGACACCCACCACCGCGCCCAGCGCCGGCCGGGTACGAGCCAGCGCCGTCGCAGTGGCCGGCTCGACGTATCGAGGGGAGCGCGGATAGAAGTTCAGTCCCAGCGCGTCCGCACCGGCCGCCCACGCAGCCTGGGCGTCCTCCAGCCGCGTCACGCCGCAGATCTTCACCCGGACGCTCACGCAGCTCCGTCCTTGGCTGCCAGCAGCCGCGCCAGCGCCTGGCCGGGATCTGCCTCTCGCAGCAGGGACTCGCCCACCAGCACCGCGTCCGCCCCCGCAGCCCGAGCTGCCGCGAAGTCCGCCGCCGTCTTCAGTCCGCTCTCGGCCACCAGCACCCGTGCACGCGCGCGCAGATGAGGCATGACCCGCAGCGCCGTCCTCGTGTCCGTGCGCAGCGTGGCCAGATCCCGGTTGTTGATGCCCACCAGCTCCGCCCCCGCCGTCAGCGCCCGCTCCGCGTGCTCCTCCGTGTGCGCCTCCACCAGCGCCGCGACACCACAGGCCTTCGCGGTCGCCACCATCTCCTGCAGCATCCCGTCCCTCAGCGCATCCGCGATGAGCAGCACCGCGTCCGCCCCCAGCGCCGCGCTCTCTTCAATCTCGCGAGGAGCCACGAGGAAGTCCTTGCGCAGCACGGGCAGCGACACCGCCGCACGCACCTGCTCCAGGTCCGCCAGGCTGCCCCCGAAGTCCACATCGTCCGTGAGCACGCTGATGGCGCTCGCGCCCCCCGCCTCGTAGCCCCGCGCCACCTGGACCAGATCCTGATGAGGGAAGGGGCCCCCGGAGGGGCTCCTGCGCTTCACCTCGGCGATGACGTTCACCGCCACGCCCGGCCGGCGCTGGAGCAGGGCCGCCGCGAAGTCCCGGGCTGGCGGGCGCACCCGCGGCTCCAGGGGGGGACGTGAGGCAAACTCCTGGCGCTTGCGCGCGAAGATGTCCGCGAGGAGGTTCATTCAGAAGTCTCCCATGTCTTGGCTCCGCGGCGGAGCCCCTCGTGACAGCGACGGCTGGGGGACGCCACCCTCACCCTAGCCGCCTCCCGAGGAAGAAGCGGGACTTTCCGCAGGGCCCCGGTTCACGGTGAGGTTCCCTCGAGCAGCGCCGCCAGCTTCCGCGCCGCCGCGCCCGAGTCGATGGACTCCTCCGCCCGCTTCACGCCCTCGCGCAGGTCCGCCGCCTGTCCCACCACCATCAGCGCCGCCGCCGCGTTGAGCAGCACCGCCGTGCGGATCCCCGAGCGCTCGCCCGCCAGCAGGACCCTCAGCAGCCGGGCGTTCTCGGCCGCCTCGCCCCCGGCGATGGCCTCCCGAGGCACCCGCTCCAGCCCCGCGTCCTCCGGGGTGACGACGAAGGTGCGCACCGTGCCGTCCTCGCACAGCTCCGCGACATTTGTTGGGCCGCACGGAGTCACCTCGTCCAGCCCATCCTGTCCGTGCACCACCCACGCGCGTCGGCTGCCCAGCCGCCCCAGCACCCGCGCCGTCTGCTCCAGCCGCTCTCCGGCGAAGGTGCCCAGGAGCTGGTAGCGCGCCCCAGCCGGGTTCGTCAGCGGCCCCAGCAGGTTGAAGAAGCTGTGGAACCCCATCTCCCGCCGCGCCTGCGCCACGTGCCTCAGGGCGCTGTGGTGCGACGGCGCGAAGAGGAAGCCCACGCCGTGCTCGTCGATGTCCCGGGACACGGCCTCGTGAGAGCGCTCCATCGCCAGCCCCAGCGCCGCCAGCACGTCCGCGCTCCCGCAGCGGCTGGAGACGGCGCGGTTGCCATGCTTGGCCACCGTCGCCCCCGCCCCTGCGGCCACGAAGGCCACCGCCGTGGAGATGTTGAAGGTGTGCGCCCCATCTCCCCCGGTGCCGCACGTGTCCAGCACGACTTCGGCCCGCGGAGACAGCTTCGCCGCCCGCGCTCGCATGGCCTCCGCCGCCCCGAGGAGCTCGTCCTCCGTCTCCCCCTTCATCCGCAGCGCGGCCGCGAGCGCGCCCACCTGCGCCGCCGTCGCCTCGCCCGCGAGCATCAGCCCCATGATGGTGGCCATCTCCTCGCGGGTGAGATCGCGCCGGTTCAGCACCTTGCCGAGCGCTTCCTTGATCGTCATGGGCCGCTACCCCAGCTTCGCCACATCACGGCCCAGCGCCCCGGCGATGGCGCGCACCTCGTCCATCGCCTTCTCGAACTCGGTGAAGTCCATCGACTGGTGCCCGTCCGACAGCGCCCGCGGCGGATCCGGGTGCACCTCGACGATGATGCCGTCCGCGCCCACGGCGATCGCCGCACGCATCATCGCCGGCACCGCCTTGCGCACGCCAATGCCGTGCGACGGATCCACGAACACCGGCAGGTGGCTGAGCGACTTGAGCATCGGCACCGCGTTCAGGTCCAACGTGTTGCGCGTCATCGTCTCGAAGGTGCGGATGCCGCGCTCGCAGAGGATGACGCGGTTGTTGCCCTTGGCGACGATGTACTCGGCCGCCATCAGCATCTCCTTGATGGTGGCGCTCATGCCACGCTTGAGGAGCACCGGCTTGCGCACCTCGCCCACCGCCTCCAGCAGCGAGAAGTTCTGCATGTTGCGCGCGCCCACCTGGAGGATGTCCGCCGTCTCGGCGACCTGGGCCAGCGTCGCCGTGTCCTTCACCTCGGTGACGACGAGCAGCCCCGTCTCCTTGCGCGCCTCGGCCAGCAGCGTCAGCCCGTCTGTCTTTAGCCCCTGGAACTCATATGGGCTCGTGCGAGGCTTGAACGCTCCCCCGCGCAGCATGGTGGCGCCCGCCTTCTTCACCGCCTGCGCCGTGCTGACGATCTGCTCGCGCGTCTCCACCGAGCACGGGCCGGCGATGACATGGATCGTCTTTCCACCCAGCATGAGGTTGCCCACCGGCATCAGGGTGTCGTCAGGCTTCACCTCGCGGCTGACGAGCTTGAAGGGCTGGGAGATGGCGACCGCGTCCGCCACACCGGGCAGCACGCGGAAGGGCTCGGCCTCCACCGCCCCCTTGTTGCCCGTGATGCCGATCGCCGTTCGAGTACCGCCAGGGATCGCGTTCGGTTGCCAGCCCCGGCGACGGATCTCCTCGTTGACCCGCTCGATGTCCTGGGGCGTCGCATCCGGCTTCATCACGATCAGCATGGGGCACCTGTCTCCAAGGAAGCCCACCGGCGAGGACCGGCGGGTGATGACAAAACACCCGTGAAACATTCGCGATACATGACTGCCCGATCGCTTGCTTACGGGTAAGCCAGAGTGTCTCTTGTGACCCAGACATAAATCAAGCGAGGCTGAACGGTTACCCTCTCGGTGTATAGAGGCCGGAAGATCAAGAAAGCCCCGGTGTTCGATGGGTGGGCGTGCTGAGATAGGAGGAAAGGTCGGAGGTTGAAGTAGCATCCGAGCCCATTCATGAGCGAGCGCGAAGACGACAAGACCCATCTGTCCGGGAAGGTGGAGGTGGCAAGCAAGCTGGCTCCTCCGATGCAGATTGGCCCGGGCTCGGTGCTCAAGGACACCTACCGGATCGACGCGGAGCTGGGCAGCGGCGGCATGGGGACGGTCTACCGCGCCACGCACCTCGGGCTCGACAAGCTCATGGCGGTGAAGGTGCTCTCGCGCCGGGCCGTCTCCACCCCGGACAGTCTGGCGCGCTTCGAGCGTGAGGCGAAGGTCGCCGGCAAGGTGAGCCACCCGGCGATGACGGCGGTCATCGATTTTGGCGTGGAGCAGGGCACGCCCTACATCGTCATGGAGTACGTGAGCGGGGTGGAGCTGGCGGAGCTCATCGAGCGAGACGGGCCCATGCCGCCACGACGCGCCGTGGCGGTGATGCGCCAGATCGTCTCGCTGCTGCGCGCGGCGCATGCGCTGGGCATCGTCCACCGCGATCTCAAGCCCGCCAACGTCAAGGTCCTCCAGGAGACGCCTGAGGACAGTCAGCTCTTCGTGAAGGTGCTCGACTTCGGCGTCGCGAAGGTCGTCGGTGACATCTCCGGGCAGCTCACCAGCGAGGGCATGCTCGTGGGCACGCCGGCGTACATGGCGCCGGAGCAGATCACCGGCCAGCCCATTGACGGGCGAACGGACCTCTATTCCGCGGGCCTCCTGTTCCACGAGATGCTCAGCGGCAAGCGAGCCTTCAAGGGTGAGACGATCGCGCGCATCCTCCACGCGCAGATGAACGATCCGCCGCCGCCGTTGACCGTGCCGGTGCCGGACATCGTCCGCCAGACGCTCGAGAAGTTCTGCGAGAAGCGCCCCGAAGATCGCTTCCAGGACGCGGGTGAGGCAGACCGGGCGCTCATGGCCTGCGAGGACGTGCTGCGGCCGCCCTCGGTGAACGTCGCGGTGGGCGCGGCGCTGCCCGCCAGCGAGGAGCTGGAGAACGGCGCTCGGACGCTGACCTACCGCCCGAAGAAGGCCGAGCCCACGGCCGGCACCTCGGGGGAGCCTGCGCCTGTTGCTGCCGAGAGCAAGCCTTCCTCGGCCGTGGCCGTCTCGCCCTCGTTGGTGACGGAGGGGAAGGTGGCTCAGGAGGAGCCTGCGCTCGTTCCTGCTCCCGTGCCGACTCCTGCCCCCGCGCCGGCTGCTGCTCCCGCGCCAGTCCGTCCGTCCGTCCCGTCTTCGGCACTTCCTCCGCATCAGACCTTCGAGCCCCGGAGCTCCTCGGGCTCCAGCAAGGCCGTGGCGCTGCTGGGCGTGGCCTTCGTGCTCGTGGCCGCGGGGATCGCCGGAGGCGTGTGGGCGTGGAAGAGCGCTCGGGTTGCCACTCCATCCCAGCCCGCGGAGCCCCCTGAGAACGAGTCCTCCACCCCGCAGACCGGGTCCTCCGCGTTCGAGGGAGTGGGGGTTGCCCCAGAGCCGGGTGAAGAGCAGGGGTCCGCTCCCTCAGAGCCTGTCGCAGGGGCGGACACCCCCGACACGCCTACGGAGGAGACACCGGGGGACGAGGCGCCTGCAGAGGCAGAGCCCGAGCAGGAGGGGAGCGGTGAGCCCCAGCCGGCCGAGGAGGACGCGACTCCACCGCCTTCAGAGGAGCCAGAGGAGACCTGCTATGTCTCCGTCGTGACGCTCGAGTCGAACAAGCGATCGGATGGCAAGTACGGGCCGTGGTTGCCGAAGTCGGTCAACTCACGGGAGACCATCGACTGTAGCTCCGTGACAGCGAAGAAGCTGAATCGCAAGCACCAGGAGCTGTTCACGAAGTGGCCTGGGTCCCCGGGAGAGAAGGTCCTCCAGTCCCAGACCCTCTCCTTCGAGCCGAAGAAGAAGGGGGCTCCGGATACCCAGCGGGTCGTGGTGAAGGTCCACACGCGGGTGTCCGAATGAACGAAGACGACAAGACGTATCCGCCTTCCAGGGGGCCGCCGTCGAGCAAACCGTCGTCCGCGCTTCAGATCGGGCCTGGGGCCGTGCTCAAGGACACCTACCGGATCGACGCGGAGCTGGGCAGCGGCGGCATGGGGACGGTCTACCTGGCCACCCACCTCGGGCTCGAGAAGCGCATGGCGGTGAAGGTGCTCTCGCCTCGAGCCATCTCCTCGCCCGAGAGCCTCGCGCGCTTCGGGCGGGAGGCCCGGGTGGCGGGCAAGGTGAACCACCCGGCGATGACCCACGTCATCGACTTCGGGGTGGAGCAGGGCACGCCCTACATCGTCATGGAGTATGTGGATGGCGTGGAGCTGGCGGAGGTCATCGAGCGCCAGGGGCCCATGCCGCTGCGGCAGGCCGTGGCGGTGATGCGCCAGATCGTCTCGCTGCTGCACGCCGCACACTCGCTGGGCATCGTCCACCGCGACCTCAAGCCCGCCAACATCAAGGTCGTCCAGGCGGGACCGGATGACGGGCAGCTCTTCGTGAAGGTGCTCGATTTCGGCATCGCCAAGGTCCTCGGAGACATCGCCGGGCAGCTCACCAGCGAAGGGATGATGGTGGGCACGCCGGCGTACATGGCTCCGGAGCAGATCTCCGGGAAGCCCATCGACGGACGGACGGACCTCTACGCTGCGGGCCTCATCTTCTATGAGCTGCTCAGTGGCGCGCGGGCCTTCAAGGGCGACACCATTGCGCGCATCCTCCACGCGCAGCTGAGCGAGCCACCTCCGCCCGTCTCCCTTCCGCTGCCGGAGGTGCTGAGCCAGACGCTCCGGAAGTTCTACGAGAAGCGCCCCGAGGATCGCTTCCAGGACGCGGCCGAGGCGGACCGGGCGCTCATCGCCTGCGAGGAGGCGGTGCGCTCGTTGCCCGCGAACGGCGTCGCGGTTGCCGGGCCACGGGGAGGCGCGGGTGCACAAGCTCCGGTCGCGACGCCTGAGTCCTTCTCGGCCACGATGAGGCGCCCTGGCTCCGGGGACGCGCCCGCGGGGGCCGCGGAGCTCGGAGGCCTCTCGGCCACGATGATGAAGCCCGCTTCCGGAGCCGGCGAGAGCGCGCCCCCACCGGGCCCTCCCTCCCCGGCAAGGCCTGTCACGGATCGGCAGGCGGCTCCGGCACAGTTTGCGAGCGACGGACGGCCTGCACCGGCGCGGCCCGTGACCGATCGGCAGCCTGCTCCGGCACCGCTCGTGGCCGAGCAGCAGCCTGTCCCCGTACTGCCTGTCCCGGCCCCGGGTCCCGTGCCAGCTCCCGCCCCGGTGCCGAGGCGGGAACCCGCTCCAGCGCGGGGCCAGCCCCAGCAGACCCCTGGCTGGGTGAAGGGCTGTCTCATCGCCGCGGCCGTGGTCTTCGTTGGCTGCCTGGGCATGACCGGGCTCGCCATGTTGGCCGGGAGCCTCGAGGACGAAGCGGAAGAGGACGAGCACTTCCAATCCAACTTCATGCCGCCTACGGGTGGGCCTTCGCAGCCGAGCGACCTCATGCCCGTGGGCACTCCGCCGCCGGGCATGGACGCAGTCCCGGAGGAATTTCCACCGGATGAGCCCGAAGACGAAGAGCTGGAACCCGGCTGTTACGTGGTCGAGGCCATGGTCGACGCGTCAGAGAATGAGGACGGGCCGGTGTTCGTGAAGGTCGGCCCACGGTCCGAAGTGGCCTGCCCCTCCGGGAGCCAGAGAGCGCCCGGCCCCGAGGCGCGGAAGCTGGGAGAGATCTGGCCCCACAAGGAGGACATCCTCCAGGTGGAGCAGGTGTCCCCCCCGCGGAAGGCTCCCGGGTGGCCAGGCATGTACAGGGTGGACGTGAGGGTCTACACGCGGGTGGCTGAGAGCCCTCCCTGAGCGGGACACGAGCCGTCAGACCTGGACCGAGGAGCCACCCGGTACGCTCGCCGCGTCCGCCGCCTGTGTGCCTGGGGCCGTTCCATTGGCGGGGGGCTCCACCGCCTGGGCCGCCACCTGCGTGAGCAGCGCCGTCAGCCGCTTCGCGAAGCGGTTGGGATCCTCCAGGGGGCTGCCCTCCGTGAGCAGCGCCTGGTCGTGCAGCAGCTC
>NZ_DASPHO010000019.1:0-16125 GCF_035629615.1 Hyalangium sp. | reverse complement strand
TCCTGAGAGAGGTGGCGACGGCCGCCCCTCGGGTGAAGCTGCGCAGCCTGCTCCCCGGCGAGCGGTTGGGGGGCTCGGACGGACGCCGCTTCGAGATCATCCAGCGGCTGGGCGAGGGCACCATGGGCCAGGTGTTCCGCGCCTACGATGGGGAGCTGCAGCGGGTGGTGGCCCTCAAGTTCCTCCTCCCGCGCGAGGAGCTGGCCGGCATGGGGCTGCGGGAGGCCCGGGCCATCGCCAGGCTGGATCACGAGAACATCATCCGCATCTTCGACGTGTCCGAGTGGAGGGACGGGCCGGGCGAGCCCCCCGTCCCCTTCCTCGTCATGGAATGTCTGCAGGGCGAGTCGCTGGGGGAGCTGCTGCAGCGCGAGCGCAAGCTGGAGCTGCGGCGCACGCTGAGGCTCATGAGAGGGGTGGCGGCGGGGCTGGCGCACGCGCACGAGCACCACATCGTCCACCGCGACCTCAAGCCCAGCAATGTCTTCATCACCCACCAGGGCCCGGTGAAGCTGCTGGACTTCGGCCTGGCCTGGTTGGTGCCCGTGGGCGCCTCCGTGCCGCAGGACCTGCCCAGCGCTGGGACGCCCTCCCACATGGCGCCAGAGCAATGGCGGGGCGAGCAGGTGGACGAGCGCGCCGACATCTGGGCTGCGGGCATCATGCTGTATGAGCTGCTCACCGGTGAGCTTCCCTATCCGGAACTGCGAGTGGATGAGCTCCGCGCGAAGGTGCTCTCCCGGGAGCCTGTGCCCTCGCTGCGCGAGCGTCACTCGGAGCTCCCCTGGGAGCTGGAGTCGCTGCTCTCCGTGGCGCTGGCCAAGGAGCCCGACAAGCGCCTCCTGTCGGCCCAGGAGCTGCGAGAGGAGCTGCGTGAGCTGGAGGAGCACCTGCAGCCCGGGCGCGGGGTGCAGCGCTCGGTGGCGCCTCAGCGCCGACAGGTGACGCTGGTGTCCTGCCGGGTGGCGGGGCTCTCCGCGCTGGCCGGGCATCTGGACCCCGAGGAGTTCGGCGAGCTGGAGGCCACCTTTCACCGCGTGGCCTCGGAGATCATCCAGCGGCACGGCGGCTCCATCACCCTGTGCATCGGCGACGAGGTGCTGGCCTGCTTCGGCTATCCGGTGGTCAAGGAGGGCGACTCCGAGTGCGCGGTGCGTGCGGGCCTGGTCCTGCCCCAGGCCGTGCACCAGGCCCTCCGGGCGAGGCCACCACCAGGGCCGCCTCCACAGCTGGCGGTACAGGTGGGCATCGACACGGACCTGGTGGTGCTGGACGACAACCTCCCGGAGCTGCGGGGGCGCACTCCCACCATCCAGGGTGAGGCCCCGCGCATCGCCGCCTGGCTGGGGCGGCAGGCCGGGCCGGACCAGGTGGTGCTCGGCCCCAGCACCTACAGCCTGGTGAAGCGCGCCTTCGATACGGTGCCGCTCGGGGCCCGCGCGTTCGACGAGCGGCGCACCCTGGAGGTGCACCGCGTGCTGCGCTCGCGCGTGTCGGTCATCCGCTTCGAGCGAATGCTCGCGGGAGACGGGAAGCTGAGCCCGTTGGTAGGCCGCGAGCGCGAGCTGGGGCAGCTGCTCGACGCCTGGCGGCGAGCCCGCGAGGGGCAGGGGAACTACGTGCTCGTCAGCGGCGAGGCGGGCATCGGCAAGTCCCGCCTCCTGCAGGAGCTGCGCGAGCGAGTGCTGCCGGAGAAGCCCCTGCTGCTGAGGCTCCAGTGCTGGAGCCAGTTCAGCACCAGCGCCCTGCACCCCGTCATCGAGATGCTGCAGCGGCTGTGGTTGCGCCCGGAGCGCTCGCCCCAGGAGAACCTCCGCGCGCTGGAGCCGTGGCTCGAGGAGCGGGGCCTGACGCCGGTGCAGGTGGGCCTGCTGGCCTCCCTGGTGGAACTGCCGGTGGCCGAGGACTCTCCGCACCTGCGCCTCACGCCGCAGCGCCAGAAGGAGGAGACGATGGCGGCGCTGGTCGCCCTGCGCGTGCACCAGGAGTGGGAGCGCCCGATGCTGGTGGTGGTGGAGGATCTCCACTGGGCGGACCCTTCCACGCTGCAGCTGCTGAGCTTCTTGTTGGAGTTCGTGGACAGGCTGCGCGTGCTCCTGGTCCTCAGCGCCCGCCCCGAGTTCCGCCCGCCGTGGGGGCAGCACCCCCGCTTCCAGCTCATCGCCCTGGAGCGGCTGTCGGCGGCGTGCGCCGAGCGGCTGGTGAAGGAGGTGGCGCGAGGCCAGCGGCTGCCGGACAAGGTGGTGACGCAGCTGGTGGCCCGCACGGACGGCATCCCCCTCTTCGTGGAGGAGATGACGCGGGTGATCATGGAGGGCGGGGTGGCGGCGGCCATCCCTCTGACGCTGCATGAGCTGCTCCTGGCCCGGCTGGATGCGCTGCCGCGCCGGCAGAAGCAGCTCGCGCAGCTGTGCGCGGTGGTGGGGCGCAGCTTCTCCCAGGCGCTGCTCGTCATCCTCACGGGCCTGGTCGGCACCGCGCTGCGCAGGGATCTGGCGGGGCTGGTGGCCGCGGGGCTGCTCCAGCCGTGGGACGAGGAGGCCGCGCCCGGCTACCAGTTCCGCCACGCCCTCATCCAGGAGGCGGCCTTGCAGTCCCTGCCCCGCAGCTCGCGGCGGCAGTACCACCAGCGCATCGCCCAGGCGCTGGAGGAGCGCACCGTCAAGCCTGCGGGCATCCTCGCCTACCACTACCTGGCGGGGAACGATGAAGCCAAGGGGCTGGAGTACACGCTGATCGCTGCGCGCACCGCCAAGCGCCAGTATGCCAACGACGAGGCCATCCACCACTACCACCGTGCCTTGGAGGTGCTCTCCGCCTCGGAGCGCCTGCCGAGCACCGCGGTCTTGGAGGACACGCGCCAGGTGACGCTGGAGCTGGCGCAGACGCTCTTGCAGTCGGGCCACTACACGGCCGCCATCCAGATGTTCGAGCAGCGGCTCGAGGACGAGCACGCGGATGACGTGCGCGCGGAGATCCACGTGGGGCTGGGCCGCGCCTTCCAGGAGAAGGGCGAGTCCGGCCGGGCCATCCAGGAGCTGGAGCGCGCGCTCGAGCTCATGGGGCACGCCGCGCCACGCACCCGGGCCGCGGTGGTGGTGCGCACGGCAGTCCACCTCGGCCTCCATCTGCTCAGCCAGGTGTGCCCATGGATTCTGCGGCCCGTGCCGGCCCCCAAGCGGGCGCGCTTCATCAAGCAGCTCAACACGCTCATGTCGCTGATGCGGATCTACTACTTCGTGGATCTGTCCAAGCTCACCTGGGCCACGCTGGTGGCCCTCAACATGGCGGAGCGTGCGCGCACGGAGTACAGCCTGAGCCACGCCAGCGGGTACTACGGAACGGTGCTCGTGGGCGCCGGGCTGCTCAAGCGCTCGCTGCGCTACCTGTCCCGGGCGCTGGAGCTCGGCCGGCGCTCGAAGGATGTGGTGGCCGAGGGCATTGCCCTCAGCCGCCTGGGCACCCACGCCCTGTTCTCCAACGACCTGGCACGCGCCGTGAGGCTGGAGGAGGAGGCCATCGGCGTGCTCCGGCAGGTGGGCGAGCAGTGGGAGATGCAGACCTCCACGATGATCCTGGCCACCAGCCACTTCCTGGCAGCGCGCTTCGAGGCGGCCGAGAAGTCCTTCCGAGAGATGGGCGAGCTGGGGCGGGAGCACAACGCGTTGATGCACCAAGGGTGGGCGCACGCGTGGGTGCCCATGTGCCGCTACCTCCAGGGTGAGGGCGACGTGGCGCAGCTGTGCGAGGAGCTGGAGGAGGGCCTCGCCATCTCCATCCAGGTGGGTGATCTGGCCAACCAGTGCGCGGCGCTCAACCACCTGGCCAACGTCTACGTGCGCGAGCACCGGGTGGAGGAGGCGGCGCGGATGGCCGTGCGCGCCTTTGACACGGTGTGGAAGTACCAGGTGCTGGTGCCCTTCCTGCAGATCGGCCTGGTGGACGCGGCAGAGGCGGCCCTCTTCGCGCTGGAGGAGGGCGCCACCTCGGTGCCGCGCTCAAAGCTGCTGCGCATCGTCCGGCTGGGAACCTTCAAGGCGCGGGCCCTGTCGCGTCTCTACACGTACCTGAAGGGGCCGGCGCTGCGGGTGACGGCCCGGGCACGGAAGCTGCGCAAGGGCATGGCCGCCGCCGAGCCTTTATTCCTGCAGGCCATCTCCCTCCTGGAGAAGGGGCCCAACCGGTGGGAGCTGGGGGTGGCGTGCTTTGACGCGGCCATGGCCCTCCCTCACCGGCGCGAGCAGCTGCTGGCGCGCGCCCGGGAGCTCTTCACCGCCATGGGCGCCGAGGCGGAGCTGCGCCGTGTGCAGCGCCTGGAAGGTGAAGTTCCCCAGGACTCCCGCGGCGCAGCCTTCCTCCACTGAGTTGCTTCCCGCCCACTACTCTTTGCGACTCATCCACCGTCGCGGCCACCCACCGGCTCTCCTCCTCCTGCGCCGGCTCCGCCCCCCCTTGAGGGAGCCGGGCCACCGACCGGCGTTAGGCTTCCGGCTTGAATAGTGGCCACGCCGCGCACGTCCGAAGTGTATCGTGGCTCGCGTCGCCGAGCCTACCCTCGGTCGGGCGCCGGGCCCGCTCACACGGAGATCGCTGTGCGAAACGGTCCCATCGTGCTGATCCTGACGTTGGTGGCGTTGCTCGCGCGCGCCGAGGACGTCGATTCCCGGCAGAACTTCAAGGACACCACGACGCGCCTCCACGGGGTCACCACCCTGTTGCCGATGGGCCAGGGTGGCCTCATGACCGTGGGCGGCTCGAGCCTGCGTGTGCTGCCGCGTGGGGCGAAGGCGTTCGTGTCGCTGCACCGGCAGCCCGGGGACAACCTGTACCGCGTTGCGGCCAACGACGCCGGAGGCGTCCTCGCCGCGTGGGAGAAGGATCCGTCCATTCACCTCTTCACCGCCGCGCCGAAGCGGCACCTCAAGCTGGCCAAGCCGCCGCCGCCGTCCGAGGACCTCAACCGGTACCAGGTGGATCACCTCGCCTTCCTCCCCGACGGCCGGAACGCGCTGGTCATGATGGCTGGAGATCGCAAAGGGCCGGGGCAGGTCCCGGTGTACGTCGTCTACCGGCTCGCCCTCGACGGGAGCTCGCCGCCGGAGCTGCTCTATCGCGTCGACGCGGCCCGCAAGCTCGATGTCTCGGTCGAGCGCGCGGTGTTCCTCATGTTTCGCAAGCCGCAGCAGAGCTGCGACACCAACACCTGCCCGGTGGACGAGATCGTCGTCTTCGAGCACGCCGCCTCGGGCGTGACGCGCAAGTCGCTGTTCGACGGGCGCGCGCAGGAGTGTGGCCTGGCGACGAAGGTCTGGGGGAGCAAGGACGCGCCGCTGGTGCTGCAGCTCAGGCTCGCTCGCAACCAGCGCGCGCTGCTGCGCTGGCAGCCGGGCCAGGAGAAGGCGGACCTCCACCCCCTGCCGAAGGGCGGCTCCTGGGAACCGGAGCTCTACCTGATGCCGAAGGGTGACGTCGTCCGGGTGGAGGCGGTCGCGAACAACGTCCTCACGGTGCATCGGTTCGCGGGGGACGGCTCCGAGCAGGTCATCACGGTCCCGACGATGAGACCGGTGAGCCCGTATACGTACGACCCGCAGGTGCACGACATCGGGACGCGCCAGGACGGCCGGTTGTGGATCCACTGGGGCGACGACTTGCTGCTGTTCTCCGCGGACCTCTCGAAGCCCCCGCGCGCCTACGACCTGGAGCCGCTGCTCACCCGGCGCGCGACGTGGGCGGGCGTGGACGTCTACCTCGCGGACCCGGAGTTGCTCTGGGTAGGCATCGAGCTCGGCGCCGGTCGCGACTTCGTGCGGCTGTCCTTCGCCGACATGGAGAAGCGCTCGAAGACGTGGGCGGTTCGCGACTGACGCACGGGCCTATGTGGCCGGGTTCGTGGCGCGGGCACGCAGCGCCTCGAACGCGTCGGGCGCCATGTTCGCGGTGCCCAGGCCCCGCCCCGGCGGCTCGCCGAGAAGCGCCGCGGGAGCGCCGGGTTACTCCACGACCCGGGCCAGAGGGCGGCGCGCGCCTGCTACAGCGCCGCCGCAGCGTCAGAGGGCGGCCGGGCTGCTGCGCCCGGTGTGGAGGCCGGCGCCGGGTGCTGGAGTACCTGACGGCCCCCGACGGGGTACGCGCCACTTTGGAGCACCTGGCGCTGCCTACGCGGCCTGCTCAGCTGGCTCCAGGAGAGCTTTCCGAAACAGCCAGGCCGATATGAGCCACAGCGCGACGAAGAACCCCGTCAGTACGAAGGTGTAGCCCAATCCGGCGACCAGGGCGATCACGGCGACCAACGCTTGAGCGAGCGCCGTCGCGACCAACGCGCGTGCCATTCCATGTGGCTGGAAGCGCGCGATGACGGCACCGAGGATCCCGACGGCGAGCACGCAGCCATACATCAAGTTGGCGGGGTTCTCCTCATTCCCGATGATGCCAACGGCAAGGTTCATCCAGACGAGGATGAATGCTGCCGCGAGCGCAACGCCGACGGCGGCTCGGTACGCGTTATTGCCCGTCATCCTCGCTGCGAGCTCGAAGGTGCCGCCAGCGCCGACCAGCATGGCGCCGAAGAGAGCGAAATCGGCCACATCCCAGTCCACTTCATCGGTGACCTGCATCGCGAAAAGGGGCAGCAGCAGCATGAGCGCTGCGGTGCCCCAGGCCGCTATCCTCCAACGGCTCCCGCTCCGTCCGCCACCGTCTTCCGCGTTCCCTGCCATTGCCTTGCCTCCGTGCATGAGTGAGACCTTCAACCCAGGTTAAAGGTGCCACCCCGGCGCGAGGGCGGCGGGCCGGTTGGGGCGAGCCGTCGAAAGCCTGAGCCGAGCGGTCGCAGGGGGCAGGCGGATGGCGCGGCGCGTCCGGCGCCGCCTGCCTGGATACTGGCGAGCGAGTGCCGTTGAGGGCCCGTCTCACAAGTGCGCGAGCACGACCAGCGCCAGCACCCAGTCCAGGCCCAGCTCGACCACCGTGTACATGGAGCCATCGAGCGAACCCCCCACCGCGACGCCCATGTGGCCTATCGAATCCGCGAAGAGCTTTGCGCCCACCTCGGCCCCCAGATTGAGGCGGGCCCGCCGCCCACCCAGCTGGGAGCCCACCAGCGCGCGGGCGTAGGGGGCTGCCCAGCTCGTCACGAAGTGCTGGTAGCCCACGGTGGCGTTCAGCGTCAGATCCTTGGGGAATGACAGGTTGGCGCCCAAGGTCAGCCGCCGCGCCCCCAGTCCCATGGGCTGCACGTTCACGTCCAACGCGCCGCCCAGCTCACCCCCCCACGGGATGCGCATGCCGAGCGCGAACTCCACCGTCGATTTGTCGATGGAGAGCGCCTCCCAGCGCAGTCGCGAGGCACCTGCTCCATCTCCCCGCGCCTCGTAGAGGTCCGCGAGCGCCAGCGCGCCCTCCTCCTGCCCCGCGTCGTAGGCCTTGAACAGGGGCGGCTCCGCGCCCTCCAGGTTCCCCCGCTCCATCCGGAGCTTCCCCTGCTGCACACAGGCGGAGATGGATTCCTGTGCGCACGCCAGGCCGAACGCCTGGTCCGCGGCCTCCGCTTGCTGCTCCCCCGTGAGCTGCTGCCCCCACGACTCGCAGGCCGACGCGCTCCCCTCGTTGCAGCGCTCCTCGAGCCCGGGGCTCCGCGTGTTCGACGCCGTGGTCACGCACGCCATGGCCAGCAGGCACGGCCACAGGCACAGCCAGCGCCCCAGGAGGGTTTTCATGCGCTCACTATGCCACGTGCCGTCGCGCCCGGGGCCTCAAGGGACTGGGTCCTGGCGGCTTGGCGTGGGCCTGGTGTTGCGAGCCGTCAGCCTCGCAGCGCCCGACGCTCGGCGTGGATACGGGCTCCGAGGTCTGCAACGAGCGTCGGCAGCAACTCGATGTCGGCGCGCGTGGTGTTGAAGTTCACGATGCACACGCGGAGCACGTAAGCGCCACGAACGGTGGTGTGGGATGGATACGCGGCGCCCGAGTCCTGGAGCCGGGTGAGGATCTCGCGATTCAGCTCGTCGAGGTACGGGCGATGTTCGTTCGCGTTGGGGGCGAGCTCTGCAGGGACGTAACGGAACGTGGTGACGCTCAGGCCCTGGGAGCATGCCTCCAGCTCGGGGTGGCGCGCGGCCAGAGCATGGAGGTGACGCGCAAGCTCGATGTCCTCGGTGATGCGGGCTGCGTACCCCGTCCGTCCGAGGTGCTGGAGCGCGAGCCACACCTTGAGAGCGCGGAAGCCACGCGACGTCTGTGGGCCCTGATCCCGAAGCGGCAGCGGTTCGCCAACACCCTGGACTCCGCTGAGCGAGTAGTAGGGGCTCTGAAAGCAGAACGCGTCGTAGAGCAGCCGGGGATCGCGCACGAGGACGCATCCGGCCTCGAGCGGCATGTAGAGCCACTTGTGCGCGTCGATCACCAGCGAGTCGGCCTCCCGCAGACCCAGGATGTCGGGCGGTGCCAGCGCCGAGAGGCTCGCGGGAGCGCCATACGCCCCGTCGACGTGCAGCCACAACCGGTGCTCGCGACAGATGGCAGCGATCGCCGGCAGAGGATCCACGGCTCCTGTCGAGGTCGTTCCCGCCGTGCCGACGACCACGAGCGGCTCGAGCCCCTGGTCGCGATCGAGCGTCACGCGCCGAGCGAGCTCGCTGGGATTCATCCGGCCGTCCGCGTCGATAGGAATCTCGACCAGCGCCCGTGTGCCGAGCCCGAGCAGCACCAACGCCTTCGCGATCGAGCTGTGGGTCTCGCGCGTCGCGTAGACGCGGATCGCTGCGCTACGCGGGTGGCTCATGCCGAGCTCGCGCAAGTCCCAGGAGATCCGCGCATGGAACGCCGCGCGCAATGCGACGAGGTTCGCCATGGAGCCGCCGCTCAGGAACAGCCCTCCACCGCCCGTTGGAAAGCCCACCAGCTCCGCCATCCAGCGAACGGCCTGCTCCTCGATCGCGGAGGAGATCGGGCCGGTTCGCGGGCTGGTGACGGGGGAGTTCAGCGCCGCTGCCAGCAGCTCCGCAAGTGCACCCAGGGGGCTGGCGGCGCCGTGGACGTATCCCCAGAACCGGCCATGTCCGACCAGCACCGAGTGCGAAAGACACAGCTCGGCTGCCTGTGCGACGATGGCGCCAGCGTCAGTCCCGTCCGAGGGCAAGGGACGCTGTCCCAATAAGCGCCTCAGCTCTTCGCTCGACTCCGCCGTGGAGACCGGGCCTTCGTGCATTCTGCCGAAGAAATCCCCGATGCGGTCGACAAGCTCGTGACCGATGGCTCGAAACTGGTCCGCGTCGATCCCCACGGTGTCTCGCCCGTCGCGCAAGAGCTCCGTGCTCGTTTCATTTGACGCAGCGTCCAAGTCACCCAGCTTCATCTCGAGTCAGGATCCTGGGAGTCAGGTCCATTGTCAATAACGGGCACAACCTGGACAGCAAGGATTTCAAGCAATTAGAATCGCTCCCTCGATGGGAACCCACGAGCACGAACCCGAGTTGCAAGCGCAGTTGATCGACTCCAAGACAGGACTCCGGGCGTTCGTCGTCGCCGATAATCTCGTCAGCGGTAAGGCGATGGGTGGAACGCGGATATCGGCCGGTGTGAGCCTGGAGGAGGTCCGGGGGCTCGCGCGGCGGATGAGCCTCAAGCTCGCGCTGGCCGGAGTGCGGATCGGCGGATCCAAGGGGGCCATCGTCCTCGATCCGAAGGTTCAGGGAGAAGCCCGTGAAAGGGTGCTCGCTTCGTTCGGGCAGCTCGCCGGGCCGCTCTTGCGGGGCGGTGTCTATCTGGGCACGGACCTTGGGTGCACCTACGCCGAGCGTTCGTTCATCCACCGGCACGCGCAGTACGCAGTGGAGCAACAGGTCTCGCTGCCGTGCGACTGGGCGACCCTCTGGCAGCACTGCAGCGACGTCACGGGGCTCGGCGTCGCGCACGCGAGCGCGGTCGCTGCCGATCTCCTCGAGCTCGGGGCGAGGCGGCGTCGGGTCGTGATTCAGGGCTTCGGTGAGGTGGGCCAGGCCGCCGCCCGCCACGCCGAGCGCCTCGGGCTGCGAGTCGTTGCGGTCGCGGACATTCATGGCACCGTGTCCGCGGAGGGCGGTCTGCCGCTCGACGCGCTGCTCGCCATCACCGACGAACGCGGGGAGATCGACCGGACGCGGCTCCCATCGGGTGTGCGTGCGTCGCCTCAGCCGGAGGCGTGGCTGGACATCGATGCCGAGGTGCTGGTTCCGGCCGCGGTGGCCAATGCCGTGCACGCCGGGAACGTCCAGCGGGTGCGTGCGCAGATCGTCGTCGAAGGGGCGAACTCGCCCCTCACCCCGGAGGCGATCGCCCATCTGGCAGGCGAACGTCGCCTCGTGGTCCCCGATATCGTGGCGAACGCCGGTGGGGCGATCGGCTGTGGGCTGGCGCTGCTTGGCGCCATCCCGACCGGAACGACACCGCAGGAGGCGGCCGCGTGGTTGTTCGACCAGACAGAAACGCGCGTGGGCGCCAACACCCGGGTGGTTTACGAGCAGGCTCGCGCGGAGAAGCTCTCCACGCATCGGGTCGCCGAGCACCTCGCCGAACGCCGTCGCTCCGAGCTGTTCGCTCGATCGTGACCTTGCGATGACTGCCGAGGTTCACCTGTGTGTCTATCACCCCGTGTTCGCCGAGCCGATCGCGCAGTACCTGCGTGCCCGGCTCACGCACGTGCGCGTCACCGCAGTGACACAGACCGACGTCGACCCGCCTGACCGTGACACGATCGATGTTCTGGTTGCCTATCGCTTCCCGGCCGGCCTGCTCGGCCGCATGCGGCGGCTGCAGTGGCTGCAGCTCACGAGTGTGGGTTTCGATCACCTCCAGAACGAGCCTCGCGCTCCCGGGCTGATCGTCACGCACGCCGGGTCGATACCTTGCCGCGCTGTCGCAGAGTTCGTGATGATGGGGATCTTCGCGCTCGCTCGCAACGCGCCCACGCTCATTCGTCAGCACGACGAACGGGTCTGGAGGCGTCCCGGCGCGCGCCTCGTGTCGGGCAGCAGACTGCTCATCTTCGGGCTGGGTCGGATCGGGGCGGAGGTCGCGCGCGCGGCCAGAGCGAACGGGATGCACGTCGTGGCGGTGACGCGCTCCGGTGCCGCCCGGGTCGAGGTGGATCGATGTGTCCCCTCGGACGAGCGACACGCCGTGGCGCATGAGGCGGACTACGTAGCGGTCTGCGTCCCCGCGTCGCCCTCCACGCGCGGCCTTCTGGATGCAGCCTTCTTCGCGCGCCTCAAGCCAGGCGCGGCGCTCATCGACGTCAGCCGGCCCGGGATCACGGACACCGCGGCGCTCGTCGAGGCGCTGCGATCGGGTCGCTGTCGTGCAGCCCTGCTCGATGTACACGAGCGCGAGCCGCTCCCACGCGAGCATTCCCTCTGGAGCGAGCCTGGAGTCTGGGTGACGCCGCATTGCGCGTTCGAGCAAGAGCGTGAGGTAGATGCACTGGGCGAGCTGATCGTTCACAACATGCAGCGGCTCTCGACCTCGAGAGCGCTCGAGAATGTCGCCGAGCTCGCGGCTCCTCCGCCGCAGACGGAGCCAGCGCCCGCAGGCGCTGGACGTGGGTAGAGACATGGACGCGGCGCCGGGCAGAGTGACAGCGGGTACTCGCGCGAGCACGTCCAGGGAGGCCCTCGTGGTGGGTGGAGGCATCTCGGGGCTGTTGGCCGCACGAATCCTCGCAGACCACTTCGAGCGAGTAACGCTGCTCGAGCGCGATACCTTGCCCGGCCAGCCGGACGTGCGCGGGAAGACGCCGCAGGCGCCCCACTCGCACGTCCTCGGCTCGATCGGCTATCGAAGAATCACGCAGCTCTTTCCCGGGCTCGACGAGGATCTGGCGGAGGCTGGAGCGCTGCGGTTCGACTTCTTCAAGGACTGCCGCAACTACGTCGGCGATTGGCTTCCCCGGTTTTCTTCTGGCCTGGTGAGCCGCATGTGCACCCGCATGCTGCTCGAGTTCTCCATCCGACGCCGGCTGTCGGAGGTCGCCAACGTCGTCATTCGTGACCGGCAGAGAATCAACCAGCTCCTGGTCCGGGATGACGGCTCTCGCGTGATCGGCGTCCAGCTGGACGACGGCCGTCAGCTGCACGCCGATCTCGTGGTCGACGCGGCCGGGCTCGGCTCGCGCACGTCACGCCTGGTGAGCTCACTTGGGTTCGGCGAGCCGGAGGTCGAGCAGGTCGATCTGCTCAGCGCCACCGCGACGCGGTTGTTCCACCCGCCCCCAGGCATGTCGGCACCGGACTGGATCGCGCTGTTCGTGCGGGCCACGCCGCAGAACCGACGCGTCGGCGCCCTGACTCGCATCGAAGGCGGGCTGTGGCGCGTGTCCGTGGCGGGCCTGGCCGGCCTCTACCCGTCCAAGACCGAGGACGGCTTCCTCGCGTTCACCCGCGAGCTGGCGAGCCAGGAAATCTATCACCTCATCCGCGATGCCGAGCCGGCGTCCCCCGTCCATTACTACGGTACGTCGTTCAGCCGGTGGATTCGGTACGACAAGCTGGCCCGCTTCCCGGACGGCCTGGTGGTGGTGGGTGACGCGGCGTTCCACGCCAATCCCGAGCACGCCCAGGGGATGACCTTCTGCCTCCTGGCTGCCGAGACGCTGGGGACGATGCTGGCCGAGTCCGAGCGACCGCTGTCCGAACGAGTCGGCTTCTCGCTCCAGTTCCAGCGTCGCATTGCCGAGAAGTACAGGCCCTACTGGGTGTGGAATGCGGCGATCGAGCTCGATCTGCCCGGCGTGGTAGACGGCTCCGGCCTCAGCCGGCGGGAGCGTTGGGAGCGGGTGTTCTACAGGCATCTGCGCGCGGTCGCTCCGCGCGACCCCGCGCTCTTGCGCGCGGCCTTGAGAGTGACCCAGGCCGAGTCTCACCCGTCAGCCCTGCTTCACCCAGCCATCCTGCTCCGCCTTGCGCGACGCACGTTGCGAGCGTGACGCCACCTGGACCGAGCGCGCGCCATCCATGTAGCCTTCCACTCCACTCCTGCCAGCGAACCCATGAAGATCACCCATATCGAGACTTTCCTTGTCGACGCCGGATGGCGGCCCTGGGGCATCGTGCGAGTCGAGACCGACGCGGGCATCGTCGGCTATGGCGAGTGCACGTGCCTCTTCACGCAATATGCAGTCCTCGGCGCCATCGAAGACATGAAACCCATCCTGCTCGGGACGGATCCCCGTGCCTACGAGATGCGGTTCTGGGACATGTTCCGGCGCCTGCGGCTCGGGAGCATCGGGGGGGCTGCGAGCAAGGCGGTAGGCGCGCTGGAGTGCGCTCTGATTGACATCAAGGCCAAGGCGCTCGGGATCTCCGTCACCGAGCTGTTCGGCGGACCCACGCGTCAGACCGTCCCCGTGTACTTCTCTCACTTCCTCGGCTACCGCCCCTCCGCGAGCAAGTTTCTGGGTAAGAAGCCGATCGAGACGTTCGCCGATATCGAGGAGGCGGCGCACGAGGCCAAGGCGGCCGGCTTCCAGGCCCTGAAGACCAACCTGCCAGCACTGACGTCGTTGCCGCTGAAGATGGACCATACCGGCTTCGGCGGTGAGATGGGGACGACCGACCAGTATCTGACGGGCCCGAGGCTCGATCACCTGGAAGCGGTGATCAAAACGATCCGCGGCGCAGTAGGCGATTCTTTTGGGATCATCTTGGACATCAACCACAACTGCAAGCCCGAGAGCGCCGTCAGGGTCGCTGACCGGCTCCGGCCCTATGGGCTGATGTGGCTCGAGCTCGACCTCGACGACCCCCGGGCGCTCCGTGAGGTGAAGCAGCGGATCGACGTGCCGGTCTGTTCTGGAGAGACGTTGTTCTACCCGGAGGGGTATCTGCCCTACTTTCAGGAACGGGCGCTGGACGTGGTGATGATTGACACCATCTGGAATGGCTTCTCGCCCTCCCTGCGCATCGGGCAGCTGGCCCAGACGTTCCGGCTCAACACCTGTGTCCATAACTATTACAGCCATCTGAGCACGTTCATCTCCGCGAGCCTGTGCGGCGTACTGCCCAACGTCCGGGTGCTCGAAGTCGACGGCGAGGACGTCCCCTGGAAGGACGAGCTGTTTACCCATGCTCCGGAGCTCGTGAACGGCGAGATGCGGATCCCGCTCAATCGTCCCGGATGGGGCACCGAGCCGAACCTGAGCGCGTTCCAGCGCTACCGCTGGGACCGTCGGGTGCCGGTGATCACCGTGCCGTCCGGCTTTGACGCGCTCATCCCGCAGCTGCCGAGCCTCGGCGGTGAACAGCCTCTTGCCCGCACCAATGCCGACAGCCTGGCCGGGCCTTGGGCGCCGGAGCACCGCGTCCTCTCGCCGTTGCCGATTCCAGAGGGCGAGTCGCCATGATCAGGCCTCACCCGCTCGGCCCCACCTTGGAAACGGAGCGACTCCTTCTCCGTCCGCCGGCGGCCGAGGACTTCGAGGCGTGGGCTGCCTTCGCCGCAGATGAGAGGGTGGCCCAAGCGCTGGGAGGCGTCCAATCGAGGCCCATGGCGTGGCGGAACATGTGCACGATGATCGGTGCCTGGGCCGTCAACGGCTTCAGCATGTTTTCAGTCATCGAGAAGGCCACAGGCCGCTGGCTTGGACGGCTTGGCCCGTGGCGACCCGAGGGGTGGCCCTGCGGGGAGTTCGCCTGCAGTCTCGTGGCCGACGCTTGGGGAAAAGGATACGCCTTAGAGGCTTCCAGCGTCGTCATCGATTGGATGTGCGACACGCTGGGCTGGACCGAGATCCTCCACTGCATCGAGCATGAGAACTTCCGTGCGCAAAGCCTCGCACGGCGTCTCGGAGCCAAGCGGCTCCCCCGGGAGGGCGTGCTGCCTGAGCCCTTCGGCACCCAAGTCGAGATCTGGGGCCAGACTCGCGAGGAATGGCGTGCTCGTCGTCCCTGACCTGATGCGAGGAGTGGCAGCGCCTCCGCTCAGGGACGGAACAGCTCGAGGCCCAGCCCTACCTGGGCCGTCAGCGCGAAGCGCTGGTGGGCCTCGTCGCTGACGAAGAAGTAGTCGCCTCCCACGTCCACCAGGCCCACCAGGCCCGCCGGGAGGGAGATCCTCCCGCCCGCCAGCGCACCCGCGCCGTAGGCCCCTTCACTCGGGACGAGCGTGGCCCGCAGGCCCAGGTGAGGCCGCAGGACTCCATGGCCCAGCAGGAGCCCTCCCTGGAGATGGAAGACCGGGGAGGGGCTGATCCACACGCGCGCGCCGACCTCCAGCGCCCCGTGGCTGTAGGCGAGCCCTCCTCCCAGCAGCAGCGCAGGACCCCGGGCCTCGATGAGGCTGAGCAGCTCCGGCCGCAGCGAGGAGTCAGGCGGGGAGGGCTTCCGGGCCCTCGTCGCCTCCTGCTCCTGGCGCTTGCGCAGGGCTTCCTGCTCCGCCTGCCGCCGCTCGGTCTCCACCCGCTCCCGGAGGGCCTCCGCGAGGGCCACCAGCTCCGGTGGGAAGCGGACCGCGTCCACCTGCGGCCCGGGGTGCTCCCGCGCGATCACCTCGAGCTGCTGCCGGATCTCGTCCACCTTCCCAAGCGCGTACAGCGAGGCAGCCAGGTAGATCCGTGCCAGCCGCCGATCCTCGGCGGACCGCTGTGGGGTGGCCAGCACCTCCTCGAAGGAGCGGGCCGCGGCCTCGTACTCACCGCTCTCGTAGAGCTGGATGCCCGGCAGCGACTCCGCCGCTGCAGAGGAAGCCATCAGCAGCAGGAGCAGCAGCAGGGTGCGAGGGCTCATGGCGAAGGGCTGGACCCCAGAGGTTCAAAGTGGGCCGTGTGCGACAGGGTGCCGTTCGGAGGGATGGCGATCTTCTGCCGGTAGGGCTTGCGGGCGGGGTTGCGCAGCTCGAGCTCATGCTCACCCGCAGGCAGGAGGTAGCGGTTCTGCGGAGGCACCCGGCCCAGCCGCTGGCCATCCATCCAGACGTCTGCCCAGGCTCCCTTCACGGTGAGGTGGAGCGTCCCGGTCGTGGCCAGGGGCGCCTGGGCTGGCTCTGGCGCAGGAGCGGGTGCCGGAGCGGGGGGCTCGATCGGCTTGCTGACGGCGGCGGCGGGACGCTCAGCCCGAGGCACCTTCTTCTTCACCGTCGCGGTGGCGCTCTCGACAA
>NZ_DASPHO010000018.1:0-7262 GCF_035629615.1 Hyalangium sp. | reverse complement strand
GGTGAAGGTGCCGCCACAGGGGCCCTCGGCAACGCTGGGCGTGTCGCTGAAGGACCAGGAAGAGCTGAGCGTCTTCACCTCCCGGCCCGTGCAGGCGCGCCTGGCGCCTCCCACCCAACTCCAGGTGGACGGCGCCAACGCCCAGGAGGATCGCGAACTCGCGTCGCTCATGCCGGTGTTCACCTGGGAGCCGCCCACGCTGGGGACGGCGGATGTGTACGAGCTGCGCATCTTCCGGCTGTACGCCTCGCCGACCTCGCCTGACGTGGCGCTCACGGAGACGGTGGCCACCTTCCTTACGGCGCAGCGGCGGGTGCGAGTGCCGCCGGGGATGCTGCAGTCGAAGCAGGCCTACGTGGTGCGGATCGCCGCGATGCGGACACCCGGGAGGGAGCTCACCCGGACGCCGTATCGAGACAACTCGCTGGTGGACACCTCGCTGGCAGAGTCCCTCACCAGCGTGCTGTCCACGCCGTGACCTGGCCAACGCTCATGCGCGCATCCAGAAGAGGTGGCCCCTCTCGAGGACTCGGCGAGGTGCCGCCCCGCCCCTGGCTTGCAGTCATGGGCCTGGCGCTCGTGGCCTGCGCCACGGTGCGGCCGTCGGCCCCCGAGCCGTCCGAGGGACTGCGGCTGAAGTATCGCGTCACCGTCTCCTCCACGGAGGTGCGGGTCCTCCTGGAGGTACACGGGCGCGCCGGACAACGCGTCCCGTTCCAGGTCGCAGGCTCTCACGGCGCAGGGCGAGACTTCCGGATCGTCTCGGAGATCGCCTCCCAGGATGGCGACGGAGCCTCCCTCGCGCTCTCAGCCCCAGGCCCCCACCGCTGGGAGACCCAAGCGCCTCCGGATGGCAGGCTGCGGCTCTCCTACCGTGTGCGGACAGATCCCGAAGCCCATGGCCTCTCCCACGGGCAGCCCGGCTCCGGAGAGATGCCCAAGCTGGACGAGCGCCATGTGTTCCTGCTGGGGGCGCTGGTGTTCGTCGTCCCTGCGGAGTCTTCCGCCGTGCAAGGCCCCATCCCGGTGGAATGGGAGGTGCCTCCCGGCTGGCAGATCCTCACGCCTTTCGGCCACGAAGCGCCCGATCTGACCACTCTCCTGGCCAACTACCTGGCCGCTGGGAAGTTCAGCCGGGCTACCCTCGATGTTCCCGGTGGGTTGCAGCTCGAGGTGGCCTGGTTTGGCGATGAGGATGTCGCCCGATCCACGCTGCCGGAGCTCCTCTCCCGGGTGTTTGGGGCCACCCTGGAGCTCATGGGCAGCCGCGCTCCCACGATGCGCTACGTCATCATGCTGCGGCCGGACTTCCCGCCTGGAACGGTTCAGGGCAGCCCCAAGGAGGGCTCCATCCAGGTCCACCTGCCTCGCGATCTCCCGCTGGAGCGCGTCCACGCGTTCAGGTCCCCTGGCGATCCGGTGCTGGCGCGCATCCTCGCTCACGAGTACCTGCACACGTGGGGCAGAGAGCGAGCAGAAGGGCTGTACGACTCGACAGGGCCTGAGGCGGGAGGCGAGCTGCGCTGGTTCGAGGAAGGGTTCGTCCACTACCTGTCCCAGCTCGTGCTCCTCAGGGCCGGACTGATGGACTCGACGGCCTTCCTTTCCGCGGTGGACCGCGCCCATGCCTCCGTGCAGCAGAACCCCTGGTACGGGAAGGCCTCGCTCGCCGAGGCCAGCGAGCGTTTCTTCGAGGACGCCAAGGCCCGAGAGCTCTCCTACAACGGAGGGATGGTGGTGGCCTTCCTCTGTGACATGGAGCTGCGCGCCCGGGGGCATGGCTCCCTGGAGCGCTTCCTCGATCTCGTCCCGCCAGGCCGCCAGGTGCAGGGCCTGGCACGGTGGCTGGAGTCCTGGGAGAAGAAGACCGGGAGCACGGAGCCCGTGGCGTCCTGGGTCCGAACGGCTGCTCCCCTGCCCTTCCTCGACGCCCGGACCCGGGCCACCGAGAGCGGCACCTTGAGGCAGCTATCGTCGACGAGTCGAAGGCCCTGAAGCCATGAACTGAACCTGTGTCATGCTGGCATCGCGATGAGCGATACGAGCGGTTCATCGGCGCGCAAGCCGATGATTGAGGTGCGGGGCCTCTGCAAGTCCTTCGGTGACCAGGAGGTGCTGCGGGGGGTGGACCTCGTCGTGGAGGAGGGCACCACCTGCGTGCTGATGGGAGTGTCCGGCTCGGGCAAGACGGTGCTGATGAAGCACCTGGTGGGGCTGATGCAGCCGGACCAGGGCACGGTGAAGATAGACGGCGAGGACATCGTGCAGTTGGATGAGGCGGGGCTGGACCGCCTGCGCCGCAAGCTGGGCATCCTCTTCCAGGCCAACGCGCTCTTCGATTCGCTCACCGTCTTCGACAACGTGGCCTTCCCGCTGCGCGAGCGCACCAAGATGTCCGAGGCGGAGATTCGAGAGGCTGTGAGCAAGTCCCTGGCTGTGGTGGGGCTGACGCATGCGGCCCAGCGCTTCCCAGGCGAGCTGTCGGGTGGCATGCAGAAGCGCGTGGGCTTCGCACGGGCCGCCATCCTCCAGCCGCACATCCTCCTCTATGACGACCCGACGGCCGGCCTGGATCCGCTCACCACGGCCTCCGTCAACGAAGTCATCTTCACGGGCAAGCAGCAGCTGGGCGCCACCTCGCTCGTCATCTCCCCGGATGTGGCGTCCGCCTTCAAGGTGGGCGACACCCTGGCCCTCATGCACGAGGGCCGAGTCGTCGAGATGGGCCCACCCGAGGAGTTTCGCCGCTCGGAGCATCCGGCGGTGAAGGCCTTCCTCCACACGTGGCTGCAGCGCCAGGCCCAGCGCCCCCGCTGAAAAGGCCTTTCCACGTGCAGGCCAGCCGATGCCCGAGTGCCTCGGCTCAACACCCTCATCCCTAGGACTCGCGGCGCTTCACCTTTCAGGGCTTATCGAGGCAAGCTTGCCACCGTGTCGCGACGCTCCCGGCTACTCCTGACGCTTCTTGCCTCGGTGCTCCTGCACGGCGTGGCCCTCGTCGCGCTGTCGCGGGCTTGGTCCACCGACCCGGCGCCGCGGAGGGCGCCGCAGAGCCCGCTCGAGATGGAGCTCGTCTACCAGCCTGTACAGCCCGTCCCCCTACCTGCTCCTGAGCCTCAGGTACAGCCGCCCGCCCGGGCGAGTGCTCTGCCGCCGCGCAAGGTGCAGCGCCGACCGCAACCGGCGCCGATGGCCCAGACCCGAGAAGAGCCAGCTGCGCCCGAGAGCACCCCGCCTCCGGAGCCAGTGGCCCAGACACAGGAGGAGGCGTCCGCGCCTGGAGGTGCCATTCCGAAGGCAGAGGATGTGCCGCGCGCCCCGCAACGGTTGACGCTCCTGCCGAATAACCTGCCGGGAGGCATGCCCGTGGAGGAGCCACCCTCTCGGGGCCGGACCGTGCGCAACCTACCCGGAGAGGTTCCGGATCCGCAGGCCGTGGCGGAGTACCAGGCGGAAGAGGCGAAGGCGCGGGTGCAGGGTTGGGCCTTGGACACGCTCGCGGCGGCACGGGCGGATCGGGGAGCCACCACCCCATACTTCCGGCAGCTGCAGCTCGCCTTCTCGGACCAGCTGGTGGATCCCCCGCCACCGGACGCGGAGGTCGTCGGCTCACGCATGGCGCGTGAGCAAGTCGAGGCCATCCAGCACTACGGCAAGTCGGGCACCGCCATGGTCGAGTCCGAGAAGCGTGACTTCCGCATCAAGCAGCGCAACCGCCTCCAGGCGGCAGCCGAGGCGGGACGCGCATCCAACATGTTCATGGTGGACGTCACCGCGCCGGTGCTCGCGCTCGCCGCCGTGGTCGAGGTCTGGCAGGAGCCCGATGGCAAGCTCCGCAACCTCAAGGTGCTCGAGAGCTCGGGCGACCCGACCTTTGATGCCTGGGCACTCTCCCGGCTGCGGAACGCCTTCGCCCACACCGGCTCACCGCCCGATGCAGGGGTCGGCATCCGCGACGACGGAATCCGAAGCCGGTGGCGGCTCGAGGAGTACCTGGGCAATCCGAGGGTGCAGATCCACCTGATCGGCGTCTACTGACCGGCGACACAGGAGTCGCTGCACGCGCACGCGGCTGGCTCCACTCCAGCTACAGTCGAGAACATGCGGCCTTCCTTCTGCCTGGGACTCCTGCTGCTCCTTCCAGCCGTGGCACTGGGTGCACAGGTCAGCGACGCGCTCGGTGTGGACGGTGGCCCGCTGGTCCAGGGCAAGGTGACACGGGAGCCCGGGGGAGAAAGGGCGCTCCAGGCCGTCGTTCGTGGCCCCGAGGGAGAAGCCCTGGTGGGCGCCTCCGTGGTGCTAATCCCCGAGCCCCTGCCTCAGGCCAACCTGGAGCGACAAACAGACTCGCAGGGCAGCGCGAGCTTTCCGGTCACGGCTGGGCGCTTCCGGCTCCTGGCCTTCTGGCAGAGGGAGCCCCAGTTTCAGCGCTACGTATGGCAGGACATCGAGCTGGCGCCCGGCACCGCGGCCCCCCGCGTGGAGCTCCGCTTCCCACCGCTCCCACCCGGCACCCTCTCCGGGCAGGTCCTGAGCGCGGACGGGCTCCCAGCGGGCGGCGCCAAGGTGACGGCCCGCCAGCGCTTCCCGTCACTCCCCCTGGACGGAGACTTCCTCCGCAACACCGCCTACCCGCGCGAGAGCGCGGCCACCCAAGCGGACGAGGAGGGCCGCTTCACCCTGCGGAACCTGCGCGAGGGAGAGTACGTGCTCTCCCTGGAGCACGAGCGCGGGTACGGAGAGGCCATCATGCTGACGGGAGCCCCCACCGCTGAGGTGAAGCTGTGGGGCCGCAGGTGCGCAAGGACGGCCTCCGGCCGCGTCATCGACGAGCGCGGTGCTCCGATCCGCGACTTCGAGATGGGCCCGGAGCGGTTCAAGGATCCGCGAGGGCGCTTCACGCTCAAAGGTGCGTGCGTCATCGTCATCCAGGCCCAGGGCTTCCTGCCCCAGCACGTCCCGCTGCCCAGGCCCGTGCCTGAGCACGTGAAACTGGGGGACATCGTGCTCGAGCGTGGACGCCGCCTCGTGGGCCACGTGATGCGCTCGGACAGGAAGTCCGTGGTGGGCCTCTCCCTCCAGGTGCACTCCCTGGTGGCGCGCTCCGACAAGTCCGGGCGCTTCACCCTCGGGCCCGTTCCGGTCGACGAGGATGCGCGAGTGGTGCTGGAAGAGAAAGGCACCACCCTCCGCCAGCGAGTCCGCCCCGGGCAGGAGGGAGAGCTCACGCTCCGCTTTCCTCCAGGCAGCTCACGGCTCGATGTTCGCGTCCTCGGCGTGGAGGGCCATCCCGCAGCCGGAGTGAGCGTCACAGCCGAGGGCGCGTGGGGCTCGCTCAGCATGTCCACGGACAGCTCGGGCCACGCCCTCCTGAGCGTGCCGCCCGGCCTCCATGAAGTCCGCGTCAAGCAGGAGCCGCAGCGGCAGTCGGCGAGGAATCAGGGTGTCCCGCTTCGCTTCCCCACCATGAGCACCCAGGTTCAGGAGAAGGGCACGGTCCCGCTCGAGCTCCGCCCAACCCAGGGGCCTGGAAGGCTCCGTGTGCTGCTGCCCCGGCCCACCCACTACGACGATGTCTACATCGTGCCCGGCGCACATCCCTGGCCCACGGACAGCGACACGTGGGCCCGCATCGAGGAGCACGCGCTGGTCGCGGATGCGAAGGCGGACATCTGGGCGCAGCCAGGGATGCCCCTCATCTACTACGAGGTCTTGAACGACTTCAGTGAGCTCGTGCCCGGCCTGTACACGGTGTTCACCACGAACTCGTACGGCGACGAAGAGGGACTGACCCTCTTCCGGCAGGTCATCGAGGTCAACGGCCAGGGGAGGCAGGTCGTCCAGGTTCGCTTCGAGGGCGAGAGCACGCGTGTCCTGCGCTGGTGACCGTCAGCAGGCTCGAGCACCGCAAGGAAACG
This sequence comes from Hyalangium sp., assembly GCF_035629615.1. Taxonomy (GTDB): domain Bacteria; phylum Myxococcota; class Myxococcia; order Myxococcales; family Myxococcaceae; genus Hyalangium. The sequence goes on along the minus strand of NZ_DASPHO010000018.1, from coordinate 1,344 downwards.
GCACGCACGAACCAGGTAGAATCGCGCCCCTATACCCCTGGGAGGGTCTGGATGCCGGAGCGTGACGTGCAGGCCTGGTTGGAACTTCTCAAGTCATCTCCCGCACTGGCCGGCTGCCTCCGAGAGCCCGAGAGCGAGTCCCTCCTCCGCCAGCTCGCGGAGCGGTTGCAGCCGTCCCAGGTCGAGTCCCAGGTGTCCCTCGCGGATCAACCTCCCGCGCTGCGGTTCATCCTCTCGGGCTGCGTGCGAGTCACCCAGCTGGGACGGCTGCTGCCAGAGGGCAGCCAGCGCCTCGGGGTGGGGAGCGTCCACGGCCTCCAGCACGTGGCCCCGTGGCTTGGGCAGCCCCCCTCGAGCACGAGCCTGTCGGCGACCACCGTCGAGCCCACGCGCTTCCTCGAGCTCCGCCGCGAGGACTTCGACCACGTCCCACGGCCCCTGAGGGAGTGGCTGCTCCGGGTCTCCCAGGCCGAGGCGCTGGCAGAGGAGCTCGTCCGCGTGCTCAGCCAGGAGCCCCGCTTCGCGCTCATCTCGGAGCAGGCACTCTTCCGGCTGGTGGAGAGTGCTGCCGTCGCGCGCGAGGACAAGCGAGCGCTGCTGCGCCGCGGCGAGATACCGGGCGACTTCTATGTCCTGCTCTCGGGGGCCTGCCAGATCCTCCGCTCGGGCGAGTGTGTCGCGTGGCTGAAGGCTCCGGCCTGCATCGGGCACAAGCAGTTCCTGCTGAAGCGGGCCATGGCGGGAGACGCAGTGCGGGTGGAGGACCCGGCGAGCCCTCCGGTGGCAATCCGCATCGACGGCGCGTTCTTCTGGCGGCTCTTCCGGGAAGACTCGGACCTGCAGAGGGCCATCCATCGCGGAAGCCCCGGGTTCACCCCGAAGCCCGTCCCCCCCCCGGCTCACCAGATCCTCGTGCTCGACGGCCCTGAGCCCTTCCCGCTGCGGCGGCTGGGCGAGCTCCTCGCCGAGCGGCTCGCCGCACACCTCCAGGAGCGTGTGCACGTGCTGCGCGTCACGAAGAAGGACGCGGCGCAGGAGCCGCCCCTCTTCCGGCGGCCTCCGGGGGCCGTGAATGGCTGGGTGACCGAGTCCACCCGGCGCATGCCCAGGCCAGACTCCCTGAAGCCCCTGCTGCCACGTCCCGAGCACTTCGCATGGATGCCGCTGGACGGAGGGCTCGCTGGGAAGACGAATGTCACGCTGGTGGATGTCTCCGCCCTGGAGCAAGGCGAGCGCCTGCAAGTGCTGGAGCAGCTCGCGCGCGAGCTGGAGACCCGGCCCCTCGAGCCGCTCAAGCTCCTCTACCTCTCCAGCACGCCCAAGGGCTATCCACGGCTCGGCACG
>NZ_DASPHO010000017.1:0-24604 GCF_035629615.1 Hyalangium sp. | reverse complement strand
GGGGATGGTGCCGTGCTCGTGCCATTCCTGGAGCCGAGGCCCGAAGCGGGGGTGCGTGTACAGCCAGTGATGGAAGCGGCGGGAGCTGCGCGAGAAGGCCCACAGCGCCAGGAGCAGGAACGACGTCGTGGGCAGCACCGGCAGGAAAGCCCCGAGCACCCCCAGGCCGACGAAGAAGAAGCCGAGCGCCTTGTAGAGGAACCGGACGCGGGGATTCCGCTCCTCCTCAACGACAGGGGGTCTTCGCTCGGGCCCCGACATGGCTACAACCCTCCCTCAAGACCGGGCGACCGGGCAAGCCCACGCCCCCCTGAGCTTTGTCAAACAGGAATAAATACGCGAAATCCGTGTCCTGGCCCCTCGGTCAGGAGTCGAGATGCCGCTGTCGCTGCTCCGCTGGAGCATCGCCCTCTTCATATTGTGTCTGCTAGCCCCGACGGCCTTCGCCAGCGAGGAACGGCGCCGCTCCATGCCCCCGCCTTCCCGGAAGAAGCCGGCGGCCAGGAAAGTCGATCCCCCGCGGCAGCTCGTCCGCATCTCGGGCGGAGAGCACCTGCGCCGGGATGCCGCCACGGCCTTCGAGCAGATGTACTCCGAGGCCCGGGGGGCAGGGCTCTGGCTCTGGGTGATCAGCGGCCACCGCTCCTGGAAGGAGCAGAAGTACCTGTACCGCCTCTATCGGAAGGGCCTGGGAGCACGGGCGGCGCGACCGGGGCGCTCGAACCACCAGCGCGGCACCGCGGTCGACATCTCGGTCGGCAGCACCCACACGAGGACGTACGAGTGGCTCGCTGCCAACGCGTGCCGCTTTGGCTTCCGGCGAACGGTGAAGTCGGAGCCATGGCACTGGGAGTACCGGCCTCGCACCACCCTGGTCCCCTCCCCGGGGCAGGACTGCCTCGGCCGCCTCCTGGAGCCCCCCGTCCCACCCGAGGGTGTCGCCACGCCGAGCCCGAGCTGAAGCCGACGCGTGGCTCGTGCGGCTCGCTCGCAGCGAGCTCGAGAGGCCGCGAGCTCAGTGCTCTGGCGGCGGCCCGGGCTGGCTCAGCTCCTTGTCCTCCAGCGCCCGGATGCGACCCGCGGTCTGCAGGATGGGAACGATGAGCGCCTCATACTCCGCGAGGGCTCTCAGGGTATTGAGGCCCTTCTCATGGATGACGGAGATGCAGGCCTCTTTGAAGACCTGCCGGGTGTTTCCTACGCCTCGATGCACGGCACGATCCATGAGGGCCACCTTCCCCGCCTCGGACCTGAGCACGTCGCCATACCTTCCCAAGAAGGTGATCACGAGCGCCCTGTCACCCGACTTGACCAGAGTCTTCAGGGCGAAGTCGTGCGACGCCACGTAGTACATCTCCTTGGCGAGCCGGAGCTGGGCGATCTGATACATCCGGGATCTCTCCCCGGCATTCTGGAACACGGCGCTCAGCCGCTTGTCGTCCCTGAGGGCGCGAACGGCCTCTCTCCCCTGGAGAAGACGCCCCTGCTCCAGGTGGACCACCATAAGCCCCTTCTCCCCCACGTCGATCCCCAGGCTTCGGAAATAGACGTCGAACTCGCCGGGGTCGGCGACCCTTATGCTCCTCAGGAGCCGGCTGAGGGGGCCGTCACCGGCCTCGCCTGAGGTGAAGGGCACGAAGCCCACGGAGACCTCGCCCGCATCGCAGGTGTTGATCGCCTCGAAGCCGCCCTCCTGCTCGGCGATCTTCTTCAGCACCTTGCGCTCGGTGGCATCGGTGATGCCCGCTTCGTCCAACAGTGCCTCGAGCTCCGCGCGCTTATGGATCTTCAAACCGATCCGGGAGATGCCTGTCTCATGGCTCGCGCTCTTGCCATCGAGCTGCACTGGATCATCTTGGAAGGAGTACCGGGCACCGTCGGGAAGCTTGACGTGGTAGATGAGGATTCGCCGGAAGGAGGAGGGAGGCGGGCCTATGGGCTCGCCATCGAGCACCTGGGCCACCAGCTCGAAGGGAACTGGGCCAGGCACCTTGGGAGCAGGCCCCTTCTGGGTGCTCATCCACCGTGTATAGGCCTCGTACTCGCCCAGCCAGTGGCGCCAGGGCTCGATCTGGTGCCGCATCGCGGCGGGTGGCTTCGAGAGGAAGGCCTCGACCCGCTGCCGCCAGGCCTGGTAGCCGCTCGTCATGCGACACCGCCCCGCGGAGCTCACGGAAGAGTCGCCCCAGGTCTTCCATCGCTCGGCGATGGCCTTCGCCTCGCTCTCGCTGAGGGCTGCCTCCAACCGACGTCGACTCTGCTGGCTCCCCTCCCAGGGGTCCCGTCCCAGCCGGGCCGCCACCGCTTGGCTGCTGGCGGCGTGCGCAGGAGGAACCGGCTCCTTGCTAGGAGCCAAGACTTCCCCGCTCAGCGCCCGCCCGACATATGACAGCACTCTCCCCAGTACAGGCATGGCCATGGCCCCCCCTTTGGCTACTGCTGACAAACCTTCGCGGTGGTGGTGGTGGTGGTGGTGCATTCGAGACCTGGCGCGCAATCTTCAGGCCCCATGCACCCAATCCCTTGAGCGCAATCACCTGCCCGCCCCTCAGACATGCCCTCGACAGAGAAGTTCGGGTTGAGTACGGATTCAATGATCCGCTGATTTCCCAGCGCAGTTTGCTCCGTGTGACGGAGCACAACGGTGAAACCAAGAATCCCCGGCAAGGTTGCTTCTATGGCGAGCGGTTCCTGAGCATTGATCTTGTCCCGGATGGCATCGGCCATATCCCATGCTGACCCCTCATTCTGGATGAACTTGAGATCGTCGGTATCTTCGCTGTCATCAACGTCCGTGAATACGAAGGTCAGTGGACGAGACAGTCCGTCATCGAGAACGAAGGTCTCTCCGTCATCAAATTGATTGCCCGGGATTGCTTTGAGTTGCCCCTTGGCAGTTGTGGGCGTCCTTGCCTGCGAGCACGTCGCGCTGCATGTGCCACAGGAGTCCGCGTTGCCATCATCGCAGGCCTCACCGGCAGCAGGATTGCTGTACCCATCTCCACAATGGGAGACACGGCACATCGCAGTGCAGGAAGGAGTCTCCACCCCGTGGTCACACTCCTCGTTGGCCTTGCCATTCACCACCAAGTCTCCACACCTGGCCTCCGTGCAGTCGAGATCGCACTCACTGGACTCGCCTCCATCATCACACTGCTCGGGCGGATTGATTTGCGTGGCAATAACTCCGTCACCACACCTCGCTCGCTTGCAGGTATTCAGGCAGTGGTCCGTGTGAATCGGGTTGCCGTCATCGCACTCTTCGCCAGAGTCGACCAGGCCGTTACCGCAGCGGTTTTCCGGGTTCGTGCAGTCTGCATTACACCCGTCATCGTTGCTGTTGTTCCCGTCATCACATCCCTCGCCTGGGTCTGGGAAGTCGTTGCCGCAGGTCTCGTCTGAGAGACAGTCTGCGCTGCAACCGTCCCCACCGCTGGTATTGCCATCGTCGCACTGCTCATTCTTGAAGAGGTCTGGGTAGCCGTTGCCGCAGGTCTCGTCCGAGAGGCAGTCCGCACTGCAACCGTCCCTGCTCAAGGTGTTGCCGTCGTCGCACTTCTCTCCTGCGGCACCATCCAGGTAGTCGTTGCCGCAGAACTCCGTCGAGCGGCAATCCGCACTGCATCCATCCCCACCAAGAGAGTTGCCGTCATCACACTTCTCTTGCTTGGCAACATCCTGGTAGTTGTTGCCGCAGAACTCCGTCGAGAGGCAGTCCTCGCTGCAGCCATCCCCGCTCAAGGTGTTGCCGTCGTCGCACTTCTCTCTCTTGGTAACATCCAGGTAGTTATTGCCGCAGAACTCCGTCGACTGGCAGTCCGCACTACAACCGTCCCCACTCGTGGTATTGCCATCATCGCACTTCTCTTGCTTGGCAACATCCAGGTAGTCATTGCCGCAGAACTCCGTCGACTGGCAGTCCGCACTGCAGCCATCCCCTGACACGGTATTCCCGTCATCGCACTTTTCCGAGGGATCCTGGATGCCATTGCCGCAGGTCTCGTTCGAAGTGCAGGACTCGTTACAGCCGTCTCCTTTCATGACATTGCCATCATCGCAGGCTTCGTCCGCCTGGGTGATGCCATCGCCACAAGGCGTCTCGATACAGATGTCCTGAGTGACGGCGCACATCAATCCAGGGGCACAAACCCGTCCGGAGGGACAGATCACGCTCTCAGTCTCGATACAGGAGAGGAGCAGGAATGACATCCACGCTCCCACATACAGGGCACCACGATACAGAAAGGAATGTTCCAGTCTCTTTCGTCTCATTGAGAACCTCAGAATCGGATCGTCACCCACAGCTCGTGCCTTCCATCCACCTGCTGGAGCACAACCTGTGTTCCCTGCTCGTGCTCATCAGGCGTCAGGCGGTAGGGCTCGGCGCGGTTGATGAATGCCAACAGCGCCCCCGTGAAGACCAGCGCCCCTCCTGCGGCATAGGTCCCTATCGCCATCTTCTGAAACCGCGCGCCTCGGCTGCGTAAGCCGTCGAGCTCCGGCGTCAGCGGGCACCCGTCCAGCTCGCATTCCGTGGCTCGCGCGTCGAACTCCCGGATGTCATTTCGAGCCTGCTGGTGGAGAACTCCTCCTCCTGTTGCCAGAGCCACGCCTGCTCCAAACATGGCCCATGGCTTCCACGTGGCCCAGTGCCTGCGATAGCGCGTCAGCTCGCCATCGTCATACACACGGGAGATGTGCAGGCTAATCACCTCCCCTTCTCGGGGGGTCCGGATCCGCTCATTGGGTGGATAGCCCTCCTGGTTCGTCACCAGGACATGCGAGCCAGGGAGATCCCATCCCTCAAAACGCCCTGGAGCTGTGAACAGCAGCCGGCCGTCCATGCTCACGGAAGCGCCAGCGACGTCACAGGAGATCTCGACTCGAATGAGCTGTTTCTCGATGAAGACCTTGAGCTTGCGGGCGTGCTCGAAGAGCTTTTCGTCGAGAGGTTTGGCTCCGTAGCGCAAGGCCGCCTCCAAGTGCTCGCGGAGTTCCAACTTCTGCCCCGTGTCCATCAACGAGAGCGCGAGGTTGTAGTGAATGGCAGGATGGTCCCAGTGATCGAGCGCCTTGCGGTACAGCTCGGAGGCTTTCAGGAAGAACGCTCGCTCGTAGTAGTCATTGCCTTGCTTGAACAAGTCCGTGGCGGCTGTCTGCCGCTCCGGGGATACGCCCGTAGCCCAGGGATTCTTTGCGCCAGAGTTGAGCTGCTGGTGCAGCGACTGCGCGAAGGCCAAGGGCGCCGTGAGCAATACCAGCGTGCATGCGATACTGAGAGTGATCCGTTTCATTCCCATCCGAGCGCCCCTACTGCTTCAGTTCCGTGGCATGGGTGCCGCGCTTCTTGAGCTCCTCGATGAGCTTCAAGTCCGCGTCCCGCTTCCTCTCGAGCTCCTCCACAGCGAGACCCAGCTCCCGCTGGGCCTTGCGAGCCTCCAAGGCGCTCCGGTCCGATCTCCACTGCATGAACCGGGCGCGCTTTCGGGCCAGTTCTTCCTTGCGTAGGGTCTTGGCCATCTCCTCGTTCGTGCCCTGGAGCCGGGCGTAGGCGGCCTCGAGCTGGTCGCCGGTCTTCTTCTCCCGGCTCAAGGCGTCCTGGAGCTCGAGCTGGACGGCCTGCACCTCCGCGAGGCTCTTCTGTGCCTTCGTCTCGGAGGTCCGAGCCTTCTGCGCCTGCTGCTCGGCCTCCTCCTTGGCCACCACGGCTTCCGACCGCGCCTTCTCGGCCGTCACCTGAGCACCCCGGATCACCACCAGGGCCACCGAGGATGCAGCCACCAGCAGCAGCAGGATCACCGTCGAGCCCACCAACAACATGCGCTTGCGCCGGACCGCACGCGCGGCCTGCTCGAAGACAGCCTCTAGGAAGTCCTCCTGCGCCTGAGGGAGCTCCCCCTGGTAGCGGCGCCGGAACCGCCGCGCCTCCTCCACCATCTCGCCGCCCCACAGCAGGCCGCTGTCGTACTCCTTCGCCTGCCACTGTCTGGCCGCATTGCGGAGCTGCTCCAGGAAGGCCGCGTCCTCCTGGTTCTCATCCAGCCACCGCTTCAACGTCGGCCAGCCATGAATGAGCGACTCGTGGACGATCTCCACCGTCGCCGCGCTGGCTTCTCCCCCCTTCTGCACCACCAGCAGGCGCGCCTGCACCAGGTGGTCCGTCAGCCGCTGGAGCTCTGCCGTATCCTTCGTCAGCTCCCTCAGCTCCTCCATGGAGGCGATGGCCCGGGTGCGCTCAGGTGTCACCAAGCGCAGGAGGATGGAGCGGACCAGCGCACGCGCCTGGGGAGACAGCTCGTCCAGGACCGTGTCGGCGTGCCGGGCCAGCGCGCCCTCAATGCCCCCCATGGAGTGGTAGCCCTGCACGGTGAGCAGCTTGCGCACCGGATCACGCAGCTCCCAGAGCTGGGTGGCGGCGAATTGCAGCAGCGGCAGCGCGCCCTGGGCCGTCTCCAGGTACTGGAGGATCTGCTCGACGGTCTCCGGTGCCTCGAAGCCGTAGCCCGCCATCTCCGCCGGCTGCACCAGCGCGTCGCGCAGGCCGTCCTTGCTCGGCGGAGGGAGGAAGAACAGCCCCTGGCCCAGCTCGGCCATGAAGTGCTCGTCCTCTGGCACCCGGTCCAGGAAGTCGGATCGGATGGAGAGCACCACCCGAATGGGTGAGGTGGCATCGTCGGCGATGCCGGACAGGCAGGCGGTGAAGGCCTGCCGCTCACGTGCGTCCGGCACCTGCGTGTAGAGCTCCTCGAACTGATCGACGAAGAGGAGGATCCTCCGCCGCTCATGACGGGCCCGGCTGCGCAGCACGGAGCCGACAAAGCCGGGCTCGGCACGGATGCGCTCGACCACCTGGTCGTACTCCTCCATGTCCTTCGCCAGCGAGACGGACGCACGTACCAGCGGCGTGACGAGGTTGGCCAATGCCGCCAGAGGGTGCCGGCCAGGGCGGACGACGAAGGACTCCCAGCTCTCGCCGGAGCGCTTGAGGACCGGCAACAGCCCGGCGCGGACGAACGAAGACTTGCCTGCGCCCGATGGCCCCACCACGGCCATGAGCGGCCGATCGTTGATGCGGTGCACCAGGGCAGCGATCTCCCGGGAGCGGCCGAAGAATCGGTCCGCATCCGCCTCCTGGAAGGAGCTGAGGCCGGCATAGGGGATCTCGTCGACACGCAGCTCCCGGGTCGAGCGGCCGGGCAGGAGGGACTCCAAGGCCTGCAGGAGCGAGTTTGCGTCCGAATAGCGCTCCTCCTTGCGCTTGAGCAGGCATCGGTCCACGACGTCCGCCAGTTCCTGAGGCACCTCCGGCGCCATATGGCGCAGCCGCGGCATCGCCTCTTCCAGGGAGGCGGTGACCATCAGCTGGGGGCCGCGAAGCGGATCCAGCGGATGCTTCCCGGCCAGCAGCCTGAACATGAGGATGCCCACGGCCCAGATGTCCGTCCGGTGATCGACGTCCGCGCCGCCTCGCCACTGCTCCGGCGACATATAAGACAGCGTGCCTACGAGGACACCGCTGCGGGTGAGGTTGGAGAGATCCTCGCCCGCCTTCGCCGCCAGAGAGAGGGCCTTGGCATCGCTGAGCATGGGCATGCGCGCGATGTGAGTGCCCTCCTCCTGGAGATCCGGCCCCTGCAGGACCTTTGCGATGCCGAAGTCGAGCACCTTGATGGCGCCTGACTCGGTCACGAGGATGTTCTCAGGCTTGAGATCGCGGTGGACAATGCCCGCCGCGTGGGCGGCGGACAGAGCCCGCACCACGGGCACCATCAACTCCACGGCACGCAGGGGTGGCACACGCTGCGCCCCGACGGACTTGTTGAGCGGCTGGCCCGGCAGGTACTCGAGCACCATGAACGGGCGGCCCTGGAACTCACCCACCTCATAGATGATGACAATGTTCTCGTGGCTACAGCGCGCGGTGGCCCGGGCCTCGAGAATGAAGCGCCGTGTGATCTCGGAGGCCGTGCTGTGAAGAAACTTGATGGCGACACGCCGGCCCAGACGTGTATCGCGAGCGAGGAAGACAGTCCCCATTCCTCCCGCTCCGAGCTGGCGGATGAGCTCGTATTGATGGATGCGAGTCCCAGGAACGAGCGCGGCGGCAAGCCCCTGCGGCTTCGCCTCCTTCAGAGGCTGGACCGGCTTGGAATGGGCATTCACAGCACTCGGGCTGGGCGTGAACGGCGCCGGTGTGTCGCTGGCGGGAAAGGCAGCCCCTGGCTCGCCGGGAGCAGCAGCCCCCTTGACAGGGTCTGCGGGAACAATGCTCACAGCGCTGGGATTGACCTTGCTCATTTCGCGGGGCCGAAAGAATGCTTTCTTGGACAGGCTCGGATATCCCAAACAGATACATCAACGAGCCAACAAGAAGCTGTACCACCAAGGTGGTACCCCAGCCCCACGCCTTGCATCCGCCCAAAGTCCACGAGCAAGCATCCGCGGCTCGCTCGTGGACCGGCTGAGCTGTCCTGCCTGACTGCGGTGCTACCAGGGGCAGTTGATCACGTCCACCCTGCGCGTCACTGGCGGAGCGCTGTTGCCGCCACTGTCCGTCACCTCATAGATCACCGTGTACGAGCCCGCGACCCACCCGTTCACCTCGCCCGTCTTCCGCACGGTGGGCGCCAGGTTGCCGTAGCACGCGTCCAGAGCGGATGGCGCTCACCGTCGTCCCCGCCGCGTTCCAGGCGATGTACTGGACTGAATAGGTCCCCTCCGCGGAGGTGTCCGGCCCGGGGCCGTACGCATCACTCCCCGAGTTGTACCGGTGCACCTCCAGCGGCGTGCACGCCATGTCCCACGCGTCGGCGCCCGGATCCGTCCACGTGTCCACGCCGCACTCCAAGGTCATCTCACTGCTGCCGTGGAGGATCAGCGTCGGGCCCTGCACCTCGCCGGGACAGGTCGAGTCACACGCATCCCCGATCCCATCCGCGTCACGGTCACCGCTGAGCTCCCGCTGCGTTCTTCTGGGACGCGAGCGCGTCCAGCCTCGACGCGCCTTGTGAACCATGCTTGCATAATTCCACCCACACGGCATGGGTTGTCTCAGGCCTCACCCATGCGGTAGGCACGGGGGCTCACGTCTTTGGAACTCCACATTTTCTGCCGAGACGCTCCTCCATGGCCGAGACCCTTCCCGCGACGCGCAAGCGCTTCCCGCCGCAGATCCCGTTCATCATCGGCCAGGAGGCGTGTGAGCGCTTCAGCTTCTACGGGATGCGGAACATCCTCACGGTGTTCCTCATCGACTACCTGCTGAGGAACGCGCACCCGGATCCCGCCGCCCGGGAGGCGATGGCCAAGTCGCACTTCCACCTGTTCATGTCCGGGGTCTACTTCTTCCCGCTGCTCGGCGGGTACCTGGCGGACCGCTTCCTCGGCAAGTACCGCGTCATCTTCTGGCTGAGCCTGTTGTACTGCGCGGGCCACGCGTGCCTGGCGATCTTCGAGAACAGCGTCAACGGCTTCTACACAGGCCTGTTCCTCATCGCCCTGGGCTCGGGCGGCATCAAGCCGTGCGTCGCCGCCATGGTGGGGGATCAGTTCACCTCGGACAACAAGGACCTGGTGAAGAAGGTCTTCGCCATCTTCTATTGGTCCATCAACTTCGGCTCGTTCTTCGCTTCGCTCTTCATCCCGCTGGCGCTCAAGAGCTTCGGGCCCGCGGTGGCCTTCGGCATCCCCGGCGTGCTGATGTTCATCGCCACCATCATCTACTGGGCCGGCCGGCGCCACTACGTCATCGTTCCCCCCACCGGGAAGAACCCACACTCCTTCCTCAAGGTCGTCGCCTCCGCCGTGCGCAACCCCAAGCAGCGCGGAGGAGACTGGCTCTCCGGCGCCCGCCAGGAGCACCCCGAGGAGGCGCTCGAGGGCGTGCGCGCCGTCCTGCGCATCAACCTGCTGCTGATGCCCACCATCCCCTTCTTCTGGATGCTCTTCGATCAGAAGGCCTCCACCTGGGTGGTGCAGGCGCGGGCCATGGATCCGCAGGTCGCCGGGTTCACCTTCCAGCCCAGCCAGATGCAGTTCATCAACCCCCTGCTGGTGATGATCCTCATCCCCCTGCTCGCGGTCGTGATCTACCCGGCCTTCCAGCGGCTGGGCTGGGAGCTCACCCCGCTGCGCCGCATGCCCCTGGGGCTGGTGATCGGCGCGGTCTCGTACATCATCGCCGGCTACTACCAGGTCATCATCGAGGACGGCACGAGGCTCAACATCGCGTGGCAGATCGCCCCGTACATCGTGCTCACGCTCGCGGAGATCCTCGTGTCCACCACGGGCCTGGAGTTCGCCTACACGCAGGCCCCGCGCGAGATGAAGAGCGTGGTGCAGAGCTTGTGGCTGCTCAACTCCACGCTGGCCAATGTGGCGGTCGCCATCGCCGCGGCGCTCAACATCTTCACCGGGTCGGCCCAGTTCTTCTTCTACGCGGGCCTGGCCGCGCTGGCGGGCGTGGGCATGGCCCTCATGGCGCGCCGCTACAAGGTCCGTGACTACTACCAGGAGGCGGCCCCCATCCCCGTGGGCGAGCGCGCCGCGCCGGACCTCGCGGCCAAGGGAGCGTGAGCGTCGCTGGCGCCGCACGGGCATACCGAGGGGGGCGCTTGACAGGAGTGTGACCTGACCGGTTCGATGCGGCACACATGTCCGCCTCACCCTCCGCCGCAGAAACCCTCCCCCCGGGCCAGGCCTCGGCCGTGGGAGGGCCCCCTCCCACTAGCACCCCCAAGGGCCACCCCCGGGGGCTCTACATCCTCTTCTTCACCGAGATGTGGGAGCGCTTCAGCTACTACGGCATGCGCGCCCTGCTCGTGCTGTACCTGCTGAACTACCTGCAGTTCCAGCCCGAGGACTCCTCGGCCGTCTATAAGTGGTACACGAGCCTCGTCTACCTGACGCCGCTGCTCGGAGGCTTCATCGCGGACCGGTTCCTGGGCCTGCGCGCCTCCATCATCGCCGGCGCGGTGCTGATGGCCATTGGCCACTTCCTCATGGCCTTCGAGCCGCTGCCCTTCTTCTACACGGCCCTGGCCTTCCTCATCGCCGGCAACGGGTTCTTCAAGCCCAACATCTCCACCATGGTGGGGAAGATGTACAAGCCGGGCGACCCGCGCAGGGATGGTGCCTTCACCATCTTCTACATGGGCATCAACATCGGCGCCTTCCTGGCCCCGGTGGTGTGCGGCTGGCTGCGCCAGAACATGGGCCCCACTCCCGGCATGGGCTTCCACTACGGCTTCGCCGCCGCGGGCGTGGGGATGGTGATCGGCCTGATCATCTTCCTCTTCGGCCAGCGGCACGTGCTGCGCGCCATCGAGGAGGCCGGCAACCTGAGCGAGGTGACTCCTCGAAAGGCTCCGAGCGCCGCGAGTCCTACCGCTCCCGCCGTGGAGCCGGACGAGCAGCTGCCGGGCACCCGCGGCGTGGGTGGCGCCATCGCCAAGGTGTTCCCCTACCTGCTCTTCGTGCTCGCGGCGGTGGTGCCGGCGCGCTTCATCTACTTGGCGGCCACGGGCCAGGCGCAGTGGACGAATGTCATCATGCCGGTGGCCTTCTCGCTCATCGGCGCGTGGATGGGCTTCACGCTGCTCACCGTGAAGGGCGTCTCGCGCGACAAGAGCACCGTCATCTTCCTGCTGTTCACCTTCTCGGTGCTCTTCTGGATGGCCTATGAGCAGGCCGGCAACGCACTCAACATCTGGGCCGAGTACAACACCCAACGCGACTTGTTTGGCATCGACCTGTCGGCCGAGTACTACCAGGGGGCGCCGGCGATCTTCATCGTCATCTTCGCGCCGCTGTTCGCGATCATGTGGACGGCGCTGGCTCGCCGCGGCCGGGAGGTCCCCTCGGCGGCGAAGATGCTGGCCGCCGTCGTGTTGATCGCCGCTTCGGATGTCGTGATGGTCGCCGCCGCGACGTCAGAGGACCGCGCCGTCAACCGGGTGTCGCTGGCAGCCGTGCCACAGGAGATCAAGCTCGAGGAGCTGAACGCGGGCCGCTTCAGCTATGACCCGGCCACCCAGGAGCTGTCCGTGCGCGGCGTGCTGGCGCCCTTCGCCGTCATCAACGCGCTCAAGCCCACGGTGGATCAGACCTACCTGAAGCAGGTAGAGGCGCTGGAGAAAACCGCAGAGACCGCTGCGCCGGAGCACCCCCTCACCTTCACCTTTGACACCCTGCCCCCGGGCTACGTCTTCCCGCTGACGGGCAAGCAGGGCGAGGGCCTGGTCTCCCGCTGGGATCCAGAGCTGCTCACGGTGGCGCTGGTGGCGCCGCTGAGCCCCGTGGCCAAGTCCCAGCTCGTGGGTGCCGGTGCGCAGCCGGAGTGGCGCCAGGCCATCACCACCCTGGCCGAGAAGAGCCAGGCCGCCCGGGTCAGCGGCACCTGGCTGCTGCTGAGCTACCTGCTGGCCGTCTTCGGCGAGCTGTGCATCTCGCCAGTGGGCCTCTCCATGGTGACCAAGCTGGCGCCGGTCCGCTTCGCCTCGCTCTTCATGGGCGTGTTCATGCTGAGCAACGCCGTGGCCCAGTACGTGGGCGGCAGCCTCGGAGAGATGTGGGGCCGGATCGTCCCCACCAGCTACTTCGCCATCTTCGTCTACACGTCCGCGGTGGGCGCCGTGGTGCTGCTGCTGCTGCAGCGTCCGGTGCGCCGGCTCATGCACGACGTGAAGTAGCGGGACGTCAGGCGAGCCTGCGGGACCGGTCCACGCCGGCCTGCAGGCTCTCGCCGTGCCTGAGCGGCAGGCGGACCTCGCTCTTGGTGCCCTTGCCGTACTCGCTCGTGAGCCGGATCGTCCCGCCATGGCGCAGGATGATCCTCCGGCAGAGCGCCAGCCCCAGCCCCGTGCCCTCCCCCGCCGCACGCGTGGAGAAGAACGGCTGAAAGAGCCTCTCCATGTCCTCCGGCTTGATGCCCACGCCCGTGTCCGTGACGGACACCACCGCCATGTCCCCGTCCCGCTCGGTGGCCACCTTCACCCGCCCGGTGGTGCCCACCGCGCGCAGCGCATTGTCCAGCAGGTTCACCCACACCTGGTTGAGCGAGCCCGGATCGCCCATCACCGGCACGTCGCACCGGTAGTCGCGCTCCACCACCACGTCCTGGGGCACCCGCCACGCCATCACGCTGAGCGTGGAGTCCAGCGAGGCATCCAGGTGCACCGGCACCGGCTTGTCGTTGGTGCGCACGAAGGACAGCAGCGACTCCGCCAGGTAGCGGATGCGCGTGCCGCACTCCTCGATGACCTCGATCATGGCCTGCGCCATGACCGGGTCCGGCTGCGCCCCCAGCATGGCGTCGCGAAGGGGCAGCATCGCGTTCATCAGCCCGTTGAGCGGGTTGCGAACCTCGTGGGCGAAGCCAGAGGTGAGCAGGCCGGTGGCGGCCAGCCGCTCGTTCTCCGCGGCCCTCACCGCCGCCTCGCGCAGCCGCAGCTGCGCCTCGATGCGGGCCAGCAGCTCGCGCGGCGAGAAGGGCTTGCCCAGGTAGTCGTTCGCGCCGATCCCCAGGCCCTCCACCTTCTCCGACACCTCCTGCCGGGCGGTGAGGAGGATGACAGGGATGTCCGCCGTCTCCGAGATCCCCCGCAGCTGGGTCAACATCTGCAGGCCGGACATCACCGGCATCATCACGTCCGAGACGATCAGATCCGGCCGCTCCTTGGTGGCGCGCGCGCAGCCCTCCTCGCCGTTGGTGGCCTCGAGCACCCGGTACTCCGTGCGCAGCACGCTGGTGACGAAGGTGCGGATCTCCGGGTCGTCCTCCACCACCAGGATGCGCGGCGCGTTGGGCGAAGCCGTCTCCTCGGGCAAGGCCGGCCCCACCGTGTCCGCGGGCCCCGCGCCGGGGCGGACCGCGGGCAGACCCGAGTAGGAGCGGCGATCACGGCGGACGGGCAGCTCCACCACGCGCCGATCCCGCAGATCCTCGCGGATGTGGTTGGTGCCCTTGGGGAGCTGCACGTGGAAGGTGGAGCCCCGGCCCACCTCGCTCTTCACGCCGATGCGGCCCGAGTGCAGATCCACCGTCTCCTTCACCAGCGCCAGCCCGATGCCCGTGCCCCCGAAGCGGCGCGTGCCGGTGGAGTCCGCCTGGGCGAAGCGATCGAAGATGACGGGGATGTCCTGGGGTGCGATGCCGGGGCCGGTGTCCACCACCTCCACGTGCACCACGGCCTCGTCCTCCCGGATGCGCACGGTGACGGTGCCCTCCTGGGTGAACTTGAGCGCGTTGGAGATCAGGTTCTGGAAGACGATCTCGATGCGCTCCACGTCCGCGTGGATGGCGGTGACCTTGTCGCCCTCCAGGGCCAGCCGGATGCCCTTCTTCTCCGCCATCACCTTGAAGGGTGACAGCAGCGAGTTCAGCAGCCCGTAGAGCTCCACCGGCTGGTAGCGCAGCCGCGTCTTCCCGGCCTCCATCTGCGCCAGATCCAGCAGGTTGTTGATGAGCTTGAGGAGGCGCTGGGCGCTGCGGTCCATCGTCGCCAGGTGCTGACGCACGGGGCTGGGGATGGTGGCCGGATCGCGCTGCAGCAGCGACTCGAGCGACAGCAGGATGAGCGTGAGCGGCGTGCGCAGCTCGTGGCTCACGTTGTCGAAGAACTCGCTCTTGAGCCGGGTCAGCTCCTTCTGCGTGATGAGCGCATCCTCCAGCTTGGCGTTGGCCTCGGTGATCTCCCGGGTGCGCGCGGCCACACGGTCCTCGAGGGCCAGGTTGCTGCGGAAGATCTCGTCGTAGCGCCGCTCCAAGTCCCTGAGGGACTGCAGCAGGCCCTCGTTCTGCGCGGCCAGGTACTCGTCCTTGCGCCGCACCTCCTGGCGAGCGTCCAGCCACGCTCCAAAGGAGGCAGCCCCCAGCGCGATGGCGGGCACCAGCACCGGCAGCGGCCCCAGCCCCAGCAGGCCCATGCCCGTGCCCACCGCCACTCCGGCCAGCAAGCCCGCGCCCATGCGCCAGCCACGCACCGGCTCGTGCCAGGCCAGCTCGTAGCGGCAGCAGTCCGCGCCGCGCACCTGGCACTGCAGCTCCATCACCTGCGCGGGCGGCAGATCCCAGATCGTCGGCACGGAGGCGAACTGCGCCATCCGCCCCTCGCACAGGTGCCGGCTCAGCTCGGGGTGCCGGCTCTGGTACGAGATCACCATGTGGTTGCTCGAGAGCGCCTCGATGGTGAACTGGGCCACCCGGTTCAGCGTGGGGAACAGCTCCACGAGCTTGAGGTACACCGCCCGCGCCGTCCCGAAAGTCCGCACGACGTGGAACAGGTACCCGATGGCCTCCGGGGTGAACGAGAGCCGGCCCGCCTTGCGGGTGTAGTCCGGATCCCCCGTCTCCGCGACGAGCACGTTGACGAGCCGCTGCAGGAACTGGAAGGAGATGAAGTTCGTCAGCGTGGTGAGGTACTCGTACGACAAGCCCAGGCCGTACTTCGGCCAGAGGGCGCGGGTGCGCGCCTCGCCGTACTCACGGCTGAAATACAGCAACAGCACGGACACCACGCGGACGCTCAGCTCAGGAGCATCATCCGGTGTCCGCTCTTCGGGCTGCTGTACTTCGGGTGGTACTGCCTCCGTCAACGCTTGCGCCCTTCCGTGATCAGAAGCACAGAATACTTCAAGGCGTCTGGATCGGACAGAAGCTCCAGGTAGCGTTCGCAAGAAGCCCGGTAGGCCTCCACTCCCCCGAAGGAAGGGGCCACCACGGGCTCCAAGGTGGTGAAGCGTTGCTTCCAGTCGTTGAGCAGCCGGCCGTCCGCCGCGCCTGCAACGACCCACAATGGCGCCAGATGGACCCGGATCTGCTCCAAGCCGGCCCGGCGGAAGAAGTGGAACATCTTCCGGCCGACCTGGAGGTCCAGCCCCGCGGCGGCCACCGCGGCGTTGAACTTTCGGAACCCCTCCTCGATGTCGGGCGGGCAGGGCCAGATGTGCCGGCCCGGCTCGTCTACCTCGGAGATCACCACCCGGCCTCCTGGGCGGGTGACGCGGATGAGCTCGGCCAGCGCGGCCTCCGGCTCCTTCAGGTACTCGAGGACGAACTGGGACCAGACGTAGTCGAAGGTGTCCCCGGGCAGATCCAGCTTCCGGACGTCCGCCTGGCCAAAGGAGCACTGAGGCAGCAGCGCACAGTGGGCGCGAGCCTCCTCCAGGCGCTGGGGGTGGGCATCCACCGCCAGGACGCTCCCCTGGCGGCCCACTACTTCTGCCATGACGGCGGTGATGACCCCCGGGCCACATCCAGCATCCAGGGCCTTCATGCCGGGGGCCAGGCCGGTGGCGAGCAGGTGGCCATGGATGGGCAGGGCTCGTGCCTGCTCCGCGAGCCGCCGGGCCTCCTCGTCGGACTCCATCAGGTAGGGGCTCACTCGGCCCGCCCCTCGCCTGGCACCGGCTGCCGCGAGGCACGGTTCTGGAGCCGCTCGAACACGGCCGCCATCAGCATGTGCCAGGTGCGCGCGACGCTGCGGTGTCCGGTCCACTGGGCGACGCGGCAGTGCCAGCGGAAGCCGAGCGCCACCAGCCCCTCCACCTCATCATCCTGCACCAGCGCGAGCGCCGAGCGCTTGCCCTGCTCCCGGTAGTGCTCCACGCACCGCACCGAGAGCGCGTCGCGGGCCTCCGCGGCCCGTGGGTGCTGCGGATCCGGGACGACGAAGGAGAACCCCGTCGTCATCTCCGGCCAGCTGAGGCCTGGCGTGGCCTCGTCCGCCAGCGCCATGGCCAGTGGCCCGTGCTCTCCATCCACCACGAAGAGGGAGCGCCCGCGCCGCAGTCCATCCTTCGCGTAGCGAGCCGAGAGCGTCTGCAGCTGCGCCTCGCTGGCCAGCAGATCATCGGCCAGCAAGCGCACCACCTCGCCACGCCCGCGGATGTGCCCCTCCAGCCACTGCAGATCCGCCTGCGTCGCGGGCCGCACCTGGGGCAGGCCCTTGCGCGTGCGCAGGGGCTGGGTGAAGGCCAGCCGCGTGTAGTTCAGCGTCCGCAGATCCGTGAGCCCCTCCCTCGCCATGGAGCGGGCGATCCACCCGAAGATGCGATCTGGCCACTTGTTCTGGATGCGCCAGAAGATGCGGATGTAGTTCAGATCATCCTGCGCCTCCGCGTAGTCCACGCAGAGGGCGGACAGATCCCGGGAGATGCTCTCGCCGCGGCGCACGGTGGGCTGCACCATGAGGTGCTGAATCATCCACGTGCGCGAGTGCGTCCTCACCCCGGAGATGTGGCCCAGCAGCTTGGGCCCGTCGCAGTAGACGAACGTGCGCGCCAGGCCCTCGCCGGCCTCTGCCATCTTGCGGTACGTGTCCTCCAGGAGCTGGAGGTGCGGACCCTCCTCGAAGGGGTAGTCCGGGTGGAACATGTGCACCGTCTGGACCAGCTCCCACGTCTTCTGGAAGGGCTCCTCGCGCCCATCCCGCACCTGGGGGCAGCGGGCCTGCATGAAGGCGTTGATGACGGCCTCGCGCGCCTCGGGCAGCACGTTGAGCAGCCGCACCCCGCAGCGGAAGGGGCGAGCCATGCCGCCCGCCGTGTGCTCCAGCAGGGCCGCGTTGTCGCGCACCTCCGCGCTGCAGCGCGCCTGCGTGCCGTCCGGCATCACCAGCATGAAGTCGTCGATGACGAGCCCGACGGGGAGCACCTCGCGCGCCGCGTCGTACACGAAGGACAGCCCCACGGCGTGCAGGTCCATCACAGGGTGGACAATCCGCTCGTGGGTGATCGGGGACACGAAGGAGACGGCGAAGGACTGGTCCTCTCCCGTCCGAAAGCGCGTGCTGCTGCGCCGGTGGTAGACGGACAGGCTGCGCGGCAGCGACAGGACGAAGCCGCTCTGCTCGGTGCGGAGGACGGCGGCAAAGCCCCGGTAGCTCTTGCCGCTCAGATCGAAGACCACCTCCACCACATCCCCGACAGTGACGGACCAATGTTGTGGCGGCGCGCACCGCAGCACCGGGCGAGCCTCTTCCTCGCTCTCGACGAGCGTGACGGCCAGCTCCTCACGGCGCCGGACGCCCTGCACCAGCGTGCACTGGAGCGTGCCATGCCGGAGCACGCGCCGCAGCACCGCAAGCACGCGCACCCGATCATCCACGGTGGCCAGTTCCACGTACCCGATGCTGGCGCCCGCCCGCTCCATCTGGATGCCGACGCGGAAGAAGGCATCTCCCTGCGAGCGCTCCAGCCCGATGTGCCGCACAAAGCCGCCCGCGGCCCGCAGCACCAGCTTGCCGGCGCGCTCCACCCGCAGATCGAAGAGGCGGGTGCCGGGCGGCAGCCGCTCGATGGGGGCATCCACCGGCAGCTTCAGCAGGAAGCCCTCGTTGCCCACGTTGAGGCACTGGGAGTGCAACTGCTGGCCGTCCACATAGAAGGAGGCCGCCAGCCCCACCGTGGGGATGCGCCGCGAGGAGCGCTGACGCATCAGCTCGCTCAAGCTGCGGGTCATCTCCTCCATGGGGACGGTGGGATCCACCGTGTGGAACTCATGCCCCTCGGACGCCACGTCCACCAGCTCGCGCATGGCCTCCGTCTGACTCTTGGGACACAGGAACACCCGGAGCGCGCGCGGCGCCAGCCGATCCAGATCCCGGATGAAGCGCCGCGCCTCCATCGCGTCTGCCAGCACCACGTCCGGAACCCGCTCCGCCAGGGTGCGCGCCGCGTCGTCCCGAGTGGGAACCGCGATGATCTGCCGAGGGGCCAGCGCCGCCACCAACCCGGCGCGTACCATTGGGTCCGGGTGGACGATCAAGACTGACTGATCGTGCGCGACCATCAGCACCTCCTACAGCGCGCGCCTTCGGTGCTATGCCAGGCCTTCCTCATCACAGCTCTCCATGCGCGCCAGGGACCGCCCCGACAGCCGCCAGGGTGCGGGCCAGGGAACAAAGTCAGCGAGACAGCAAGGTAACCGCTTTCCCCTGTGAAGAAAAGTTGCACCATTGGGTTCCGCTCGTGGGTGCCAGCGAACGGTTTTGATACGTCTCACTCACAAGCCAAGCCTTCCCGATTCGCCCCGAGCTGGAGCTTGCTCCGAGAGAGCATTGCTTACGGAGGTTGGCTCCATCCCAACCGTCCGATTAAATGAATGGTGAGGAGATCCGATGGGCGTCGATACGGATTACGAAGCGAAGATCCAGGACCTGAAGCAGTCGATGAACGCTGTCATCCTGGCGCATTATTACCAGGAGAGTGAAATACAGGATGTGGCTGACTTTGTCGGAGACAGCCTGGCCCTGGCTCAGGCCGCCGCGAAGACGAAGGCGGACGTGATCGTCTTTTGTGGCGTCCACTTCATGGCGGAGACCGCCAAGATCCTGAACCCCACGAAGCAGGTGCTGCTGCCGGATCTGAAGGCTGGGTGCTCGCTGTCGGATCGGTGCCCGCCGGCCGCCTTCCAGGCGTTCAAGCAGAAGCACCCGGACGCCTTCGTGGTGAGCTACGTGAACAGCTCGGCGGCGGTGAAGGCGATGAGCGACGTCATCTGCACGTCCTCCAACGCGGTGAAGATCGTCCACCGCGCGCCCAAGGATCGGCAGATCCTCTTCGCGCCGGATCAGCACCTCGGCCGGCATGTGATGAAGCAGACAGGCAGGGACATGGTCCTGTGGCCGGGCAGCTGCATCGTCCACGAGATCTTCAGCGAGAAGAAGCTCGTGCAGCTGAAAGTCGAGCACCCGGACGCCGAAGTGGTCGCCCACCCGGAGTGCGAGCAGGCGGTGCTGCGGCACGCGGACTTCATCGGCTCCACCAAGGGCATCCTCGACTACGTGGTGGCCAGCCCGAAGCAGAAGTTCATCGTGGTGACGGAGGCGGGGATCATCCACCAGATGGAGCTCAAGGCGCCGGGCAAGACGTACATCCCCGCGCCACCGGACAACGGGTGCGCCTGCAACGAGTGCCCGTACATGCGGCTCAACACGATGGAGAAGCTGTACCGCTGCATGCGCGATCGCACGCCGGAGCTCATCCTCCCAGCGGATCTGCAGGCAGCCGCGCGCGCGCCGCTCGAGCGCATGCTGGAGTGGTCCTGACGCGCGGCGTCGACCTCCTCCGGGAGTGTCATCCAGCGCAGTAAATCCAAACACGCATCTTGCACCCGCTGGGCCGGGGTGCGATGGAGCACGTGTGGGCTTTCGATTCCTAGCTGTCCCTGGTTTCCGCGTCGTCGATCACCCTCGGGCGCTGCCGGCTGAAGATCGTCTCGAGCCGGAGCTTCCTCCCATCCCCGAGGCCGTGGAGCGCGCCCTGGGTGGCGCCGAGTTCCGGGATGTGCGCGCTCGGGACCGGCTCCGCGCCCTGCTCCAGAGCGACCGGCCGCCGAAGCTGGGCTCGCCCGGCACGGGCTTTGGCCCTTCGGCCGTCTTCGCGCAGCCGCCGGGAGATCTGCCGGCGCTGCTGCGCCTGGCGGATGAGCTGGAGGGGCTCGCCCGCCTCGAGGCCGGTGAGCGCGCGCTGGTGTGGAAGTGCGCGGAGTGCAGCGCCCGCTATGCTGTGCCCGTGTCGCTGGTGAGGCCGGTGTCCATCCGGTGCGAGCGGTGCGGCGCCCCGGTGGAGCTCAGCCCCACGCGCAGCCTCGGCGAAGAGGCGCTGATTGATCCGTTCCTGGGTGCGGTGAACCAGTGCCGCCGGGAGCTGGCCACGTTCTTCCGCGAGGCCATGGCGCGCGGCTGGCCGGTGCTGGTGTCCCAGGGTGAGCGCCCCGCCGTGCCCGGCGGAGAGCGAGCGCGGGAGTAGGCGCCCTCCTGGCGTTCCTCAGATGAAGACGCCGGCGGACGCGTCGTAGCGCGCGTCCTCCAGCTTGAGCGCCGGCGTCTGCTGGCGCAGGGCGTCCATCACCTGCCGGGTGCCGTGCTTGCACTTGGAGCACTGGCACTGGCCCTTCTTGCAGGTGCAGTCGGCCTTGCTGCTGCACTGGCACTTGGCCGACAGCAGATCGTCCACTTCCTTCAGCGGGCTCTGCGCCGGGCGCGCCTGCGCCGCCCCCTCCTTCTTCTCCGAGGGAGTGGCCTCCTGAGTCGCGGCCGCGCGCTGATGCTTCGCACAGGCGTGCCCCTCGCTCGGGGCGAGCAGCAGTCCGCCCACCATGCCCAGGGCCGCTACCGTCATTCCGATGCGCTTCATCTGCTTCCTCCTTCGGGCAACACCCTGCAACAGCCCTCTACACCCTGAACACCCGAGTCGCGAGCGCCTATACCCCAGCGCCTCGTCTCCGCACAAGCATGTTATCACACTTCTGCCCACCCGTTAGCATGAGCCAAGGTCTCTTCTGTGTCTGAGCGAACCGACCGCATCCTGTATGCCGTGGCCCTGCTGTTGGGAGTGGCGCCGCTCTGGGTGGCGAGCGCCCTGCCCATGGTGGATCTGCCCCAGCACCTGCACCTGATCTCGGTGCTGCACCGGTTGGATGATCCGACGACGCTCTACCCGCAGTTGTTCGCCGCGCGGAACGCGCTCACGCCGTACCTGGGCTACTACTACCTCGTCAGCGTGCTGAACTGGCTGCTGCCGCTGGAGGTGGCCAACCGCCTCTTCCTCAGCGGCTACGTGACGGGCCTGTCGCTGTCGCTCGCCTTCCTGCTGGGCGCGCTGGGCCGGCCCACGTGGCCCTCGCTGCTCGCGCTGCCGTTCGCCTATGGCGACAGCTTCGCCTGGGGCTTCGTCAACTACTGCGCCTCGCTGCCGCTCGCGTTCCTGTGCTGCGGCCTCTTCGTGCGCGCCCTCACCGACGTGCCTCGGCGCCGCCAGTGGTCCGCGGGCCTGGCGGTGTGCCTGGTCGCCGTCCTCCTCTTCCACGTTCAGGCCTTCTTCTTCCTCGGGCTCGGGTTGCCGTGGCTCCTGTTCACGACACCTGTGCCCGAGGACAGCGGCCCTCGGCGCTCCCTGTGGAAGCCTCGGCTCCCTGCGCTCGCGGGAGTGGTTCCCGGCGTGGCGCTCTTCCTGGGGTGGGTGGGGCTGCGGCTCGGCCAGCCCGCGGAGATCGCGCCCGGCCAGCCGTGGAAGGCCTGGGGGCCGCTCCTGTCTCCGGAGAACCTCTCCTTCAAGTCCTTCGAGCAGAACCAGGCCGAGCTTCTCCACGTGCTCGCCAACCTCTTCCATGACGGCTCGGATCGGTGGCCGCTCTATGCGGTGGGCGGGGTGGCGGCGGTGGGGCTGGGGCTGGGCCTGGCGTTCGGTGGCCCTCACCCTGAGGGGCGCGTGGCTCGCTTCCGCATGCTCGGGCTCGGGGTGATCGCGCTCGCCCTCTTCTTCCTGCTGCCCTTCGACATCCGCGGGTACATCTATTATCTGAACACGCGCTACGCACACCTGGCCGCCGCGCTCCTCATCGCCAGTGTGCCCGTCACGCGGCCCAGCCACTCGCGCCCGCTGCTGTGGGCGAGCGCCGTGTGTGCCCTGCTGCTCGGCGTCGTGCTCGGCCGGGGCTTCCGGGCCTTCTCGCGCGAGGCCTCCGAGTGGGATGCGCTCGTGGCGGCCACCGCGCCCCAGCCCAAGGTGATGGGCCTGATCTTCGACTACCGCTCCCAGGTGGTGCGCTTCCCCGTCTACCTCCACAGCGCCGCGGTGCTCGCCCGGGAGCGTGGCGGCGTCACGAACTTCAGCTTCGCCCTCACGCCCCACTCTCCCCTGCGCTACGTGGGCCCGGTGCCCCCCACGTTCCCTTCGGAGTGGCGGCCGCAGGACTTCGACTACGACACCCTGGGCGGCTTCTACGATCACTTCCTGGTGCGGGGCGTCCACCCCGTGCGCGTGTTCGGTGCCCGGCTCGAGACGGAGCTCGCCGTGGTGGCACATGCGGGCGACAGCTGGCTCGTGCGGCGCCGCTGAGGCGCCAGCCTGCTGCTTCGAGGGCTGTTCAGGTTTGACAAGCCGGGTGTGGAAGAGTGAGCGGCCGCAGCGTGCAGCCCCCCACACCCCCCTTGGGGTGCAGTATGAAGAGGCGCCCATGCCCAACCCTCACGAGCCCCGTCCCCTGCTCGACGCGCTCCGCTCCGGCGCGCCGCTCACCGACTTCACTCCGGAGGCCGTGGAGCAGGCCCGCACCCTCGCGAAGGACGCGGCCTCCGCTACGCCCGCCGCTGTCGAGGCCCTGCCCGCACCGCTGGCCGAGGCCATCCTCGAGGGCGCCGTCCTCGCCGGCAGCGCTGCGCTCCCCGAGGCGCTGTCCCGCTCAAGCGTCAAGCCCCTGGCCAAGGCAGCAAAGAAGGCGCTCTACCGCCTGCGCTCCAAAGGCGTCGCTGTCGCCGAGGCCCCGCGCCCCGAGCCCGAGCCGCACTCGCGCGCCCCCGAGACCGAGGTCTGGCCCTGCCTCGTCACCAGCGTCACGACCGAGGGAAAGCGCGGGTTGATCCTCGCCCGGCCCCTCCGCGGCGGCGGCATCGAGGCGGCCCAGGTCGTCTTCTCGGATCAGCTCGGCGTGCTGGAGCTCTCCCTCAACGAGGTGACCCGGAGCAGCTACCGCCGACGCATCAAGGAGGCGACCGAGCCCCTCTACGCGGTGGAGACCTCCCGGGAGGAAGCCGCGACCCTGCTCGCCGAGGCTGCGGCGCTCAACCTGCGCACGCGCACACCCTTCCCCAAGGACATGGAGCCGACGCTCCGTCACTACGGTGTGCAGCCAGCCACCGCCGAGCCCTCCGTTCCCGCCCCAGAGCCCGAGGACGTCAAGGGCGTGCTGGAGGGCCACACCCTCCACGAGACGATGGAGATCGAAGCGTGGCTGCCGCCCGAGCCCGAGGTGCGCAAGGTGCTGCAGAAGGTGGAAGAGCTCACCCACAGCCCCCTGGCGCTCTCGGGCGTCCAGCGCGAGGAGCAGACGCTCCAGGCCGTGCGCGCCCTGGCCCGGGCCTTCTTCACCCCGGATCAGCGCAGGCTCTACGGACTGCGGCTCTGGCGCATGGCGGACTTCTTCGAGCGCACGGACCGTGCACCCGCCGCCCGTGTGGCCCGCGCCGAGGCCCGCAGGCTCTTCCACGGCCCCGAGGAGCCCTTCTCCCGCTTCGCCGAGTCCCTCTTCGAGAAGGTCATCCGGCTCGGAGCGCTCCAGGCCGAGGCCGCAGCGCCCTCGCCAGAGGCAGCCGCCTCCACACCCGCCTCGCCCGCTCCCGCGTCCACGGAGCGGCGAAGCCCGGGCGGCCTCATCCTCCCGTGAGCCGAGACTGACGCCCCGCGTCACTCACCGACGCGGGAGCGCAGCAGCAAATCCAGGTTCTCGTCCTCCCACGCCTGGGCGCGCTTGAAGTCGTGAAAGCGCCGCTCGTGCTCGAGGAACTCGGGCGGGTGGACGCACCGCCGGCCATCCTCGCCCCGCTTCACGCGGTACACGTGGTGCAGCATCTCGTGGAAGACGATCCACTCGACGAAGTAGCGCGGCACCACCGGCTGATCCAACACGGGGTGGATGCGGATCACCCTCGCGTCCGCCGAGTAGGAGCCCATCTTGATGCTCTTGCGCGGCCCCTTCACCCGGGGCGCCGGGCCATAGGTGATGGCGGCGGTGATCCGACTCCGGAAGTAGCGCTCGTTCAGCCGGTCGAAGATGCGGGCGAGATCATGGTGCCGCCCCGCCGGATCCAGCCGGAGCCGCTTG
>NZ_DASPHO010000016.1:0-3368 GCF_035629615.1 Hyalangium sp. | reverse complement strand
ACACGGTGAAGGACCTGCTCAAGCTGCACTGACCGGAGCCCCTTGCCCCCCATTGAACCGACGCCCGTGCTGGAGGTGGTAGCCCTGGAGAAGGCCTATGGCGCGGTGAAGGCCGTGCAGGGGCTGACCTTCCAGGTCGCTCCCGGCGAGGTGCTCGGGCTGGTGGGGCCCAACGGGGCGGGGAAGACGACCACGCTGCGCTGCCTGGCGGGCATCCTGCCGCCCTCCGGCGGGCGCGTGCGGGTGGCCGGGCATGACCTGGCGGGCGCGCCGGTGGAGGCCAAGCACGCCCTGGCGTTCCTGCCGGACGAGCCGCGCCTCTTCGAGTACCTCACCGTGTGGGAGCACCTGAACTTCGTGGCCCGCCTCTACGGCGTGGAGGGCTGGGAGGAGAAGGGGCGCGTGCTGCTCGTCGAGATGGAGCTGAGCAGCAAGGAGCGGGCGCTGCCGGGAGAGCTGTCGCGGGGCATGAAGCAGAAGCTCTCCATCGCCTGCGGCTTCCTGCACGATCCACGACTCATCCTGCTGGACGAGCCGCTCACGGGGCTGGACCCGATCGGCATCCGGCGGATGAAGAAGTCCCTGCGCCAGCGGGCGGAGCAGGGAGCGGCGCTGGTGCTCTCCTCGCACCTGCTGCCGTTGGTGGAGGAGCTGTGCCACCGCATCCTCGTCATCTCGGGAGGGCGCGCGGTGGCGCTGGGGACGCTGGCGGAGATCCGCGCGCAGCTGAGCGGGCTGGATGCGGAGAGCGCCTCGCTGGAGGAGATCTTCGTGCGCATCACCAGCGCTGGGGGCGAGGAACGGCCGGAGCCTCCTCCCACGTCATGAGCTTCCCGCGAGCGGTGGCGTTCCTGTGGTGGGCCTCGCTGCGCAACCGGGTGCGCAAGCAGGTGGAGCGCCTGCGCCAGCCCAAGTACCTGGCCGGCCTGATCGTCGGCGGCGCCTACCTGTACATGGTCGTCCTCCGGCGGCTGAGCTTCCAGCGCTCCTCCGAGGCGCTCCCGCCGGGAGCGCTGACCATGACCGAGCTGTCGCTGGGAAGCATGTTGATGCTGACGCTGGCCTCGGGCTGGGTGCTGGGGCAGGACCGGCCGTCGCTCCGGTTCTCGGAGACGGAGGTGCAGCAGCTCTTCCCCGCGCCCATCAGCCGGCGGGGGCTGCTGCACTACAAGCTGGTGCGCGGGCTGATCGGCGCCGCAGTGACTTCCGTGTTCACCACCCTCTTCTTCGGCCGGCTGGTGACGCCCCACTTCGTGCTCTTCTTCCTGGGCTCCGTGCTCGCGTTCCTCACCGTGAACCTGCACGTCACCGCCGCCTCCTTCGTCCGGACGCGGCTGGCCAGCCTGGGGTGGCCGGGGACGGCGCTCCGGTGGGGCGTGCTCCTCGTGCTGCTCGCTGCCTTCGGCCTGGCGGTGTACATGGCGCTCCAGGCGCACCCCTGGCCCGCGAACCTCGAAGGAGGGAAGGCGCTGCGGGAGTGGCTCCCCGTGCTGTTGGACCATCCCGCGATGCGGGTGGCGCTGTGGCCCGGGCGGACGCTGGTGGCGCCGGCCCTGGCGCAGGGCCTGGGGGCCTTCCTCGGCACCCTGCCGCTCATGCTGGGACTGCTCGTGGCCCACTACCTCTGGCTGGCCGCGCTCATCGTCCCCTTCGAGGAGGCGGTGGTGGTTCGGGCCGAGACGGCGGCGCGCCGGCGTGGGCAGCGAACGTCCAGGATCGGGCACATCGTCATGCGGAAGCCCTTCTTCCGCCTGAAGTCCTCCGGCCGGCCCGAGGTGGCGCTGCTGTGGAAGAACCTCACCGCTGCGCGGCGGATGGCGGGGCCGGAGGTCGTCCTCGTCCTCGCGCTGCTGGGGCTCGCCGTCCCCATCGGCGTGGCCTTCGTTTCTCCCGAAGCGCTCCCCGAGACGCGGCAGGTGATGGCGGCCCTCTACCTGTCCTTCTCGGGCATGCTCACCGTGTTCGGTCCTGTGTCGATGCGCTCGGATCTCCGCATGGACCTGCCGAAGTTGGATCTGCTCCGGGCCCTGCCGCTGACGGGGAGACAGGTGGTGATGGCCGAGGTGCTCGCCCCGGGACTGCTGCTGGCCGCCATGCAGCTTGGGTTGATCCTCTTGGCCGTGGGGATGATCGTGGGCGCGCCGGGGCAGTGGGGCGCCGCCATGTGGGTGGCGGGCGGGCTGGGGCTGATTCCGCTGATGCCGGCGCTGGCCATCGCCGGAGTGTTTGTCCAGAACGCCGCGGTGGTGCTCTTCCCCTCGTGGCTGCCCGCGGATGGGGAGCGGGCCCGGGGCATTGAAGCCCTGGGGCAGCGGCTGCTGACGCTGGCGGGAGCCGTGGTGGTGATGTTGGGAGGACTGGTGCCCGCCGCGATCGTGGCCTCCCTGGTGGGCTTCGCCTTGTACGGTTTCCTGGGAGTGTGGGCGCTGCCCTGCGCGGGGTTCACTGCTGCGGCCGGAGTGGCCCTCGAGGTGAGCCTGGGAATCATGGCGCTCGGCCGAGTCTTCGACCGGATGGATGTGTCGAGCGAAGGCCCGGGAGCCCCATAAGGGCGGCAGGGGTTTGAACGGGGGCGGTCAACTCGCGCAAGCTGGGGAACCATGTCTCCCTTGCGGACCGCTCTCCTCGTGCTGGGCCTCCTTCTGGCCGGTAGCGCCCTCGCCGAGCCGGACACCTTCGGGCTTGGCACGGGGCGCAGTGGCCCCTTGCAGGTCACCGTCCTGGACACGGTCATCAACCGCTACGCGCAGCTCACCGCTGGCGCAGCGGCCGGGACGAAGGATCTGACGGTCTCCGACTCCAGTGGCTTCATCGCGGGAGACCTGGTGCTCCTTCATCACTCCACGGGCCTGACGCCTGCCCCCGAGTCGGGAGATCAGCGGCGGCTCCGTCTCGACACCGGCACGCCAGGCCGGTTCGAGTACGGACGGGTGGAGGCGGTGTCTCCGGGGGGGCTGCGGCTGACGGCGCCGCTGATGAACGGCTACCCGGCCAGCGTGGCGCAGGTGGTGAGCGTGCCCGAGTACACGGACGTCCAGGTGCTCGCCGGAGCCTCGCTCCGGGCAGCGCCGTGGGATGGGCGCGTAGGAGGGATCCTCGCGCTGCTGGCCACGGGCACGCTGAACAACAGCGGACTCGTGTCGGTGGACGGTGCGGGATTCCGTGGCGGTGTCTTCCTCAACCACGCGAACCTCAACGGCTGCGCGGGCCTGGACGAGCCGGTGGCCAGCGGGGGTTCCTACAAGGGAGAGGGGCTGGTGGATGGGCGCTACGGCATGGCCTCTGGGCGGGGCAACGTGGCCAACGCCGGAGGCGGAGGCAACTGTCACAACGCCGGAGGCGGAGGTGGAGGGCATGCGGGAATGGGA
>NZ_DASPHO010000015.1:0-12437 GCF_035629615.1 Hyalangium sp. | reverse complement strand
AGGGCTTCCACCTCCTGAAGCTCAACGGACGGCTGCCAGCGGTGGACCTATCCCTCGAAGAGGTGCGCGAGCCACTCGCCCAGCGGCTGCGGAGCGTGAAGCAGACCCGGGCGTGGGCGGACTTCCTCGATGGGCTGGCCCAGCGCCACGGGCTCTCGATTGACGATGCGGTGCTGGCCCGGGTGCCGGTGGAGCTCTCTGCCCCCATGCGCGCACCTTCAGGGCCGATGCCGGGGACAGTGCCGGCCCCCTATGCCTCCGAGGGGGGTGCGCCATGAAAGCAACCTTGCCGGGCAAGCAGGCAGGCACCACCGTTGCTCTTCTCCCGAGTCCCTCGTAGAGGAAAGCCTGCATGCATTCCTTTCCTACCCGTCCCCCTCCGCTCCTCCTGGCCCTGGCGCTTGGCGCCCTGAGCGCGATGGGCTGCCACAAGCCACCCGAGGCGGAGCCAGATGCCAACGTGGTGGCCACGGTGAACGGAGAGGCGATCCGTCGGGCCGAGTTCGAGCAGGACCTGTCGCGAGAGCTGGCCTCCGCCGAGGCCCCGGAGCGCACCCCGGAGGAGATCGAGCCCTTCAAGCGTGCACTGCTGGACAGCCTGGTGAAGCGGCTGCTGCTGCTGCAGGAGGCCAAGCGGCAGAACATCTCCGTCACGCCGGAGGAGGTGGACCGGCAGATGCTGCGGCTGACGGGGGACTACCCCACCGAGAGCTTCAGCGATGCGCTGGCGCAGGGGCAGCTGTCGCTGGCGGAGCTGCGGGCGCGCGAGTCCCAGCGGCTCATCATCGAGAAGCTCTTCGCGAACCACGTCTACACGCGCGTGGCGGTGACGGAGGAGGAGCTGCGGGCATACTTCGCGGCGCACGAGGCGGACTTCCAGGAGCCGGAGCAGGTCCACGCGGCGCAGCTGGTGGTGAAGGGGCTGGACGAGGCGAAGCGGGTGCAGGCACAGCTCAGGTCCGGCAAGAAGTTCGCGGATCTGGCGCGCCGCTACTCGCTGAGCGCGGACGCCAAGGTGGGCGGGGATCTGGGCTTCTTCCCACGGGGGCAGATGCCGCCGGCGTTCGATGCCGTGGTCTTCAGCATGCGGCCCGGGCAGGTGTCGGACGTGGTGTCCACGGAGTACGGCTACCACCTGTTCAAGGTCATCGCGTTCAAGCCGGGGCGCAAGCATGACTTCGCCGAGGCGCGCGGGCAGGTCGAGGCGAAGATCGTGGCGCTCAAGCAGGCGCAGGCGCAGGAGGCCTTCGAGAAGGAGCTGCGAGAGAAGGCGAAGATCTGGGTGAATGAGGCGGCGCTGCAGGCCATCCGTGGGAGGCCCGCACCGCAGGCCACCGTGGCAAAGTAGAAACGAGATTCGCGGCTCGGGCACTGCCTGGGGCCAGTCAAGAGGGACGAGATGAAGACGTGGCTGGGTGTCATCGCGGCGGCCGTGCTCGGGGTGGGCGGCGTGGCGCGCGCGGAGATGGTGGACAAGGTGGCGGCGGTGGTGAACCGCGACATCATCGCGCTGTCCGAGGTGCAGCAGCGGGCCTCGCCGGAGCTGTCGCGGCTGGCGGGCGAGCGGGATCCGCGCAAGCGCAGCGAGCAGCGCAACCTGGTCCTCAAGCAGGCGCTGGACGCGCTCATCGCCGAGAAGCTCGTGGAGGAGGAGGTCCGCGAGCTGGGGCTGACGTCGACGACCTCGGAGGTAGAGGAGGCGATGGCGGACGTGCAGCGGCAGAACGGCATCACGGACTCGGCGCAGTTCGAGCAGCTCCTGTCGCGCGAGGGCTATTCGATGAAGAGCTACAAGGAGTTCCTCGGCAAGCAGATCGCCCGCGGGAAGCTGATGCAGATGAAGGTGTCGGCCAAGATCAAGGTGTCCGAGGAGGACCTGAAGGCGGCCTACGCGCAGTACGCGAAGAACGAGGGCGAGGATATGGAGGTCCACGCGCGCCACATCCTGGTGGCGGTGGATCCGAAGGCGACGCCGGAGGAGGTGGAGGCCGCGCGCAAGAAGGCGGCGGCCATCGCCGAGGAGGCGCGACGGCCGGGAATGGACTTCGAATCGCTGGCGCGGGCGCGCAGCGAGGGCCCGAGCCGAGAGGATGGCGGGGACCTGGGCTTCTTCCGTCGTGGGGTGATGGTGCCGGCGTTCGAGAAAGCGGCCTTCTCCTTGAAGGTGGGCGAGGTGAGCGAGCCCATTCGCACCAACTTCGGCTGGCACATCCTGAAGGTGGAGGAGCGGCGCGCGGTGGGGGTGACGTCGTACGAGGAGATGCGGCCGAAGCTCGAGCTGCAACTGCGGCAACAGAAGACGGAGAAGTTCGTCGACCAGTACGTGCAGGAGCTGAAGAAGAAGGCCACCATCGAGGTGAAGATCTGAGCTCCGCGCGAGTACCCATTGTCGGTATCTCCGTAGGGGACGTGTCCGGCATTGGCCCGGAGGTGACGGCGGCGGCGCTGTCGCTGCCTCGGGTGCGCCGGGTGCTGGTGCCGGTGGTGTTCGGGGATGGGCCCACGCTGGCGCGCTTCCCGGTCTTCAAGAAGTACGCACGGGCCACGCCGGAGACGCTCGGCCGGGTGAGTGGGCCCACGGTGTGTGAGGTGACGGCACTGGGGGAGAAGGATCGCCGGCCAGGCAAGCCCTCGCGCGCGGGCGGGCGGGCCCAGTACGCCTATGTGATGGCGGCCATCGAGGCGGCGCGTGCAGGGCTCGTGGATGCACTGTGTACGGCACCGGTGTCCAAGGAGCAGATCTCCCGCGCGGGCATCCCCTTCATGGGCCACACGGAGGTGCTGGCGGAGGCGTTCGGCGTCGAGGTGTTGATGCTGATGGACGGGCCTCGGGTGCGGATAGCGCTGGCCACCAACCACGTGCCGGTGTCCGCGCTGCCGCGGCTGCTCACAGTGGAGAAGCTGACCGAGCAGCTCGTGCTGCTGTCCCGGGAGCTGAAGCCCATTGTGGGACGCCGTCCGCGCATCGCGGTGCTGGGCCTCAACCCCCATGCGGGCGAGGGCGGGCTGCTGGGGCGTGAGGAGGTGGAGATTCTCTCTCCGGCCATCAAACGGGCCCGGGCAGCGCGAGTCGATGCGCACGGGCCGCTGGCAGCGGACGGACTGTTCGCACGGCCGGACGACATTCCCTACGACGCGGTGCTGGCGATGTACCACGACCAGGGGCTCATCCCCGCCAAGGCGCTGGACTTCGAGCGCACGGTGAACGTGACGCTGGGGCTGCCGGTGCCACGCACGTCCCCGGACCACGGTACCGCGTACTCCCTGGCGGGCACAGGCAAGGCCAGCCACGTGCCCATGATGGAGGCGCTGCTCAAGGCCTCCGTCCTGGCTCAAGCCAGGAACTCTCCAAAGAGGCGCTCATGAACGTACTCGTCACCGGGGCCACGGGGCTCATCGGCAACGCCCTCGCACGCAGGCTCGTGGCGCGTGGAGACACCGTGCGCGCCCTCGTGCGTGACCTGGAGAAGGCCACGCGCGTCCTCCCGCCCGAGGTGAAGCTGGTGCGCGGCGACGTCACCGCGCCCGACTCTCTTCCGGCCGCCGTGCAGGGGGTTGATCAGGTCTTCCACTCCGCCGGCATGCCCGAGCAGTGGCAGCGCGACGACAGCATCTTCGATCGGGTGAACCGCCAGGGCACCGTGAACGTGCT
This sequence comes from Hyalangium sp., assembly GCF_035629615.1. Classification (GTDB taxonomy): domain Bacteria; phylum Myxococcota; class Myxococcia; order Myxococcales; family Myxococcaceae; genus Hyalangium. The sequence goes on along the minus strand of NZ_DASPHO010000015.1, from coordinate 8,785 downwards.
GAAGGCCTCGCTCGACGCAAAGGTGAAGCGCGTCATCTATACCTCCACCATGGACGTCTTCGCCGCGCCGCGAGGGGGGACGCTGGTAGAGACGAACATCGACTCCGCTCCCAAGCCCACCGCCTATGAGCGCTCGAAGCAGGCCGCCGAGCGCGAGGCCGAGCTCTTCCGCCAGCAAGGGCTGGATCTCGTCTACGTGAACCCTGCCGCGGTCTATGGCCCCAGCCCTGTCCACGTGGGCCTCAACTCCTTCTTCATCAGGCTCCTCAACCGCCAGATGCCCCTGCTCCCTCCGGGGGGCGTGTCCGTGGCGTACGTGGACGGCGTGACGGACGTGCACCTCGCAGCCGCCGGGCGCGGTCTTTCGGGTGAGCGCTACCTCGTCGCGGACGAGCACGCGAACCACGCCGAGCTGGCTCGCGCCACCCTCCAGGCCGCGGGCCGTCCCCTCCGTGTGCCTCCTGTCGCTCCCGCACCGGTGCTCAAGGTGCTGTCCGCGGGCCTGGCGCCGCTGGCCCGCATATTCGGCTTCACTCCGCTCATCGCCCCGGGACAGCTCTCGTTCCTCCTGTGGGACGCTCACGTGGATGCGAGCAAGGCCCAGCGCGAGCTGGGCTTCCGGCCCACTCCACTGGCCGAGGGGGTGGCGCGCACCATCGCGTTCCTTCGTCAGGAGAAGCTCGTCCCCCAGGACTGATCAGAAGATGAAGGGGAAGCGGATGGGCCCCATCTGGGTCCGGTGCTTCGGGAACTTCCACCCACGCACCAGCTCCTCGATGCAGGCCCCCAGCGCCGTTCCCTTCAGCGCCTGGGTCTCCATCGCGATCTGCTGGGTGGAGCCGCTCGGCTGGACGAACCACCGCACCACGAACTTGCCCCCACTCAGGCCGGGGATGGCCTCCTTGTGCCGCCGGATGCAGGAGGCAACGGCGGGCTGGTTGGCGACCACCACCTGCTGAATATCCTCCGGCGTGAGCGTCTCCGGGAGCTCCCCCGCCGGGTCCGGAGGGATCCACACCGACTTCACACCCTTGGACTCGGGAACCTTCCGGACAGCGTCGTCCGTGAAGCCCAGCTCCCGCGCGAAGTCCTCATCCAGCTCTGCGTACTCGCTCGGCTTGCGCGGAGCCGCCGGCGCGGGCGCCGCCATCGCCCCGGCAGCCGGAGCGCGAGCCACCGCGGACTCCTGCATGAAGGGAATCTCTTCCTCCTCCGTGCTCTCAAGGGTGGGATCCTCGACGTCGCGACGCTTCTGCTGCTCCACGGCCGTGGCTCTCCGAGCCTGAACCTTCTCACGGGGCTGGAGGGGCTCTGCCTTCGCAGTCGCGATCACCGGTGCTGACGCGGAGTGAGCGATGGCTCCAGCCTCCGGGGCGGGCTTGGGCCCAGGACCCGCAGCGGCCTGGGCAATGGCTCCAGGCGCTGGCTCCGTCTTCAATACCGGCGTCGGCACAGGCGCAGGAGCTGAAGGCTCTCTCCGAGAGCTCATGCGGCCAGGGGCCACCGGCCCGGGCAGCGCCTCCACGGCGCCTCCTGCCGCCATGCCCCAGTCCGCCAGGAGCGGTCCCGACTGGCGTGCGAGCGGCGAGTCCTTCACGGAGAGGACAGCCTCGGGTGCTGGCGTGAAGGGCGGCGGCGCCACCGCGGTGACGGTGCCGGCAGGAGCGTCTGCGGACGCCTCCTGCGCCTTCGTTGGCAGGGCATCCCGCGTCACCCAGAGCATCGCAGCCACGAGCACGCTCGCGGCGCTCACGCCCGACAGTGCTCCGATCACGAGCCACGGCGTGCGGCTCGGCGCCACGGGCGCGGGAGCCACGGGAAGGTTCCACCCCGGCTGCGCCAGGTGTGGCGTCAGAGCCAGCCCAGGCAACGGCCCAGGCGGTGGAGTCCACGAAGCAGGGTCCGGCTCGACAGGCTGCGCAGGGCTCACCTCTGGAGCTGGCTCCACCCGCAGATGCTCCGGGATCTCACACGCTCCGCCTTCGAGATCCTTCGAGTTCTCCGCCGGCTGCTCCGGAGTGGGGCCCGCGCGCAGCCACTGCTCCTCTTCGGCCGCCAGCGCGAGCACGCCCTGCAGGCGCTCCGCGGGACTCTCCGCCACAGGCGCCGGCTTCACCTCCGACGCAGGCTGAAGGAACAGCTCCCGATCCAGATAGGCATCCAGATCCGTGTCGAGCGCCTCTTGCACATCTCTTTGGACACCGCTGACCACAACCCACCCCCACCCGTACTTGCCCCGACCCCGATAAAGCCGAGCAAAGATAGGGGCCCTCGCGTGGTGCGCCACGGGGGTGTTCAGCGGCAGGCAATGGCTCCTTCCGCTACCCGGCACACCGGCCTCGGAGCGTCCGGTGGCACGCAGGATCTCGGGCTCCCAGGAGGGAGCGATGCCCAAAGCCTGACACCTGCCGGACTTCGAGGTGGACGTAGGATACGCAGCTCCACCACGACACGACCTGGGCAGCTCGCTGGACCTGGACTCCCACCCGAACCTCGCGTTCGGCGCCCGGCCCGCTTCAGCGGCCCGCCGCGGGCGGCACCGGCACACAGGGCAGATGGAGGGTGAAGCAGGTGCCCTTCCCTGGCTCGCTCGCCACCTCGATGCGGCCTCCGTGCGAGGTGACGATGCCATGAACCACCGCCAGCCCCAGTCCCGTCCCCATCCCTGGCGGCTTGGTGGTGAAGAAGGGCTGGAAGAGGTAGCGCTGAACCTCGGGCGGCATGCCCGTCCCCGTGTCACGAACCTCGATCTGCACCCAGTCTCCCTCTCGCCGCGTGGAGATACGGACCTCGCCGCTCTCTGCCGTGGCCTGTCCGGCATTGACCAGCAGGTTCACCAGCACCTGCGCCATCTGCCGAGGCCGCCCCACCATGCGGCCCACCTCTCCCAGCTCGCTCTCCACCTGGCAGTGGCGCAGCTGGCTGTGCGCGATCCGCAGCGCCAGCCGCACCTCGGCGTTCAGCTCGTACTCGACGAACGCCTCTGGATCCCCACGCGAGAAGCGCCGCAGGTCCGCCACGATGGCGTTCACCCGCTGGATGCCCTCCAGCGTCGCCGGCAGCACCTCCTCCACGTGCTCCCGCAGCGGCTCGGTCAGGCCCGGGTGCGCCTTCAGATCCTTGAGCACCTGGTGGACGTTGCTCGCCACGAAGCTCATCGGGTTGTTGATCTCGTGCGCCACGCCAGCCGCCATCATGCCCAGGCTGGAGAGCTTCTCCTGCTCCATCGCCCGCGCGTGAATCTGCCGCATCTCCTGGTGGGCCCGCTCCAGTCCCGCCTGCTGCTCCAGCACCTTGTCCAGCGCGCCGCGCAGCAGCGAGGCCCGGCGCTCTGTCAGCAGATAGCCGAAGAGGCCCAGCAGGCTGAACGCCAGTGCCAGCTCCGGCGGCGCACCATCCGCCAGGGCGATGGAGTTCATCAGCACCAGGTACACGGCGACGCGCGGGCGCACCCACCGATCCAGTCCGTAGAACCACAGCATGTTGTAGGGGACGAAGACCCAGATCAGCGGGGACCATTCGGTGAAGTGTCCGCTCACGGAGATGCCTGCTACGTTCAGCAGCATCCGGAGCGTCTCCACCAGGGACCGGGAGAGCCTCCGCGCGAGCCGCTCCAGGAACACCACGTTGGCCAGGGTGAGCACCACCGCCACGGACATCACGGCGATCAGCGGCCTCCATTGCCCCCAAAACCAGACGAGCACCGCGATGTTGACCGCCATCGGGCCCAGCCCTGCGATGGCCTGGATGCCTTGATGCACCCGCTCTGGATCCGCCTCCAACGGCCGGGCCATGGCCGCCCCTGGGCTCTGCTCTGGCGCCGCATCGGTTCGAGACTGTGGCTGACTGGAAGTCATTGGCCTCCCGGAAGGCTTCCCAAGACTGGTGCCTCGAGGTTCTCTCCTGACACCCTAGGCTGTCATCTGTTTGACGATGAACCTTCCATCCTTGCAGGATGCGCGGGATGGAGAGCCTTCTTGGTCAGGAATACCGGCCCCTCGAGCTGCCCCAGCTGGAGGATCCGCATCCCTTCCTCGCCCGGCTTCGCCGCGAGGCGCCCGTCGTGCTGGCCCCCACCTTTCAGCTCTGGCTCATCACCCGGTACCAGGATGTGCTGTCGATCCTGAAGGACAGCCGGCGCTTCAGCTCCCAGGACATCCTGCGCTCCCCTCTCGAGCTGCCGCGGGAGGTGACCGCCGTCCTCGAGGAGGCTGGCTTTACCCAGGACTACCCCCTGCTGGGAGATGATCCGCCAGCCCACACGCGCATCCGCGGCTTCGTGGGCAAGGCCTTCTCGGCCGCCCGCATGGCGGCGCTGGCGCCGCGCATCCAGCAGATCGCCACCGAGTACCTCGACGCGTTCCCGCGCCGGGAGGGACGCACGGACGTGGTGGCGGGGCTCACCTATCCACTGCCCATGCGGGTGGCGACGGAGCTCCTCGGCATCCCTCAGGAGGACATGGATCGCATCAAGAAGTGGTGCGAGGAGCCCATCCAGCTCTTCAACAGCGGCCAGACGCCCGAGCAGCAGCTGGAGCGCGCCCAGCGGATCGCCGCGTACTGGCTCTATCTGCGAGCGCTCGTGGAGGAGCGCCGGCGCAACCCTCGCCCCGACGACATCCTCACGACTTTGATCGAGGCCCGCATCGAGGGGGAGAAGCCCCTGGACACCCGGGAGATGGTGAACCTGGCCAGCGTCCTCGTGTTCGCGGCCCAGGAGACCACCACCAACCTCCTCGGCAACGCGTTGATCCACCTGCTGCGTCACCCTGAGTCCTGGCGAGCCTTGTGCGAGGAGCCGGCCCGCATCCCCCAGGCCGTCGAGGAGGTGCTCCGCTACGACGCACCGGCCTCGGCCATGATGCGCTCGACCACGGAGGACGTGGTGCTGTCGGGAACGCCTGTGCCCCAAGGCTCTCGACTGCTGCTGCTCTTCAACTCGGCCAACCGGGACGAGGACATCTACGAGCAGGCGGACCGCTTCGACATCACCCGCGAGAGCGCGGCCCGGCACCTCGGCTTCGGGTACGGGACCCACTTCTGCGTGGGCGCGCCCCTGGCCCGGCTGCAGGCCCGCATCACCCTGGAGACGCTCACCCAGCGGCTGCCAGGCCTGAGCCTGGTGGCTGGGGAGCGCCCGGTGTACCTGCCCAATCTCCTCAACCGCGGGCCGCAGCGGCTCATGGTGGAGTGGAAGGCCTGAGCCGAGCGCGCCAGCCCCGGTGAGCCGTAGGCCCGCTACCAGGGCTCGATGTCGGTCTTGGGTGCCAGCGGAGAGGGCGGCGCATTGAGGCCGTTAACGGTGAGGGTGCCGTGCATGAACATGGGCCCGTACTGGTGGAGGGCCGCCGGGAAGTTGAGCGTCGGCTTGGAGACCTCGTCCAGAGCAGCCACCTGCTGCGGCGTCAGCTTCAGGTCCAGCGCACCCAGGTTGTTGTCGAGCTGCTCCAGCGTGCGCGCACCGATGATGGTGGAGCTGACGCCCGGCCGGTTCTGCACCCACGCCAGCGCCACGCGCGCCACGCTGGTGTCCAGCTCCGTGGCCACCTTCTGCAGCACGTCGACGATGGCGTAGGCATGCTCGCCCAGGTTGCTCTCCACCCACATGCCGCGAGCCGACTTCACCTTGCCCGCGTTCTCCCGCGTGTACCTGCCGCTGAGCACCCCGGCCTTGAGCGGAGACCACGGCGTGACGCCCAGCCCCAGCTCGCGCGCCATGGGGATCAGCTCCCCCTCCACCGTGCGCTCCATCAGCGAGTACTCGATCTGCAGACCGATGAGCGGGGACCAGCCTTTGAAGTGCGCCAGCATCTGCGCCTGTGCTGTCTTCCACGCCGACATGTCCGAGAAGCCGATGTACCGGACCTTGCCCGCCCTCACCAGGTCGTCCAGCGCGCGCATCGTCTCCTCGATGGGCGTGTGCCTGTCATAGTTGTGCATCCAGTACAGATCGATGTAGTCCGTCTGCAGTCGGCGCAGGGACTCCTCGCACGCGGCCATCAGGGACTTGCGCCCCGCGCCGCCGCCGTTGGGGTCCGAAGGGAAGAGGTTGTTATAGAACTTGGTGGCGATGACCATGCGGTGCCGCTTGCTCGGGTGCCGGCCCAGGTGGTCGCCGATGATCTTCTCCGAGTGCCCCATCGTGTACATGTTCGCGGTGTCGATGAAGTTGCCACCACGCTCGATGAAGCGGTCCATGAGGGCGTTGGAGGTCTCGACGCTGCTGCCGTAGGCGATCTCCTCGCCGAAGGTCATCGCCCCGAGGCAGAAGGGGCTGACGCGCAGCCCTGAGTGGCCGAGGGTGAGATAGCTGTTGAGAGGCATGGGTGATCCCAAGGGAATGGATGGAGCGGCGCGGATTGCTAGCGCTCTTCAGGAGCGTCCGCCACCCTTTCCCACTCCCACCCCGCGCGCCAGGGGAAGTGATCCGGCGCTGGGTTCTCGCGAAAAACGGTCGTAGGCTCCCCCTCCGGAAAGCAACTCCGGTGAGCAACTCCGGAATGCAAACAGGGAGCCCTCATGTCAGCGACGCAAGAGGTAGCCGATCCGCATGGCTTGATGACACGCCAGTTCCAGGTGGACCCCTACCCCACCTATGAGCGGCTGCGAGACGAGGCGCCCGCCTACTTCAGCGAAGGCTGGGGGGGCTGGCTCCTCACGCGCTACCAGGACGTGCAGGGAGGGTTCAAGGATCCGCGCCTCTCCTCCAACCGCGCGGGCGCGTTCGGGGCCATGCTCCCCGCGGCCCTGAAGGAGCGGCTGGCGCCTGTCGTCTCCAGCCTCAGCTCCTGGGCGCTGCTCATCGACCCGCCCGACCACACGCGCGTCCGCGCGCTCGTGAACAAGGCCTTCACCCCGCGCCTGGTGGAGTACCTGCGGCCCCTCATCCAGGAGCAGGTGGACCTCTTCCTCGACAAGGCCGAGGCCGCGGGGAAGCTGGACATGGTGCATGACGTGGCCAACCTGCTGCCGGTGGCGGTGATCGGCGACATGCTCGGCATCCCCCGCGAGGACGGGCTCAAGCTCCGTGTCTGGGCGAACGCCTTCGCCACCTTCTTCGGCACCACCAAGTACACACCGGAGGTGCTGGACCTGATGCGCACCGGCATCGTGGAGATGGAGGAGTACTTCCGCGGCCTCATCGCCCAGCGCCGCAAGAGCAGCACCCAGGGCAGCGATCTGCTCAGCACCATGATCGGCGCCGAGGACCAGGGCCGCTTCCTCTCCGAGCAGGAGGTGCTGGCCACGTGCTCGCTGGTGCTGTTCGCCGGCCACGAGACGACCACACACCTGCTCGCCAATGGCCTGTACCTGCTGCTGAAGAACCCGGAGCAGCGCGAGGTGATGCTGGGCTCCGACGAGCAGCTGGAGGCCGCGGTGGAGGAGGTGCTGCGCTACGAGAGCCCCATCCAGCGGCTCAGCCGCGTCATCACCGAGGACTTCGAGCTGCACGGGCAGACGCTGCGCAAGGGCCAGAAGGCGTTCCTGATGATCGGCGCGGCCAACCGGGACTCGCGCCAGTTCCCCGAAGCGGACCGGCTGAACCTGCAGCGCCAGGACAACCGCCACATCGCCTTGGGCTTCGGCATCCACTACTGCCTGGGCGCCGCGCTGGGCCGGATGGAGGGACAGATCGCCCTGCGCACCGTGCTGCGCCGCTTCCCGAAGCTGCGGCTGCTGGAGGAGCCGGAGCGGCTGGAGAACGTGGCCTTCCGCGGCTTCAAGTCCCTCCCCGTGTCCCTGGGCTGAGGACTCTCCCCACCTTCGGTGGAGCACCTCGTGACGACGACCTCCTCGTGCTAGAAAATGGGCGTGCACACGCTCCCCAACCCCAAGTGGTTCGAAGCGCTGAAGAAGGATCCCAAGGCCACCGAGTCCGGGATCCACTGGTTCACTCCCGAGGAGGCCGAGGCCCGGCGCGCCGAGCTCGCGCGCCTGTACGAGAGCGGTGACGAGCGCGTCCGCCACCACCTCCCCGAGGCCGCCTTCGCTGCCGCCCAGGAGCAGGCCGCTCGCTTCATCCCCGTGGGCGAAGGCCCCACTGCCTCGGACCGCGAGGGCCACAAGACCCGCTGCTTGCTGCTGCTGGCCAGGCAGTCCCCGGACGAGCTGAGGGTGGCGCTCTCGCCCGTGTACCCGCCCTTCCTGTGGCTCGGCGCCGGGCAGACCGCCGCCTCCCTCAAGGAGGCGCTCACGCCCTACTTTCCTCCCCACATCCCCTCCGAGGACAAGCTGGAGCGCACCGTGCGCGGCTTCCTCGGGACGGGCGCCAAGAACCAGATCGATCTGATCCAGCTCCACGACCGCTACAAGGCCTCCGCCTTCCTCGACGGGCTGACGTGGGGCAGCGCGTACAAGAAGGACCCGTACCTGGACCTGCTGCCCAAGGGCCACTACGGCCTGGAGATGGCCCAGCGCTACCGCGACCAGGCGCCGGAGGGCCTCCCCACCTTCAGCTTCCGCTCGCTGTTCTCCAAGTCCATCCTCCGCGCCGAGGCGCACGCCAACGTCGCCGAGGGCGTCAACATCTTCGTCGGCCAGCTGCGCTACCACCCCGCGAAGCAGCAGGCGCTGATCCACGAGCTCAACCAGCGGCTCGGGATGAAGCTCCCCGAGGACCTCCCTGTGGATCTCGCCGGCGCGCTCATCGGGCTCTCCTTCGATCCGCCCGAGCTGATCCGCGCCGCGCTCCCGAAGCAGACCGAGCCCGCGAAGCTCTCCTTCGGCCTGCTCTGCCTGGACTGCCTGGCCAGCGACGACGCGGCCGCCGAGCAGGAGCTGCGCG
>NZ_DASPHO010000014.1:0-2255 GCF_035629615.1 Hyalangium sp. | reverse complement strand
GCGCGCTCGTCATCGTCGTGAACAAGTGGGATCTCATCGGCACGGACCTGCGCCGCCAGGAGGCTTTCCGCGAGGCCCTCAAGTACTCGCTGAAGTTCGTGGGGTACGCCCCCATCGTCTTCACCTCGGCCCTCACCGGCTCCAAGGTGGAGAAGGTGGTGGACATCGCCGTGGAGCTCGCCGAGCAGTTCCGCTACCGGGCGCCCACCCCCCAGCTCAACCGGCTGCTCGAGCACATGGTGGACAACAACCCGGCCCCCATCGTCAATGGCAAGCCCCTGCGCCTGTACTACATCGCCCAGGTCGGCACGGCGCCCCCCACCTTCGCCCTCACGTGCAACCACCCGCAGGGCGTGCCAGAGATGTACAAGCGCTACATCACCAACCAGCTCCGGAAGACCTTCGATCTGCGGGTGCCCCTCCGGCTGATCTTCAAGGAGCGGCCTGGCAAGGCCAAGAGGGAGGCCCGCAAGCGCCCCCATCTGAAGAAGAAGGAGAAGAAGACGGGTAGGCACTGAGCGTCTTCGCGTTGACACCCCCGGTGGCCGATCCGTAGATTGCGCCGCCTTTTGCACCCCAGATGAAGAGAAGAGGACCAGCGACGTGGCCAAGTCCGAGAAGATGACCCAGCGGGAGCTCAAGCAGCCCGACGCCTTCCAGCGCGTGGGAGCCGATGCCCGAGAGTGGTTGGTCGGGCGACAGACGCTCGTCATCCTTGCCGTGGGAGTGGTGCTGGCAGGTGGCCTGGTCGTGGCGCTGTTCAGCTACTTCTCCCACCGCAGCGAGGCCAAGGCGGCCAAGGAGCTGGGCGCGGCGCTGGAGATCCTCGAGCGCCCGGTGGTTCCTACACCCGCCGAGGGCGCTCCGCCCCCGCCGCCCGCGGGTGAGAATCCGCCTTTCAAGTCCGCCCAGGAGCAGGATCAAGCGCTGGTGAAGGCGCTGACGGACTTCCGCACCACCCACAAGGGCACCCCGTCCGCGATGACGGCCGCGCTGCCGCTGGGCAAGGCCGAGTACCGGCTGGGCAATGCGGAGGGGGCGCTGGCCGCCTTCGCCGAGTACCTGAAGGTCGCTCCGGCCAACGACCCGATGCGCGCAGCAGCGCTCGAGGGCCAGGGTTACGCCTACGAGGCCCAGCAGAAGTACGACCAGGCGCTCACCTCCTTCGATGAGATGTCCAAGGTGGATGCGGGCGGTTATCTGGAGGGCATGGGCCAGTACCACCGCGCCCGCATCCTCATCCTCCAGGGGAAGAAGGATGACGCGGCCACCGTCCTCGTGAAGATCCCCGTGGACCACGCGAACAGCGCGGCGGCCCGGCTCGCGACCGAGCGGACGTCGCTGCTGGCGGCCGAGGGCGTGAAGATCCCCCCGCCGCCTGAGCCAGCGAGCTCGACGAAGGACGGAGGGGCATGAAGCGCCGCGCGTGGAGGCAGTGGGTGGCGGGAGTCGGGGCGGTGGGGCTGCTTGGCGCGTGTCACTCCGTTCCGCTCCATGGCAACCCCGTCAGCTCCGAGCTCCGCCAGCCCCCGGCCGACTTCTTCGAGGTGGGCTGGTGGACGCCGCTCGTAGAGCCGATCTCCTGGGAGTACGCCCCCCGTGAGTTCGCCGCCCCGGCGGTGGATCCGGACTCTGGCCGAGTCATCACGCTGACTCGGGATGGCTTTGTCCGGGGCGTTGCCCCCGGTGGCAAGGTGGCGTGGGCCTTCAAGACGGGCAACCGGTTCTCGGCTGGGGCCCTGGTGCACGAAGGCATCGCCTACGTGCCAGGTGGGGATGGCGTCCTGTATGCCCTGGACGCTCGCAAGGGCGAGCTCAAGTGGAAGTACGAGGCCGGTGAGTCGCTCGCGACGACTCCGGTCCTGGCCGGCTCGCGGGTGCTGGTGGCCTCGGAGAGCGATACGCTCTTCGCGGTGGACCTCGAGACGGGCAAGTGGGCCTGGCAGTACCGGCGGGATCCGCCCAGCGGCTTCACCATCCACGGTGTCTCGACTCCACTGGTGAAGGACGGCGCGGTGTACGTGGGGTTCGCGGACGGGTACCTGGTGGCCTTGGACGCCGAGGGTGGCACCGCGAAGTGGGAGAAGTCCCTGGCGGGTGGAGCCACCGAGTTCCTCGATGTGGACACGCCTCCCGTGGCGGACGATGCGGGCCGGCTGTACGTGGCCTCGTACCAGGGTGGGCTGTATGCCCTGAGCGCCGAGAGCGGGGATGTGGAGTGGAGCAGCTCGGTGGCGGGGCTCACGTCCCTGCTG
>NZ_DASPHO010000013.1:0-15580 GCF_035629615.1 Hyalangium sp. | reverse complement strand
GTGATCTGGCTGAAGCTCCACGGTCTTCCGGAAGTGCTTGAGGGCACCCGTGGCGTCTCCCAGCGTCTTGGCGATGACACCCAGGAAGTAGTAAGCGGCGACGCAGCGCTCGTTCTTCTTGATGGCGGCCTGGAGATCCTTGAACGACTCGGGCTGGATGGCCTTCTTGTCCGGCGCGGCACAGAAGCGCGCGTAGGCGCGCCAGGCGTGGAACTCTGCCTCCTCCGCGTTGAGCTGGATGGCCTCGTCGAAGATCTTCACCGCCTCGGCGTACTTGCGCGACTTCACGTAGACGGTACCGCGCTTGAAGCGCTCCTCGGCCTGGAGGATGGCCACCACGTCCACCTCCTCCTTGCCCGTGTCGCCCGACTTGAGCTGCTCGAGGTACTCATTGCGGCTCTTGTCATCCGTGAGCGTCCGGTAGGCGTCGCCGATGTAGCCGAAGATCTCGGCCTTGAGCTTCTCCAGCTCGGGTGGCGCCCCGGGTGGCAGCGTGTCCGGGTGGTACAGCCTGGCCAGCTTGAAGTAGGCGATCTTCACCGCGCCAGCGTCCGCCTGCTGCGCAAGGCCGAGCCGCTCGAACAGGTTCTGCCCCTTCATGACCGTGGCAGTCTGCCGGAGCGCGGTGAGCTCCTCCACCCCCGGACCCTTTGCGGGAGTCGCCGCTGCGGTAGGAGCACTGGAGGGAGGTGCCGAGGGCTTGAGCACAGGCGCACTCGATGCGGGCGCTGCACCTGGCGCCGAGGGCTTGAGCACAGGCGCACCCGAGGCGGGCGCTGGCGCCGAGGGCTTGAGCACGGGCGCGCCCGGAGCTGGAGCTGCTGCCGCCGGGGGAGGATGGGGGGCTGCGGGCTTGGGCGCGGTGGCGGCTGGAGGAGGATGGGGAGCTGCGGGCTTGGGCGCGGTGGCGGGAGGCGGATTCGGCGCAGCGGCCTTCGGCTCGGGGGCGCGCTGAGGGACGGCCGCGAAGGAGGCGGCGTCGAGCTCCTTCAGGAGGAACGCGAGCCGCAGGATGTGCTCGGTGTCCTGGGGGAAGTCCGCGAGGAGCTGCGCCAGGGAGCGCACGCCGTCGATGACGGTGAGCACGCGCACCTCGTGAGGCGTGAGGCGCAGGTCGCTCGGGGCCGCGACGCCCGCGGCCTTCATGATGGGGAGGTTCAGCACCGGCTGCAGGCGCCGCTTGAGATCCACGGAGGGGAGCCGTCGGACCTGCTCGCTCAGCACGGCCCAGCGGTTGCCGAGCGGCATGGCCTTCGCCGCCGGGAGATCCTTGGGCTCGTAGGCGAAGGTACCGGACTCCGCGCGCAGGCCCTTGTGGAGGATGGAGAGCGCGCGCTGGGAGAGATGGTTGAAGGTGTTCGCAGGCTGTAGCAGCCCGAGCCCGAACAGCGAGGTGAGCAGGTCCCCGCCGAAGCGCGGGCGAGCCCCCTCGGCTTGCTGGAGCTGCTCGGCGGAGAGCAGCTTCGCCTGGAGGAGCATTGTACCGAGGGCATCCTCAGGGTGGGTCGAGTCGACGAACTCGGGGCTGCCCTTGCGGAAGTGGATCTGGACGGAGCGATCCGGGAGCGTGAGGGACAGCAGCCCCGTGAGGCCACCCGCGGAGATGCGGCCGTACAAGGCGATAGGGGAGAGCTGATCGAGCGAGCCCTGAGCCGGGGGCGCTGGGAGGGCCGGCTCCGAGACTCCCGGAGACGCGCCCACGGTCGGTGTGGAGACGGAGGCCGGGCTCGCGGGAGCCTGGCTCGCAGCGGGGCGTGCCGAGGCCGAGGCTCCCGGAGCAGCCGTTGCGCCAGGAGGCCCCGCTGGAGCAGGCGCCACCGAGCCATGGGTACCCGAGGGCGCCATGACGGGCGGAGGCCGCGGCGCGGCACTCGCCGGCGAGGCTCCCGGAGCCGAGGGCATGGCCGGAGCCCCCCCAGCCTGAGGCGTCGCGGGTGGGGGACGAGGTCCGGCGCCGGGAGGCGCGACAGGGCGGAAGCTCCCGGAAGGGCTTCCAGGCGGCATGGCACCCGGCGGTGGAGCGACAGGGCGGAAGCTCCCGGAGGGGCTTCCAGGCACGGCACCCGGTGGGACCGGGGCAGCGCGAGCGCCTGGGTTCGCCATGGGCACACCGGCTTGGGGCACGGCTCCAGGGACCGGCCGGGGCGCGCCGGCCTGGGGAGCAGCACCCGGACCCGGCCGGGGCACGGCTGGCTGGGCGATGGCCCCCGGACCGGCTCGCGGCGCGGCTGCCTGAGACACAGCGCCAGGGCCCGCCATGGGGGCAGCGCCGGGGAGGACAGGCGCCGGAGCGCTCTGCCCCAACATCTCGGGAGGCAGCTCCGCCTTGGCCACCTGGACGGTCGCGCCTGGGGCGATCACGTCTCCCCAGAGCTCGCGGGGGAAGGCATCTCGGAGGTGAGGGAAGCGGCCGGGGTAGGCGAAGTTGATGCCGTCCTCGGACACCTGGATCCGGCCCTGGATGATGCCGTTATCGAGCAGCAGCTCGATGGTCGGCAGGGCCAGCGGTCCCCACAGGGTGCCCTTGTCGTTGCGGATGAAGTACTGCCGGACATCTCCCTCCGCCATGCGCGGTCTCGCTCCTTGGAGAGTGCACCCTAGCGCCACCGCCCCGCCGAACCAAGCGAGCGGACGCGCGCAGCTCAGGGCTTGGCACCCTCCAGCGCGGCCAGCCCCAGCAGCGCCAGGCACGAGGCGTCCGCCTGGAGCGTACTCGGTGGGTCGAAGCAGCGCACCTCACTGTTGAAGACCTTGCAGATCCCCTTGGGCGTCGAGGCGCAGGCTACCCGCCCGTAGGAAGAGGCGCACCCGTAGCCACAGACGGCATTTCCCTCGCTGCTCTTGCACGTAGGGGGCGGCAGTGAGCGCCCGAAGGCGCAGATGGCCTCGGGGGCCGGGTCGAAGCAGGTGACACGGCCGCCCTCGGTCTTGCACACCCCGAAAGGCGTGGCGGCACACTTCACCCCCTCGGCGCCCGTGGTGCAGCGGTAGCCGCAGGCGAAGTCCATGCCCTGGGTGCGGCACTCGAGCTTGGGCGTCTCCTTGCCGTAGATGGCGAACACCGAGGCGGGCGGATCGAAGCACTCCACCGAGTCCCCACGGCCTCGGCAGACGCCCGCGGGGGTGCGTGCGCACTTCATCTTCCCGAAGTACGTGGTGCAGGAGTAGCCACACGCGACCTGGCCCTCGGCGGCCTTGCACTCAGCCTCCGGCAGCGCGCTGCCATAGGCACGGACGACATAGGCGGGCGGGTCGAAGCACACCACCTTCCCATCCATCACCTGACAGCGTCCCTGGGGCGTCTGGGCACAGGCCACCCGGAGTCCATCCGACTTGCACGCGTAGCCACAGGCGATCTGCCCGTCGATGGAGCGGCAGTTGGGCCCGGAGGGATCCGAGGACTGCGGCTGCGCGAGCAGCACGAGCAAGAGCGGGATGAGCGGAGCGGACACGAAGGGCCTCTAGGGAGCGACAGCGGCAGGTGGGGACGGACGCTCAGGTTACCTCATGGGTGCAGGCAAGACGAAGGGACGGCAGGCGTGGTACGGGGGGCGCCGCCCGCTCGGGGCTTGGAGGTAGGCCCGACCTTGGAAGTGACCGGCCTCGAACTCGCCTTGCTGTGCCTCGCGGCCCTGGTCGCTGGCGGAGTGGACGCCATCGCCGGGGGAGGAGGGCTCATCACCCTGCCCATGCTCCTGGCCACGGGGATGCCGGCGCACGTCGCGCTGGGCACCAACAAGGGCCAGTCCGTCTTCGGGTCCTGCTCGGCGCTGGTGCGCTTCACGCGCGCGGGGCTGGTGAGCGGGAAGCTGGCGTGGGTGAGCTTTCCGTTCGGGCTGCTCGGCGCGTTCGCGGGGACGCGGCTGGTGCTGTGGGTGAAGCCCGAGGTGCTCAAGCCCCTGGTGCTCGTGCTGCTCGTCGCGGTGGCCGCCTTCCTCGCCTTCCGCAAGGGGCCGCCGCCGGGAGACAGGCCCGAGCCACCCCTGCCGAGATTGCGCCTGCTCGGGGGGCTGGTGGCCTTCGCCATCGGGGCCTACGACGGCTTCTTCGGCCCAGGCACCGGCACCTTCCTCATCGTGGGCTTCTCCACGCTGCTGGGCCACGGGCTGATGCGGGCGTCCGCGGACGCCAAGGTGGTCAACTTCGCCTCCAACATCGCCGCCGTGCTGCTCTTTGCGTGGAAGGACATGCTGCTGTGGCACGTGGCCCTGCCCATGGCCGTGGCCCAGTTCACCGGCGCGTGGATCGGCGCTCACCTCACGGTGAAGGGTGGCGACAAGCTGGTGCGCAAGGTGGTGCTCGCGGTGGTGGCGGCGCTCGTGGTGAAGCTCGGGAGAGATCTGCTCATGGGCTGAGGGAGGGCTCGCACTTCGCATCGGGCTTGGGCGGCTGGTGCCCGTCGTAGGTCAGCCCCGCCGGGCCGTACCAGGGCATCACGTCCATGGTGAAGCGGCCCACCTTGACGGCGGGGTCCGTCTGCGTGAGCGCGACAGCCTCCTCGAGCGTGGGCACATCGAAGATGAAGATGCCGGCGAGCGCATCGGCCGGAGGGTTCGGTCCGACGTTGAACGGGCCTGCGATGAGCAGCTTTCCGCACGCGGCGAGCCGCTCGATGTTGGCCATGTGCCCCTTGCCCGCCGCCTCCGCCTCGGGCGTCTTCTCCGCGCTCCAGGCCGGGCCCCGCCGCAGGAATGCCATGTAGTAGGTGCGCATCGTGAACTCCTTGCGCGGAGGCTCCGAGGCGGGGGCCTGAGCGGCCTGGCCGGTGGTGGCACAGCCGGAGATGCAAGAAGCGAGGAGGGAGGCGAGGAGGAGGAGTCGCATGGCCCCTGGCGTATCACGCCGGGCTGTCAGCCCAGGCTGTCAGCCAATATGCACCAACAGGGCATGGCCGCGCTGGGCCACCTGGCTCACGAACTTGCGCAGCTCCGCGAAGTAGCTGACCAGCTCGGCCAGCGGATCCGCATCATCCGCGGGCTCGTCCCAGAGGACCGGGTAGATGTCGAGCTGCTGCATCTTCCCGGCGTCGAAGCGGCCCCTCAGCGTGTCCAGGGGGAGGGCGTGCAGCGACTCGGAGAGCTTCTTCACCTCCGCGGGCTGGAAGACGCGCGCGGTCCCTTCATCCGAGGGAATGTCGCCCACGTCCTCTCCGCCGCGCACCAGGAAGTCCAGCGGCGCGGTGCCTTCCCACGCCTTCCCCGTCATCAAGTATTGCAGGCCGTGCCAGGACTCCCCGATGTCGAGCTCCAGGAACTTCACTCCCTCCGCGTCCCCGAAGTCCTCCTCGTCGTCCAGGAAGTCCTGCAGCCGCTCCGGGGCCTTCAGCAGCGCCTGGTGCTGGGCCTCCGTCGCGCTGCGCAGGGTGCAGAGCATCTCCATCGCGTTGACCTCGGCTCGGCTCGAGGCGAGCCCGTCCATGAAGTTATCAGCCTTTCGCGAGTCTAGGCCGAATCCTTCCGGAGGATGTCCAGCACGGTGAGGCACCGCTCCGTGCGGTCCAGCTCATAGACGACTGTCAGGTCATCCAGGGTGGCCTGCAGCGGGGCGTCGGTCGCGGAGGCGGGCCAGCGTGGGCTTGCAGCGATCTGCTCCAGCGCCTTCTGGAGGCTCTGGAAGATGGCGGAGGGCATGAGGCCGATCAACTTCCACGCATCTGGCGAGAAGTTGACCCGATAAGAGCCCGCGACTCGATGGGAAGAGTGAGGCATGAGAGGGACCGGGAGCGGAGCAGGCTTCATCCAAGAGAGGTCATAGAAGAGACCTCCCTCCGCGTCAGCCGGCCACTCGTCACGCGCCCCGTGTCGCCTATCCGACAGGGTTTGTGCTCAACAGAGGGGACCTACAGCACCACGTGCTCCTTGTGCTCGCCGAAGACGTCCCGCATCGCGTCCGAGATCTCTCCCAGCGTCGCGTACGCCTTCACCGCGTCGAGGATGAGCGGGATGAGGTTCTCGTCCGGCCTCTGCGCCGCCTTGCGCAGCACGTCCACCGTCCGAGCCGCCGCCGCGTTGTCCCGCTCGGCCCGCAGCTTCTTCAGCCGCTCGGCCTGCACCCGCTCCACCTTCTCGTCCACACGCAGCAGCCCCTGCGGCGGCGGCTCCTTCACCTGGAACTGGTTCACGCCCACCACCACCGAGCGCTTCTCCTCCATGTCCCGCTGCGCCTGGTACGCGGCCTCCTGGATCTCGCTCTGCGGGTACCCCTTGGCGATCGCCTGCACCATCCCGCCCATGTCGTCGATGCGCCGCAGGTAGTCCTGAGCCTTCGCCTCCAGCTCGTCCGTCAGCGCCTCCACCGCGTACGAGCCGCCCATGGGGTCGATCACATCCGCCACGCCCGACTCGTAGGCGATCACCTGCTGCGTCCGCAGCGCCAGCCGCGCGGCCTCTTCCGAGGGCAGCGCCAGCGCCTCGTCCCGGCTGTTGGTGTGCAGAGACTGCGCCCCGCCCATCACCGCCGCCAGCGCCTGCAGCGACACGCGCACCACGTTGGTGTCCACCTGCTGCGCCGTCAGCGTGCTGCCCGCCGTCTGCGCGTGGAACCGCAGCATCATCGAGCGCGGATCCTTCGCCTTGAAGCGCTCCTTCATGATGCGCGCCCACAGCCGCCGCGCCGCCCGGAACTTCGCGACTTCCTCCAGGAAGTTGTTGTGGACGTTGAAGAAGAACGACAGCCGGCCCGCGAACTCGTCCACCTGCAGGCCCGCCTTCAGCGCGGCCTCCACGTAGGCGATGCCGTCCGCCAGCGTGAAGCCGATCTCCTGGGCCGCCGTCGAGCCCGCCTCGCGGATGTGGTAGCCGCTGATCGAGATCGGGTTCCACTTGGGAATGCGCTTCGCGGTGAATGCGAACAGGTTGGTGATGAGCCGCAGCGAGGGCTCAGGCGGGTAGATGTACGTCCCGCGCGCCATGTACTCCTTGAGGATGTCGTTCTGCACCGTCCCCGAGAGCTGCTCCAGCGGCACGCCGTTCTGCTCACCCACCGCCGCGTAGAGGCACAGCAGAATGGGCGCTGTGGCGTTGATTGTCATGGACGTGGACACGTCCGCCAGCGGCAGCCCCTGGAGCAGCACCTCCATGTCCTTCAGCGAGGAGATGGACACGCCCACCTTGCCCACCTCGCCGCGGGCGCGCGGGTGGTCCCCGTCCCGCCCCATCTGCGTGGGCAGATCGAACGCCACGGACAGGCCCGTCTGCCCCGACTGCAGGAGGTAGTGGTAGCGCTGGTTGGCGTCCTCCGCCGTGCCGAAGCCCGCGTACTGGCGCATCGTCCAGAAGCGCCCCCGGTACATGGTGGGCTGCACGCCGCGCGTGAAGGGGTACTCACCCGGGAAGCCGAGCTGCTCGGTGTACTCGCCCCGGACGTCGTCCGGCGTGTAGACGGGCTTCACCTCGGTGCCGCTGGAGGTGACAAATGAGGGGTGGCGCTCGCCGCCCTTCGCCTTGGCCTTCTCGTAGACAGACTTCTGCCAACGGGCCTTCGCGTCCTTGATGTCCGCCATCACTCCACCACCGCGAGCTTCGCGTTGTTCTCCACCGTAGCCCCCTCCTTGGCCAGCAGCTCCACCACCTTGCCGGCCTTGGGGCTCTTCAGCTCGTTCTCCATCTTCATCGCCTCCACCACCACCAGCCCCTGGCCCTCCTTCACCTCGTCGCCCAGCTTCACCAGCACCTTCACCACCTTGCCCGGCATGGGCGCGCTGATGACCTGCTTGCCCTCCGCGGTGAAGCCCACCGAGGCCGCGCGCAGCCGGAGCCGCCGCTCGTCCGCCACGTCCACCCGGCTCACCTGGCCCCGCACCAGCACCCCCACCTCGTCCCCGTTCTCCTCGAACTCGACGGGGTAAGAAGTCCCGTCCACCAGCAGGGACACCGCCCCGTGGTCCAGCGTGAGCGCGTCCACCGTGTACGTCCGGTCATAGAGCGTCAGCCGGTACTGGGTGCCTCCCAGGTGCTCGATGTCCACCGGCACCGCTTCCTTCTGGCCCTGCAGCTTCGCGAAGTAACGCATGGAGTGTCTCGAGGGAGAGGGGGAGTGCTAACGCCGCCCGGTGCGCAGGCCCTGGCGCCACGCGGACCTGCCGCCCGCGCCCGCCGCCGCGCCCGCATTCTGGGGCAGGGTCTTCGCCCGCTTCTGGTCCCGCTGGTGCGCGAACACCGTGCTCGCCAGCAGCGCCACCTCTTGCAGCTTCGGATCGTCCTGGCCCAGCAGCGTGGTGTGCTCGCGCGTCAGGAAGCTCGTGTCGTAGTCTCCGCCCGCGAACTCCGGGTGCGCCAGGATGGCCTGCAGGTACCGCGTGTTCGTGGTGATGCCCTTCACCACGTACTCGTTCAGCGCCCGCCGCGCCCGGGCGATGGCCTCCGCCCGCGTCGGCGCCCACACCGACAGCTTGGAGATCATCGGGTCATAGAAGTTGGGCACCGTGTAGCCCGCGAACACGCCCGAGTCGTCCCGGACATTGGGCCCGCCCGGCACCCGCAGGTACTGGATCTTCCCCGGGCTCGGCATGAAGTTGCGCGCCGGATCCTCCGCGTAGATGCGCACCTCGATGGAGTGGCCCCGCGGCGGCACCGTGTCCGTGAAGGGCAGCTTCTCGCCCTCGGCGACTTTAATTTGCAGCGCCACCAGATCCAGCCCCGTCACCCACTCCGTCACCGGGTGCTCCACCTGCAAGCGCGTGTTCATCTCCAGGAAGTAGAAGTTGCGGTGCACATCCACCAGGAACTCCACCGTCCCCGCGCCCACGTAGTTCACCGCCCGCGCCGCCTGGACTGCTACCGCCCCCATCTTCGCCCGCATCTCCGCCGTGAGGATGGGGCTGGGCGTCTCCTCGACGACTTTCTGATGCCGCCGCTGCGCCGAGCACTCGCGCTCGTTCAGGTGCACCACCGTGCCGTGCTGGTCCGCGAACACCTGGATCTCCACGTGGTGGGGCTTCTCCAGGTACTTCTCGATGTAGACCGCGTCGTTGCCGAACGCGTTGAGCGCCTCGCTCTTGGCCCCACGCCACGCGGACTCGAAGTCCTTCAGGCCCTCCACCCGGCGCATGCCCTTGCCGCCGCCGCCCCCCGCCGCCTTGAGCATGATGGGGAAGCCGATCTTCTCCGCGTATGCCCGCGCCTCTTCCTCCGTGGCGATGGGCTCGGCCGTGCCGGGCACCACCGGCACCCCCACCTTGATCATGTTCTGGCGCGCCCGCGTCTTCTCGCCCATGGCGTCCATGGCCGAGGCCGGCGGACCGATGAAGATGATCCCCGCCTTCTCGCACGCGCGCACGAACGAGGCGTTCTCCGACAGGAAGCCGTAGCCCGGGTGGATGGCGTCCGCTCCGGACTTCTTCGCTGCCTCGATGATGCGCTCCTGCACCAGGTAGCTCTCACGCGAGGGCGGTGGGCCCACCAGGTAGGCCTGATCGGCCATGCGCACGTGCAGCGCGGAGCGATCCGCCTCGGAGTAGACGGCCACCGTGGCGATGCCGAGCTCCTTGCAGGTGCGCATCACCCGGATGGCGATCTCCCCGCGGTTGGCGATGAGGATCTTGCGAATCTTGGGCATGGGGGGCCCTTTAGCACACGCGGGCGTCCCCTCGGGAACGCTCTGGAGCCTCACGGGGAGTGACTCCCTGCGCCGGAGCGGGGATAGTCTGCCCGCCTTGTCTCACTCTGGACTTTCGAGGAACCCCATGTCTCTGCGTCGCTGGAGCCGCGCGCTGCTGGCCGCCCTCCTTCTGGCGGGCTGCAAGTCAGAGAAGGCCCCCGCCACCCCGGCCCAGGAGCCGAGCACCCCCGCCGCCGCGGCTGCTCCGGCCAAGGCCCCAGCACCCGCTCCTACACCTGGGGCCGCGCCCGCGCCCACGCCTGCGCCCGCCTCCGGGCCCGTGCTGTCCTACCTGCAGCCCTCGGATCCCGAGCGCTGTGAGTGGTTGCGGCACCCGCTCCCCTCGGGGGAGCCCACTCCGGTCTTCTCCTTCAACGCGGCGTGCGACCGGTCCATGGTCTCCTGGAGCCCGGATGGCAAGGAGGGGCTCGTGTTCACCTGGCCCTCCGGGCAGGGGGAGGTGCCGAAGGCCTGGCGGGTGGATCTTACCGCGCGGACGGGCAAGTCGCTGGAGCTGAAGTCGCTGCCCGGGGGAACCGGGGCGGGGGACCAGGACAAGCCGTACATCGAGCAGATTGGCTTCGACAAGCAGGGCCACCCGGTGGCGATCGTCGCCGACGTATTCGTCAACCGGGAGACGCAGAAGGGCACGGACGGCCAGCAGGTCATCACGTTCGAGGGCAAGCGCTACCCGCTCCGCGAGGGAGTGGAAGGCAGCCCGGGGTTGGCCCATGCCTACCGGCTCGAGGAGAGCGGGTGGAAGCACCTGGAGACGAAGGCCAGTGGTTTCGAGTCGGACATGGCGCCGGGTACCAGCGAGCTCGGCACGGTGAAGACGCTGCTGCCCATCGCGAAGGCGTCCACCTCTTCTGATCGGATGCCGGGCAAGGACGCCCCGGAGGCCGCCGCGAAGAAACTGGTTGCCGCCTTCCCCGGGCATGACGATGAGTCGGGGCAGTGGATGGAGCTCACCACGCCGGGAGGCCCGGTCTACTTCTGGGGCGCGCAGGGCGGCGAGTATCTCTACCCCTCCGCTCCGGTGGCCTGGGAGCAGCAGGGGAAGCCGGTAGCGCTGGAGGGGCTGTCGGCAAAGCCGGATGACTTCCTCGGCCTCCAGCTCCAGGACGGGTTGCTGCTCATCGCCAACTACGGCACCCCCCGGTCCGCGCAGATCTGGGACACCCGGACGAAGGAGCGCATCTTGTCCGCCGAGGACGCCAGCGCTCCCAACTTCTGGCCTGCACCGGCCAGGCCCTAGGCCCCCTCAGGAGAACACTCCCATGCGCAGCGCTCTTGGCCCAATCCTGCTCGCCGGTCTCCTCCTGGGGGGATGCGAGGACGGCAAGCCTGTTACCTCCGCACCGGCCGTGGAGAACCCTCCCGCACCATCAGCCGCGGAGAGCCCTCCCACACCGTCGGCCGCGGAGAGTCCCCCTCCTTCTGAGGTGAAGCGTCCCCACGGCGCAACCGGGGTGGGGGACAGCGCGCCTGTTCCCGAGCGCGCACCGCCGAAGGGGACCGCTCCACCCAATCCCTCGGAGTGGGGCAAGCCTGGGCTCCCGCGCCCTGCAGAACTGGAGCGGCGAGACTTGGCTGCCGGCACCCTCTCGGACGGCGGCCGTCCGTAGTCCGGGTGGGGGCGGTTCCGGCGCGGTTCCGGCAAACCTGTCAGACAAGTAGACAGGTTCGGCCAGGACGCGCCGCCGGGCTACCCCAGAGCTGCGCTCCAGGTGTCGACGATCTGGAGCACCGGCTCGACGAAGAGAGGGGAGCTCACGAAGAGCAAGGTGAGCGTCCACGCTCGGGCCAGCGGGGCTCGCCAGCGGGCAACCCCCAGGGCTCGTTCCGCCCAGAGGAAGGGGAGCTGGAGCAGGAAGAAGGCTCCCATCATCGTGGCCCAGCCAGGCCCCACCGCCGGCAGCATGAAGGCGAAGTGGATGAAGCCGCTGACGACGAAGGTCAGCGCCATTCCCAGCTCCGTGTAGCCGCGGCGGGCCACCGGGGCGAAGATGTTCTGCTTCAGGAAGCGGTGGACTGCCCGGTTCCACCGGCGGCTCCAGAACTCCATGATCGTCTTCGAGCGGATCGGATCGTCGTGGAGCGGGCGTGGGTCGACGCCCAGCAGGCCATAGAGGACGATCACCGCGGAGACGACCACCTCGACGGCCGTGTAGGTGAAGAGGGCGCCCGCGCTCCAGCGGACCGCGAGCCGGGGAGCGCCCGAGAGCAGCTGGCTGAAGTACACCCCGGCCCCACCGGCGACCACGAGCGGCGCGCACAGGAGCAGGCGGATCAGCGCCGGCCGATCCAACCCGGGAGCCATGTGCCGCACGAAGCGGGTGTCCACCAGGCCCACCACGTGCCACGCACGGCGCGCTGCGGGCAGGTGCCTGGGCTGACGGAGGAGCTCCACGATGCGGGCCAGGAACCACAGGCTGCCCAGCGCCACGAAGGCGCGGAAGGCTGGGAAGTCCGCGGGGGCCAGGAAGGGCACCGGGAGCGCTGAGCCCACCACGAGCACCGCCGCGGTCCGCCGCCACACCGGGCCGTCCGCCAGCAGCGCGGCGATCAGCGCGGCCGCGTAGACCAGCCCCACGTAGAGGACGAGGAGCAACACCCGCTCAGCCTAGCATGCGCGAAGTCAGGGGGGAGGACGGCGCCGCCGGGCGCCAGGAGGAGCTCTCGAGGGTGGGCGAGCTGGCTCCTCGAGCGGCTTCAGGGCCAGGTCTCGAGCGAAGGCACCGGCCGTGGTGTACAGCGGCGCAAGCACCTCCGCTGGAGTCTCCTGGAGCGTCCAGGAAGACGGCACGCCCAGCTGCCGGAGGAGCGCGACGGGCGCCGCGGGCGGCTCGATCTGGAAGCGCAAGTGGCTGAGCGGTCTCGCCATGCGCTCGTAGGTACCAGGAGCCACTTTCGTGAGAGGGACGGTGTGCGGCTCCGCGCGAACCTTGCTCGAGGAGCCTGCTCGACGGGCGGGCTTGCCCTCGCGAAGCCGTCGCAGGCGCTCGAGCATCGCCGCCTTGTTCCACCCTCGAAGCTCGAAGAGCAGGAAGGGATCCTTGTCGAAGGCCTCGCCCAGCACGTAGTGCGTGGCCGCGATGTGCTTGCACGGGTTGGCCCAGTCCGGGCACGTGCAGTCCGTCTCCAAGTCCTTCGCCCTCACCGGGAACAGGCTCTGGCCCGCGGCCTGGAAGGCCTTGTCGATGTCCCGCGGCATCTGGCCCATCAGGAGCTCCGCGGCGAAGACGGCCTGACGCGCCATCTCCTGGATGGCCTTCTCCCACGCCTTCTCTGGGAGGACGGAGAGGCGGAGGGTGACCTTGTACGGCTTGGGGCGCGAGCCGGTGACGTGCGCCGTCACCTGGCCAAGAGCGATCTTGAGATCGCTGACGCGGCCAGCGCGGGCATAGGTGCGTCCCCGGGACAGGCGGTTCGAGTAATCCCCCGAGAACTTCTCCAGGGCTTCGATCCACCGCTCGCCCCACCAGGTGGCGCCGAGCTGCTTGACCTTGATGCCGCGCTTGGGCGGAGGACGCTTGGGCGCCTTCTTGAAGTACCAGGGGCGCTCGTCCCAGTCGCTCATGAGCGCCTCCCGGCCAGCTCGTCCGCGTCTGGCTCCTCGGTGGAGACAACGGCGTCGGGTGAGAGCGAGAACAGCTCCCGGAGGGCAGTGTCTCCCAGCTCGGTGATCCAGTGCTCGCCCTTGCCGACGATGCGCGAGGCGAGATCCCTCTTCTTCTCCAGCATCTGGTCCACCTTCTCTTCAACAGTGCCCGCGCACAGCAGCTTGTGCACCTGGACTCGCCGCTGTTGGCCAATGCGGTAGGCGCGATCCGTGGCCTGATCCTCCACGGCGGGGTTCCACCAGCGATCAAAGTGGAAGACGTGGCTAGCGGCCGTGAGGTTGAGCCCAGTGCCACCGGCCTTGACCGAGAGGACAAAGATCCGCGGTCCCCCCGACTCCTCCTGGAACCTTTGCACCATGGCGTCGCGGGCGGCCCGGGAGACACCGCCGTGGAGGAACAGCACCTCGGTGCCGAGCGTCCTGGAGAGCTCCGTGACGAGCCGGTTTCCCATCTCCCGGTACTGGGTGAAGATCAGCGTGCGCTCGCCCGAGGCGAGGACCTCCTCGAGCATCTCCTGCAGCCGCTGGAGCTTGCCCGAGCGTCCGGCGAGCGGCCCCTCCTCGCGCAGGTACTGAGCCGGGTGGTTGCAGATCTGCTTGAGCGCGGTAATGAGGGAGAGCACGAGCCCGCGGCGCTGGATGCCCTCGGAGGACTCGATCTTCCGCATCGTCTCGTCCACCGCCGCCCGGTAGAGCGAGGCCTGCTCGCGCGTGAGCGTGCAGAAGACGGTCATCTCCTGCTTGGGCGGCAGATCCTGGATGATGGCCGGATCGCTCTTGAGGCGGCGGAGGATGAAGGGCTGGACGATGCGCCTGAGGCGTTCGGCCACCTCGTCATTCCCGTAGCGCTCGATGGGGACGGCCACCTCCCGCCGGAACGTCTCCAGAGGGCCCAGCAGGCGCGGGTTCAGGAACTCGAAGATGGACCAGAGCTCGGCGAGCCGGTTCTCCACGGGCGTGCCGGTGAGGGCCGCGCGGAACCCAGCCTTGAGCGCGCGAGCAGTCCGAGCGGTTCGAGAGACGGCGTTCTTGATGTTCTGCGCCTCGTCGAGCACCACGGAGGACCAGTGCACCGAGCCGAGGAGGTTCGCGTCCCTGCGCATCAGCGCATAGGTGGTGAGGACCACGGCCTGGGGAGGCACCGCCTTCAGCTCGGCCTCCTTGCGCGCCCGCTCCGGGCCATGGTGGCGCACGACCGGGAGCGAGGGCGCGAAGCGTGCCAGCTCCCGCTCCCAGTTGCCCACCACCGAGGTGGGGCAGACGAGCAGGGTGGGCCGGCGATCCTCTGGCTTCGTCTCGCGCCGGTGCAGGAGGAAGGCCAGCAGCTGGATCGTCTTGCCGAGCCCCATGTCATCCGCCAGGCACGCCCCCAGGTGCAGCTGGGCCATCTGGGCCAGCCAGCCGAGGCCGCGCTCCTGGTAGGGGCGCAACGTGCCGGTGAAGCTCCCTGGAGGAGGCACGTTGGCCTGGGAGTGACCTTCGCGAAGCCGAGTCACGAGCTCCGCGAGTGGCCCCTCGGCTACCACTTCGCGGTGGAGCCGGGCTCCTTCCTGCCGCGCTGGCCCACCGAGCACGGCGGCCATGGCCTCATGCGCGGCCAGGGTGCCCCCGCCGGTCTTGAGCATGCGCCGGGCCTCCTCGAGCTCAGCGGGGGGGACGGCCACCCACTTTCCCCGGAAGCGCACGAGCGGGGCCTTGAGGCGGGCGAGCTCCTCCAGCTCGCTCTCGGAGAGAGGCTCCCCCGCGAGCGCCGCCTCCCAGCGAAAGGAGACGAGCGCCTCGAGGGAGAAGCCTTCAGAGCCGCTCACGGTGCCCGCCGCATGCTGGCCTCCGCCCATGCGCATGCGGAGCCGGAGGCGGCGCTGGCCAGAGCGCGTCAGCTCGGCGGGCAGGAGGATCCCCATGCCGGCCTCCGCCAGGGTGGGAGCGGCCTCTTCGAGGAAGGCACCCGCCTCGCTGGCGGTGAGCAGGACGGCCTCTGGCCGTGCCTCGCGCAAGCCGCGCTCGATGGGAGGGAAGAGCCGGGCGCTCGTGGCGAGCGCGCGCAGGAGCTGCTCCTCGGCGCGGGCGGGAGTGCACCCCAGCCGCCGGAGGCCTCTGCCACGCCCACGGAACACCTCGTTGGCGGGGACGAGGAGGCT
The DNA here is from genome assembly GCF_035629615.1 of Hyalangium sp. Lineage (GTDB taxonomy): Bacteria > Myxococcota > Myxococcia > Myxococcales > Myxococcaceae > Hyalangium. The sequence continues at coordinate 217 of NZ_DASPHO010000013.1, read as the reverse complement.
GGGATCGTCGGCGGCCTGAAGGAAGAAGCGGAGCGAGAAGTGGGCCTCCGAGCTGGGAGCCTCGGGCGTCGGCTCTTCCTCTGGCAGCTCCAGCCGAAAGCAGGCGCGCGGCAGGTTCGGCTCGGCGCCGAGGACGGGCTGGATCCAGGTGTCGAACTCCTCCAGCAGGGTTCTCTCCTGGAAGCCCTCGGGGGCGAACGCTGCATCCGAGCCTCGG
>NZ_DASPHO010000012.1:0-7103 GCF_035629615.1 Hyalangium sp. | reverse complement strand
GTGCGCAGAGCCGGCTTCCTGGCCTTGCAGGATGTCATCCATCACACCCAGCGGTACGTACAGCAGCTGCGAGGGCTCTCGCGCTCGTTCGACACGCTGGGCGGCGAGGACTTCGACGAGGAGTCCTTCGAGGCCCGGTTGTCCCCCCAGCACCACAGCACCATGAAGTGCTGGTACTGGATCATCAAGATGCAGTCGCGCTTCATGTGCGGCGCGTACGAGCAGGCCCGGGAGGCAGGAGCCAAGGCTGGCGAGCTCCTCTGGTCCACGCAGGGCCACATCCAGCTCCTGGACTTCCAGCTCTACCAGGCCCTCACGCTGGCCGCCTGCTACCCGTCAGCGGCGCCGCAGGAGCAGGCGCGGTACCTCGACACCCTGCGAGGGCACCAGCAGCAGCTGGAGGAGTGGGCGAGCTACTGCCCCGAGAACTTCCGTGCTCCCGAGCGGATGGTCTCCGCCGAGCTGGCCCGTATCACCGGCCGGACGGAGGAGGCGCTGCGTGCCTACGAGGAGGCGCTCTTCGCGGCGCGTGCGCACGGCTTCATCCAGAATGTTGGCCTCGCCAGCGAGCTGGCGGCGAGGTTCTGGTATGAGCGCCATGCCCCCACTGTCGCAGAGGTCTACGCCCGGCAGTCCTGGGAGGCCTGGCTGCAGTGGGGGGCGCTCGGAAAAGCCCGGCACCTGGAGGCTCAGTGGCCCCACCTCGTCTCCTTCAAGAACCTGTCGGGCTCCCTCCACGATGTGAGCGCGACTCAGCTCGGGGCGCTCACCCTGTCCAAGGCCCAGCAGGCCCTCTCCGGTGAGCTGAGCCTCGAGCAGCTGGCGGAGACGCTGGTGCGTGTCGCCCTCGAGACCACGAGCGCGCGGTGGGGAGTCCTCCTGCTCCCGCGAGAGGACCAGCTGACGGTGGCTGCGCGCTCCGGCGCCGTGCCCCAGAGCGCTCCTGATCGCAGCCTCGAGGATCACCTGCCGTGGACGCTCATCTCCTACGCGCGACGTACCGGAGAGCATGTGCTCCTCAGCGATACCTCCGAGCCGCACCCATTCTCGTCCGATCCCGGACTTGGGCACGGGCGGGCACGGTCGGTGCTCTGCCTGCCGCTGTTGCGCGGGGAGACGTTCCACGGGGTGCTGTACCTGGAGAACGATCTCACGCCCCGTGCTTTTACCGCCGCCGCCCTCTCCCTGATGGGGCACCTCGCCTCACAGGCCGCCATCTCCCTCGAGAATGCGCGCCGGCATGCGGAGGTTCTGCGCTCCGAGGCCACCCTGCTCCGTGCCAACGAAGAGCTCCGGCAGCGCCTGGAGGAGCGCGCCTGGGAGCTACAGCAGGCTCGGGTCCGCCCGGCGGAGCAGCCCCGCGACACGGCTCAGGCCGGGATGGCCGCCAGCATGCTCCACAATGTGGGCAACGTCCTCACCAGCGCCATCGTCAACCTCCAGACGGTGCGCGAGCAGGTGGACTCCTCGCGGATGAGCCGGTTGAAGCAGGTCACCGCCATGCTCGAGGAGCATCGCGAGGATCTGGCGGACTTCTTCACCCGGGATCCGCAGGGGCTCCAGCTGCCGAGCTATCTCTCGGCCCTCGCCGAAGAGCTCCTGCGCGAGCACGCGGCGCTGCGGGAGGGCACGGGGGAGCTGAACAAGCAGATCGAGCACCTGCGTGCCATCATCCAGGTCCATCAGGACTACGCCCGGAGCACGCTCCTGCCCGAGGAGTGCGATCTCGCCCAGATCGTCGAGGATGCCCTGAGCATCCAGATGCCTGTGCTCCAGCGCCACGGCGTCACCGTCACCCAGGAGCTGAGCGCGCTGTCCCGGGTGCGGTTGGACAAGCACCGGGTGCTGCAGATCCTCATCAACCTCATCAGCAATGCCGGGAATGCGATGCACGGGCTGCCAGAGGCACAGCGCCAGCTCCACGTGCGGCTCTATGCCCAGGAGAATACGGCACGCATCCAGGTGGTGGACACTGGCCGGGGGATAGAGGCCGCGCACCGCGAGCGGCTCTTCTCGCAAGGCTTCACCACGCGCGAGGGTGGGCAAGGGCTGGGGCTGCACTCGAGCGCGCTGGCGGCGAAGACGCTGGGGGGACGCCTCACGCTGGAGAGTGACGGGCCGGGGAAGGGAGCCACGGCCACGCTGGAGCTCCCGCTCGCGTAGCGAAGTTTGGAAAAGGGCGGCTATGCCGGAGGCTTCGGGGGAAGGGGGCCGCGGCGCGCGTGCTCGAGGGCTTCCTGCAGCACTTCATAGGGCTGGGTGCCGCTGACCATCACTCCTTGCGTGGCCTCGGACGCGAGCACCAACATCGCCGGCACGCCGGTGACGCCCGCGGCCAGGGCCTGCTCCCGGTCGCGCACCACGCGCTCGGTGTAGCGGCCCTCGGCGAGCGCGCGCCCCAGCGCCTCGCCGTCCAGCCCCACCGAGGCGGCGAGCTCTCGCAGCACCGCGAGCTCTCCGATGTCTCGGCCCTCCAGGAAGAAGGCCCGGAAGAGGACCGGGTGGAAGGCATCGAACTTGCCGGCCTCGCGTGCGAACTGGGCGGCCTCGAAGGCTTTGCGGCTGCGAGGCTGCACGGGAGGCAGGCGAATCGTCATCTCCCGCTCCTCGGCCATGGGGTACACGACGCGCTGCCAGGTGCTGCGCAGCTTCTCACCCGCCGGATCCAGGGTGGGCACCGGCTCAGGCCTCAGCTCGAAGGCCCGCCAGTGCACCTGCACGGACTCTCCGTAGTCCTTCCGGAGCTGCTCCAGCGTGGGCTCCACCAGAAAACAGAAGGGGCACACGTAGTCGCTCCACACGTCCACCCGGACTGGCTGCTCGGCCATCTGTCCTCCCTCGCGCCGGGCCTCGTACCCGGTCGTGCATTCGAGCCCCCCACATTACACGAGCTGCGAGGCATGCCTGCTCCCCGTGGCAGCGGCGACAATCCTGCGGCAACCGTGTTCGACCGTTCTGGGTTCTGGGCTACTTTCGCCGGAAGTCGCCGGCGGCGGGTTCGATTCCCGCCGCCTCCAAGCAGAGCAACCCGCAGCTCTGAGCCGAGTCCGCTCCTAAAGAGGAGGCTCGGATCGCCTTGGGAACCAGATCGGTTCTTGATGGAGGGGCTCGTTTCCACCTGGCCGGTTCATCTCGTTCGAGGGGTAGGGGCGTGGCGGAAGAACGTGCCGGCTCACGGCCTCACACGGAGCCACTGATCTGGTACAGCGCACGCTCGAGAACGGTGAGCTCCTGGCGGCCGGGGTGTGCCTTCACGCAGCCCACCAGGGTGTCGAGATCCACGGGATGGAAGCGCACCCTCCCGTCGTAGTCCGTCGTCACCACCCACGTGCCATCCTCGCTGAAGGCGGCCCACCTCAGCCGGGAGGGCTCGGCGTCCAGCACGGCCATCGTGACCCAGGCCTCTCCGTCCCGCCGCCACAGCAGCGCGCGCCCCGTCATGTCGGCGGAGAACAGGTGCGAGCCATCTGGGCTCCACACGAGGAGCTCGATGAGCGCCCGGCGCAGCTGGGGGCTGGAGACGAGATCCCTCCCTTCGCTGTTCCAGATCTGCACCGCGCCCAGCCTGTCGCCGCAGGCGATGAGATCCCCTTGCGGGCGCCAGGCGACGCGTCGAGGCACTGCCCAGTGGTGCAGGTGCATCACCACCTTCGCACGGGCCTCCTCGTGGGACACGCTGTAGATGCAGACATGCCCGTCATTGCTCGCGGTGACGAGCTGCTCCCCATGGGGGCTCCAGGCGAGCTCCCACACGCCGTCCGTCTCCGCCGCTCCTTTGAGGAGGACCGGCTGGGGTGATTGCTCCAGCTCCCACAGCATCACCGCCTGATGCCAACCCGTGAACCGGCTGATCGCCAGCCGCTTGCCGGAAGGGTGCCAGGCCACATGGGTGGCGTTGAGCCCCTCGCGCGCGTGCTCCCCGAGGAGCTCCCAGGCCTTCGCATCCCAGATCGAGACGCGCCCTGACTCCTGGAGAGCCACCTTGCTCCGGTCCGGGCTCCAGTGCATGTAGGGCGGGTTGCCCTCCCTGCTGAACACCTCCCGGGGCAACGGCGTGCCACGCCGCCACGGCTTCGGGGCAAGCCTCCCGTTCTTCCTCGATTGCACCGGGACGAGGAGCTCGCCGGCCTCTCCTCGCGACGTGACCCAGATCCGGCGGCCGTCGCCGACCTGGAGGTGGAACCCCACGCCGCTCGAGGGCCACCGGAAGCGCTTGCCGGCAGCGGCCTGGAGGCCCTGCTCTTCGAACTCGCTCCAGGAGGATCGCTTCGGTCCTCCGCCGAAGGGCCCCCACACGCGCACCGAGCCGTCAGCGCTGACGGTGGCCACGCGGTTCCCATCGGCGCTCCAGGCGGCCTGCTGGATCAACCCGGTGTGCCCTCCGAGCCACGCGAGCTGGCGGCACGTCGAGACATCCCAGACACAGGCGGCCTCTCCGCCCCAGGTCAGGGCCACCTCGGGCCGCTCGGGGTGGCAGAGGACGGACTGGAGGAGCCCCTCTGCCTCCATGCGGAGCACCGTGAGGAGCTTGCCGGAGGGCTCCCAGACGTGCAGCGCATTGCCCCCGAGGAGCGTGGCCAGCACTCGCTTCCCGTCTGTGCTCCAGGCCACCTTCTGAACCGTCTGTCCCTGCGTGTCGAGCAGCAGCGGCTCCGCGCCCTCATCCGGGCGAAGGATGAAGGCGCCTCGAGCCCCACCCACCACCAGCGCAGCTCCCGCCCGCGTCCAGGCGAGCGTGGAGGCCCCCTCGAGCGGGACCTCGCGGAGCTGCTCCGGCCCTGCCTGGGCCATGCGCCAGAGGGTGAGCTTGTCGTCGCCCACGGTGGCAAACCGCAGGCTCCGCGGCTCCGGATCCCAGGCCGCGGCGGCGAAGGCGCCTGGGAGCAGATCCTGCTCCGACAGCTCGTCGAGCTGGCCGTCAGGGCGCACGCGGAGGATCGCCGCGCCTCGCTTGCCGATGTCGTCCGTGGACAAGGGCCCGAGGAGGTGTCCTCCCGTCGGAGAGAATGCGAGTGCGCAGTGGTTCCACGTGTTGACGAACTGGATGGCCACTGGCACGAGTCCCTCGGGGATGTGTCCCCACAGGACGAGCTGGGAGTCACAGCCGGAGCTGGCCAGCAGGTGCCCGCTCGGAGACCAGGCCACGATGTTGATCGCGACGTCCCTCCCGTTCGGCTGCCTGCCGGCCCAGACGTGCTGACCCTGCTCCACGTCCCAGAGCCGGAGCGTGCCGTCGTTGTACCCCACCGCCAGACGTCGCCCATCGGGACTCCAGGCCAGGCACGTCACGGGGATCTCGGCGTCGAAGCGGCGCAGCAGCGTGCCCCTGCGATCGAGCACCGTCCTCAAGGCCCGGTCCGTGTCGGCGGAGCGGTCGAGCCTCGCGGCCTCCAGCGCGAGCAGGCGGACCCGCTCGGGATCGCCTGTCCGGCCCTGGCGCTCCACTGCCAGGTGCAGTCGCCGGGCCTGCGCATCCGCCAGGGCCCGCCGCGCCACCTCCTGCTGCTCACGCCAGGCCTCCTCCATCCGCGCGGCGTACTGGGCGTCCACCCGGCCACTCTTCAGCTGGAGCCGCACCCGGCAGCTTGACTCGGGCGTCTCCTTCGAGGCCTCTCCCCGCGCCTCGATCTTCTCTGGCGGATGGGGCACGAAGGACTCAATGAGGTACTGCTTGAGCGCCTGCGCGCGAGCGAGGGCCTCCGCCTCCGTCGCCGCAGTGGCCTCGAGGAGGAACGAGGAGAAGCCCTTGCGGTGTTGGAGGAAGTCCACCAGCTCGGCCAGGACGGAGCGCTGGCTCACCGGGGAGATGAGCTCCCCGTCGAAGAGCACGGGCTCGGTGAGCTGCGCCGTGCTCGCCTGCTCGTCCCAGCGGATCAGCGAGACGGCGTTGTTGAGGCGCGAGCGCCACAGGGCGCGGGCCGCGAGGACGGCCTGGCCCAGCTCCAGGCTCTCTTCCGCCTCGGCGCTGACGCGGAAGCCCCGGTTCATCGCCGTGATGGAGGCCGAGTTGAACTTGGGCCGGTACACCACCATGTCCTGGGAGCGGCTCTGGGACTCGCCCGCCACCCGGCCGATCAGCGTGAGCATCCGGTAGGAGTCTTCCACTCGCAGCCGCGGGTTCACCTGGCGCCAGAGGGAGCTCACCACAGGGATCCGAGGGTATGTGCGGCTCCGGGGGGACAGCCGGGGAATGGGGTTGGAGGCGATGAGCAGGTTCGCGCCCTCCGTCCGGAGCACATTCACCGGCACGTTGGCCACGAAGCCCCCGTCGAGCAGGCGCCGGTTGCGGAGGATCAGCGGGCCCATGAGCGGCGGGAATGCGCCGCTGGCACGGACGCCCTGGCCGACCGTGCCCTGGCGCACGTCCCACTCCACGCCAGCGTCGGCGTCCACCACCACGGGGAAGAGGGGCACTTCGAGCTGCTCCAGCTTCACCGGGCCGAGGAGGGAGTCCAGGATCCACTGGATGCCCGTGCTCGTCACGACGCCGAAGGGAATGGCCCCGGCCAGCAGGCCCCACTGCTCCTTCATCCGCTCCAGCCCCTTCTTGCCGCCGACGCAGTAGAAGGCGCCCACCACCGTGCCGAAGCTGGAGCCAGAGATCATGTCCACGGGGACTCGGAGCGAGGACTCCTCCTCGGACGTGGAGGGTGCGAGCCGGGTCCTGGAGGGCTCCAGGAGCCGCTCGAGGAGGGCCAGGTGCACGTAGCCGAAGGCACCGCCTCCCCCGAGCGCCAGCCCGACGCGGCGGCCCGTGGCGGCCCGGGCCCAGCGGTCGAACGTCTCTTGCAGCGAGGGCTCTTCCGGGAAGGACACGCTCGCGGGGACATCGCCCAGGTACCAGGGGGCGGGAAAGCGGACCCGGACGGTGCCCAGGGGCCAGGTGGGCTGAGGCTCGGAGGGCTGGAACATCTGCCGGACGTGGTTGCTCAGGGCCACGGCCATGTCCCGCGCGCCCGTGAGGGCTCCCCGGAGCGCGCCCAGCCGCTGGGCCAGGGGCTTGTCAGAGAGGACCTGCTCCACAAGGGGCTGGAAGCCGACGGGCAGGGTTGGCGAGAGCACGCCGGTAGGGACGAGCTCGACGCGCTGCGGAAGCGTGCCGA
>NZ_DASPHO010000011.1:0-5310 GCF_035629615.1 Hyalangium sp. | reverse complement strand
GGCGGGGAGACGTGGGCCTTCCTGGGCTCCGCGCTGGATGCGCTGGACGAGCCACAAGCCCGCATGCTTCCTGAGTTTTTGGACCGGGGCGGGGTGTACTTCAGCGAGCTGCCGCCGGGCGTCCGGGCGAGCCGAACCACGTTCCCTCGGCGAAACCGACTCATCGCTGGCGCGTCGGATGCGGTGTTGGTGCTCCGGGCTGGCAAGACTTCCGGGGCGCTGTACACGGCGGAGGACGGGCTGGCGCAGGGGCGCCCGGTGCTCGCCCTGCCGGGGGACGTGCGAAACGAGGCCGCGGCCGGCTGCAATGTGCTGATCCGCGAAGGCAAGGCGCACGCCTGCCTGGGTGTGGAGGACGTCTGGAAGTGGGTGGGGGCGCGGCCCGTGCTGGCGGTGCCTCCCGGAACAGGGGAGTCATGGGAAGCAGCGCTCTCGGCGGAAGCCAGAGGCGCCTACCGGTTGTTGGATCGGGTCCCTCGCACATTCGATGAGGTGCTGGCGGGTTGCCAGCTCTCGCCCGCCGCGCTCACGAGCGCGTTGGTGGAACTGGAGCTGTCCGGGCTGCTGGTCCAGCACCCGGGCAAGCTGTACGAGAAGGTTTGAGCAGGAGAGGTCATGGCCACGCGGAAGAAGAAGGAAGTCGAGACGGAGGCCGAGGAGGCGACGCCGAAGAAGGCAGCGGCGAAGCGCCCGGCGGCCAAGAAGGCCACCGCGAAGAAGAAGAAGAGCGCCGCGAAGAAGGCGGCCGCCAAGGGCAAGGGCAAGGGCAAGGGCGCCCTGGCCACGGTGGAGGTGTCGGCAGACGAAGAGGAGGAGTCCACTCCGCGCGGCAAGGGCCCCCACTTCCTGGTGGTGGTCGAGTCTCCCGCCAAGGCGAAGACGATCAAGAAGTACCTGGGCACGGGCTACACGGTGAAGGCGTCCGTCGGCCACATCAAGGATCTGCCCAAGAGCAAGATCGGTGTGGACGTGGAGCACGACTTCCAGCCCGAGTACCACGTCATCAAGGGCAAGGAGAAAGTCCTCAACGAGCTGAAGAAGGTGGCCAAGAACGTCGACAAGGTCTTCCTGGCCACGGACCCGGATCGCGAGGGTGAGGCCATCGCCTGGCACATCTTCGAGGAGCTGGGCCACAAGGACGCGCAGCGGGTGCTCTTCAACGAGATCACCAAGAAGGCCATCCAGGAGGCCATTGCCCAGCCGCGCAAGCTCAACCAGGAGAGCTACGACTCTCAGCAGACGCGGCGCATCCTGGACCGGCTGGTCGGCTACCAGATCTCTCCGCTGCTCTGGAAGAAGATCCGCCGGGGCCTGTCCGCCGGCCGCGTGCAGTCCGTGGCGGTACGGCTGATCTGCGAGCGCGAGGAGTCCATCAAGGCCTTCGTGCCGGAGGAGTACTGGACGCTGGACGCGCTGCTGGAGGGCCCCGGGGGCCCGCCGCTCTTCAAGGCCAAGCTGTCCAAGGTGGATGGCAAGAAGGTGGAGCTGAAGGATCGGGCCACCACGGACGGCCTCGTGGCCGAGCTGCAGGGCGCTGACTTCACCGTCGCCAAGGTGGACCGCAAGGAGCGGCGCCGCAACGCGCCCGCCCCCTTCATCACCTCCAAGCTGCAGCAGGAGGCGGCCAACCGGCTGTCCTTCACCGCCAAGAAGACGATGACGCTGGCCCAGAAGCTCTACGAGGGCGTGCCCCTGGGTGAAGAGGGCCAGACGGCGCTCATCACGTACATGCGCACGGACTCCACGCGCCTGTCGGACGACGCGGTGAAGCTGGTGCGCGAGTTCATCGGCACGAAGTATGGCGTGGAGTCCCTGCCGGAAGAGCCGGTGGTGTACAAGAGCAAGAAGAGCGCCCAGGACGCGCACGAGGCCATCCGCCCCGTGTCCCTGGAGTACCCGCCGGAGCGGGTGCGCCCCTTCTTCGAGCAGATGGGCGAGGAGGACATGTTCCGCCTCTACGAGCTGATCTGGAACCGCTTCGTGGCGTGCCAGATGAAGCCGGCGGTGTATGACCAGACGAGCGCGGACCTCTCCGCGGGCCGGGCCACGTTCCGGGCCTCGGGCTCCACGCTGAAGTTCCCTGGCTACCTGGCGGTGTACGGCGCCAGCCTCACCCCGGAGGAGGAGTCCGAGAAGGAGAAGGCCAAGGCCGCCGGCGAGGACGGCGCCGAGGACGCCACCGGCGAGCTGCCCCCGCTCAACGATGGGGACAAGGTCCGCCTCCAGAAGCTGCTCAACGAGCAGCACTTCACCCAGCCACCGCCTCGCTTCTCGGAGGCCACGCTGGTGAAGGAGCTGGAGGAGCAGGGCATCGGCCGGCCCTCCACCTACGCGGCCATCCTCTCCACGATTCAGGACAAGAAGTACGTGGAGAAGCTGGAGGGGCGCTTCCGTCCCACGGATCTGGGGCAGATGACCAACGAGATGCTGGTCAAGCACTTCCCCAAGGAGATGGCGGTCGCCTTCACCGCCAACCTCGAGGAGAAGCTGGACCAGATCTCCGAGGGCGGCGCCAACTGGAAGGCCGTGCTCCAGGACTTCTACGGGCCCTTCAAGGAGACGCTCGAGAAGGCCGAAGCGGAGATGCGCGACGTCAAGCGCGAGGAGATCAAGACCGACATTGCCTGCGAGAAGTGCGGCAATGTCATGGTCATCAAGTTCGGGAAGATGGGGCACTTCCTGGCCTGCTCCAACTACCCCGAGTGCAAGAACACCAAGGACTTCAAGCGGGACGCCGAGGGCAAGATCGTCATCGTGGAGGAGGAGACCACGGACGAGAAGTGCGCGAACTGCGGCAAGCCCATGGTCATCAAGCGGGGCCGCTTCGGGCGGTTCATGGCCTGCTCGGGCTACCCGGAGTGCAAGACGTCCAAGCCCATCTCCATTGGGGTGAGCTGCCCGGACTGCAAGCAGGGCTACCTCACCGAGCGCCGCAGCGGCCGGGGCAAGATCTTCTTCGGCTGCAACCGCTACCCGGACTGCAAGTTCGCCGCCTGGGACCGGCCGCTGGCCGAGACGTGCCCCAGCTGCCAGTCCCCGTACCTGCTCCAGAAGTTCTCCAAGCGGGACGGAGCGTACGTGGCGTGCCCCAACAAGGAGTGCGACTACCGGCGGGAGATTCAGCAGCCAGGCGAAGTGAGCACTCCCTCGGCTGCCTGAAAGTCCCAAGGATTTCCGGAGGGTAGCCTGTCAGCGCCTTGACACGCTTGGCGGGCGCCCTTTAAGAATGGGCAGCCCGCTCCCGCCTGGGAGACCGCCGCCCGTTCTCTGAACGGATGTGCCGGACCGCGGGCGTCGAAAGGATTCGCAGCGCGATGATCTCCATGGTGAGCGAGCTGCTGAACGGGGTGCTCCTGGCGGCAGCCCCCGAGAAGCTGGGTCTTGTGGATTCCACCGTGAAGTTCTTCAAGGACGGTGGTCCTTTCATGTTCGTGAACCTGTTCTGGTTCGCGGCCGCGCTGGCGGTCGCCGCCGAGCGGATCTACACGCTGATGTTCCGCTACAACCTCAACGCCCCGCCCTTCATGGAGCAGATCTCCAAGCTGGTGATGACGGGCAATGTGGACCGGGCGGTGAAGCTGTGCAGCGCGGCTCCCAACGCGCCCCTGGCCAAGGTGATCCGCGCCGGGCTGACGCGCGCCAACCGCGGCGAGATCGAAGTCGCCAAGGCCGTGGAGGAGTCCATCGTGGAGAACACGCCGCAGGTCTCCGCGCGCATCCCCTGGCTGTGGTCGCTGGCCAACATCGCCACCCTCGTCGGACTGGTGGGCACCATCTTCGGCCTCATCGGCACGTTCCAGGCGCTCGGCAACGTCCCCGCCGAGCAGAAGCAGACGCTGCTGTCGGACGGTATCTCCAAGGCCATGAATAACACGGCCTTCGCGCTCTCCATCGCGGTGCTGTGCATCGTGTTCCACCTGATCCTCACCTCGTACTCGAAGGCCATGGTGGAGACGGTGGAGCTCAACGCGCTCAAGCTGGAGAACCTGCTGTCACGCCGGCACGCGGGGGAGACCCATGCGGACGGCGAGTCCCGGGCGGCCTGAGCGGCGCTTCGCTGAGCCAGAGGGCCCCGCATGGCGTTCTACTTCTCCCGCCGCAAGCTGAAGCCTCGTGAGGAAGAGGAGTCAGGGGAACTGAACATCGTCCCCTACCTCGACATCCTCATGAACCTCATCCTGTTCATGCTGCTGTCCATCACTGGCCTGGCCACGTTCGGCATCCTCAACGTGAGCGCGCCGAACTACGGCGGCCCCACCGCCGGGGTGCAGCCGGAGACCCCGGACCAGCCCAAGCTGACGCTCAGCGTGCTGATCTCCAAGCAGGGCCACTTCATCAACAGCGAGAACGCCATCCTCGGAGCGGGCGGCAACACGCCCACCATCCCGCTCAAGGCAGATGGCTCCTACGACTACGCGGCGCTCAACGCCAAGATGGTGGAGATCAAGCAGGCCTTCCCAGGCGAGACCAAGGTCATCCTCGGCGCGGACGCGGACGTGCAGTACGAGGCGCTGATCGCGACGATGGATGCGTGCCGGGAGACGCAGGGCAAAGAGCGGCACCTCCTGTTCCCGGACGTCACCCTGGGGGCGATGTGAGCGCGACGACCGAAGTCGAGCTGCCCGCCGTGCTGACGCCCGAGGAGGAGGATCGGCTCCAGCGGATGCGCTTCCGCAAGGCGCTGGCGCGCAAGAAGCGCAAGGAGCGCGAGGCGGCCGGCGAGATCAAGGAGCTGAACATCACCGCGATGATGGACATGATGACCATCCTCCTGGTGTTCCTGCTCAAGTCCTTCGCCTCGTCGTCGGCGGCCATCACGGCCTCCGAGGATGTGCGGCCCCCCGTCTCGTCCACCCGCGCCTCGCCGAAGGACACGGTGGCTGTCACCATCACCCCCAAGAACATCCTCGTGGGGGACAAGGAAGTGGTGCGGCTGAACAACGGCCAGATCCCGGCCGATCAGCTCCAGGGACGCGTCGTCGTCCCCCTGGACGCCGCCTTCAAGAAGGAAGTGGAGAAGCTGAAGTACATCGCCGATCGCAACCCCTCCGCGCCCTTCAGCCGGGAGCTGTCGGTGATCGGCGACAAGAAGGTCGCCTACGATCTGCTCATCACCGTCCTCTACACCGCGGGCCAGAACGAGCTGGAGAACTACCGCTTCGTGGTGCTTCAGAAGGACGAGGGCGGGCAGTAGGCAGAGCGCCAGTCTGGCTGGCGCTCCTCCTCCCAGGGGCTACATGGACGGCGCGGTGGCATGCCCTCCGCGCGTCTCGAGCTCGTGCCGGGTGGCGTCCTCCTCGCACCGGATGG
>NZ_DASPHO010000010.1:0-2270 GCF_035629615.1 Hyalangium sp. | reverse complement strand
GACCAGGTGCTCTTGAACGTGCCGTCGGCGCCCACGCGCAGCAGGCGATTGGTGCCATTGCACGCGGCCCAGACATCTCCCGCGGCATCCACCGCGACGCCGCGAGTGCGGCCGCTGCACCCGCCGCCGCCCCCCACCATCTGAGCCGTGCGAGCCGTGAAGTCCACCCGCACCACGCCGTTGGCGGAGTCCGAGTCCGCGCCCAGCCACACCCTCCCGTTGCGATCCACCACGAGGCCGGAGGTGGGCACCGGGGCCGTGAGCGTGTCCACCACGTGGCTGCCCGCTGGCGCGCTTGGATTGATCTTCCGGATGAGCTTCAGCGGGCTGTTGTCCGACGTGTAGAGGTAGCCGCCCGGCCCCACGGCCAGGCTCTGGATGTTGGAGGCGGCGCCCGTCTCGGCCCGCAGGTCGATGACCTGCAGCACCGCACCGGTCTGTCCATCCAGCCGGTAGAGCTTGGACGAGGTGAAGCCGGCGGCCCAGACGTGCTGGTCGGCGTCCACCACCACCGAGCGCCCCGGATCCCCCGCGGCCACATAGTTCTTCGTCCAGAGGAGGCACTCGTCCGTCTGGCCAAAGAACTCGGTCGCGTTGCCTAGCTCAATGGAGCCGTTGCTTCTCACGTCCGAGGAGGTGTCGATCTGCCCGTTGCCGTTGCGGTCCACACACGCTGCCAGCGAGCCGGCGACCTTGGTGATGGAGGCCGCGGAGCCCGAGCAGTTGTTGCGGTTGACGACGAAGGCGTTGCCCTGGGCGTCCACCGCCATGGGCGCCGGCAGGTTGCAGGACTCACGCGGCGGCCGCACCACCGGCACCGAGCCGTCCCAGTTGCGCACGAGCACGGAGTCGTAGCGCGCCGCCTGCCGGCCCGTGCGCGTGTCCACCTTGGTCACGAGGCCCGCGTTGGCGTTGGCAATCCAGAGGAAGGTCGGCACGCTCGCGCCGGTGTCGATGCGGAGCTGATCGGAGTCCGGCGCTCCAGCCCGCGTTCCATTGAAGCGGCCGGCTGCGAAGTCGGCGTCCGTGGTGAAGGTTCTCTGCGCGGTGCCAGTCAGCTCTTGCGCCAGAGCAAGTTCCGGCATGGCCCAGAGCAGGCTGCTCAATACGACATACGAAGCTGCACGAGTGCTCATACAGCGTGCCCCCAGGGTGGAGACTGCGGTTGGCTTTCCCCCCGTGGACGGGCAACCGGCCACTCGCTCCGTCGGACGTGGAGCGAGATGAATTGTACCGATGCGCCTCGCGCAAAGGCAGACGCTGAAAACACGCTCCGCTGTGCGAAGAACGGTGTCGTGCTCTCACCGAATCGCTAGCACGACAGGATTTTTCCGACGCGAAGCTCTACTTGTCTCGTAGGGCGATCACCACCCACCCCGGGTCAGCTCGGACCTTCGACGATGAACTGGTCCTGCCGAGCGATCCCGAGCTTCTTCATGCGGCTCTGCAGCGTGGAGGGCTTGAGGCCCAGCAGCTGCGCGGCGCCACCCTCGCCGTAGATGCGGCCCTTGGTGAGCGCGAGCACGCGGAGGATGTGCTCGCGCTGCACCGCCGCGAGCGTGAGCACCTTCTCGCTCTGCACCTCGAGCGCGCGCGCGGGCGCCAGCGAGGCCCGCTCACGCGTGGGCAGATCGAGCGCCTCCGGCCCCAGCTCCGGGAGCGGCGAGAGGATGGTGGCACGCTCGAGCACGTTGGCCAGCTCGCGCAGGTTGCCGGGCCAGCTGTACGCCGCCAGGCACTCCAGTCCCTCGGGCGTCACGCGCATGCCTCGCCGCCCCGTGCGCCGCGTCTGCTCCTCCAGCAGGAACGCGCAGAGCTGCTGCAGATCCTCGAGCCGCTCGCGCAGGGGCGGCAGGCGCAGCGGGAAGACGCTCAGCCGGTAGTAGAGATCCTCGCGGAAGCGCCGCTGGGAGATGGCCTGCTGCAGATCCACGTGCGTGGCCGCCAGCAGCCGCACGTCCGCGCGCACCGTGCGATCACTGCCCACCGGCTCGAGCGTCTTCTCCTGCAGCGCGCGCAGCAGCTTGGCCTGCAGCTCCACGGGCAGCTCGCCCACCTCGTCAAGCAGCAGCGTGCCGCCATGGGCCATCTGGAAGCGCCCGGCCCGATCCTTGGTGGCGCCGGTGAAGGCGCCCTTCACGTGGCCGAACAGCTCGCTCTCCAGCAGCCCCGCGGGGATGGCGGCGCAGTTGATGGTGACGAAGGGCTGGTCCGCCCGCGCGCTCCAGCGATGGAGGGCGCGCGCCAGCCGCTCCTTGCCCGTGCCCGTC
>NZ_DASPHO010000009.1:0-22848 GCF_035629615.1 Hyalangium sp. | reverse complement strand
GCCTGAGCGCCGAAGATCAGTGCCGCGGCGAGCATCCCGCCGAACAGGATCTCCGGCGCGGGCATGCCACCCTCCGGTGCACCCAGCCGCACGAACACCCATCCCGCCAGCGCGAGCAGCCCGGCCACCAGAGGCAGTCCGGCCCACGGTTGCGACAAGCCCCAGAAGCTCAGCACCGAAGGCGGCAGGTAGCCTGACTTCAACAGCGGCACCGCCAGCCCGAAGAAGGCGTTGGAGACATCGTCCGGCACGTAGTTGATGAAGGTGGCCATCCCCGTGATGAGGATGGACGCCAGGCACGTCGCCGCGGCCGCTCCCAGCAACCACCGGCGATTCTCTGCGCGCAGCCGCTCTAGCAGCAGGCCCACCGGCAGCAGCAGGAAGGGCACGAGCCCCGTCAGATGCCGCGGCCCCGTCGTCCAGCCCCACGACTCGTAGCTGAAGGACGAGGTGAAGTACGAGTAGCCCACCAGCACCGCCGCCGAGAGCCAGAACAGCGCTCGTGACTCCGGGGATGTGCGGCCCTGGCTTCGCAGCAACACCAGCCCCGGCAGCGCCAGCAGCAGGAAGGGCGCCAGCATGAAGAAGCCGCGCAGCGGAGAGAAGTACGAGAGGAAGAACGCCCGCGGATCCGGATAGCGGATCCCCAGGAAGCCGCCCAGGTGCCACGGCTGGTACGCCGTGTCCGCGAGGTGCTTGTAGCCGCTCTCCAGCGGATGCCCGAACGCAGCCTGGTGGTAGAGCATCAGCCCCACGATGAAGGGCAGTGCCCCCACCATCGCCAGCCCCGCCGCACGCCCCAGCCGAAGCAGCCGCGCTCGCAACGGCTCCTGCCGCCACAGCACCGTGAGCGCCGCATACAGCACCAACCCCAGCACTGCCAGCGCGCCCGTGTACTCTGCCGCCACCGTGGCCCCCGCGAACGCCCCTGCCACCACGTAGCCCCGCTCGCGCCACTCGCCCCGTGCGCACCGCCACAGCGCGTAGAAGCTCCCGAAGAGCAGCACTGCCGTCGTCTGGTGGCTCATGAAGAGCAGCGAGTAGCTGTACGCCAGCGAGCCCAGCCCGTACGTCACCGTCACCGCATCCGCCACTCCTGGAGACAGGTACGCGCGCAGGAAGCGCCGCACGCCCCACAGCATCAACAGCGTCGGCAGCACCGTCAGAAAGAGCCGGCTGAAGAAGACCAGCGGCACCTCGGGCACCGCGTACCGGGAGCTTCCTCCCACCACCCGCAGCACCGCGTAGAGGGGCACCCCCGCGAACGACAGCAGGGGCGCCTTGGACGGGTAGTAGACCCCGTCCTTCACCGACAGATCCCCGACGTAGCCGTAGTCTCGCAGCGCCTGGTTGATCTCAATCGCTCCGTACTCCACCAACGCTCGCGTCTGCCACAGCCGGCACAGCTCGTTCGGCGAGCGCAGGCCCGGGTGGTACGGGAATGCCAGCACGTACAGCGCCACCAGCACTGTCCACACCGCGCGCGGCGTCTGGCTCAGCGCGGCCGTGGGAGCCATCGAGGGCTCCACCGCGCCAGGAGTGGCCGGCTCGGCCTGTTGGGGCGCCGTGCTCACAGCGCCTTGCTACCGCGCTCCCCGGTGCGGATGCGGATCACCTCTTCCACCGGCAGCACGAAGATCTTCCCGTCGCCGATCTTCCCCGTCCGCGCCGCCCCCACGATGGCCTCCACCACCCGAGGCACCACCTCGTCGTCCACCACCACCTCGAGCTTCACCTTCTGCAGGAAGCCCACCGAGGGCTCTCCACCCTTGTAGAAGTCCGTGTGGCCCCGCTGCCGGCCAAACCCCTTCACCTCCGTGGCCGTCATGCCCTGCACGCCCAGCTTGTGGAGCGCGTCCCTCACCTCGTCCAGCTTCGTCGGCTTGATGATGGCTTCAACCCGCTTCATCCGGCTTCTCCCGTGACACGAGCAACCGCGAACAGACTCATTCCCACCGGCAGCTTCACGTGGCGCTCGGCCTCCGCCAGCAGCGGCGCCAGCCGGTCATAGAGCTTCAGCTGGAACCGCGGCACCGCCCGGCGGCGCAGCACCCGGCTGTTCATGAACCACCCAGGAATCCCCACCAGGTTCATCCACTCCAACGTGTCCACCGTGAAGCCGTTCTCCTCCAGCACCTTCCTCAACGTCTCCGGCGTGTAGCGCCGGTAGTGCCCCACCGCCTCGTCGATTGCTCCGAAGAGCTGCGGCAGCGCCGGCACCAGCACCACCACCCTGCCGCCCATGGGGAGGATCTGCCGGAAGCGCCGCACCGCCGCCCCATCGTCCGGGATGTGCTCCAGCACGTTGGAGAGCACGATCGTGTCCAGGTGCTCCTTCTGCAGCGACTTCCAGTCCGCCAGCGCCACGTCCGACAGGTACGGCCGCACGTGCGGCTTGCCCCGGAACAGGTTCTTCAGCCGATCCACATAGAAGGCGTCAACCTCGAGCGCGATGAGCAGCTCCAGCCCCGGCTCCAGTTGACGGGTGATTGTGCCAATCCCCGAGCCGATCTCCAGCACCCGCCGGCCCAGGTGCTCGCGGAAGCGGCCGCCCAGCCAGGCATTGTAGTTGTTGGCGCCGTCCATCCGCTCCAGCGTGCTGTAGCCCTCGTGCTGGTTGTCCGCGTCGTCTCGCACCGTGGCGTACCGCATCAGCGTCCGCAGCTTCGACAGGCGCGCGGCCAGCGTGTGCCGCGGCACGGCCTGCAAGGGCAGCGGTACCTCGGTCAGCCGGTAGAGCTGCGCTGCCAACTTCACCACCAGCTCCGCGTCCACCGCGTCGTCCTCGCTGGTGAGCGTCACCGAGCGCAGCGCCTCCGTCCGGAAGGCGCGCACCCCCGTGAGCGGATCCGCCAGCCCCACATCCGTCACGAAGCGCGTGAAGCCCCCCAGCGCCCGATCCGCCAGCAGCTCCGGCCGCAACCCCGATGCCTCGCGGCGGCCAAACACCGCGTCCGCCGTGTCCTCCTGGATGGGTCGGCACAGCGCCTCGTAGCACTCAGGCGTGTAGGCCTCGTCCGGATCCTGGAGCACCGTCACCGCCCCCGTCACCTTCTCCAGCGCCGCCCGGATGGACGCTCCCTTGCCCACCGTGCCAGAGAGCACGTGGACGTGCGGGCCGGGGGTCACCTCCACGGGGCCCTCCCCCGCCAGGACCACCTCCGCCCGGCCAGCGAGCGCCTGGGCAAAGCGGGCCGCGATGGAGGCCGTGGTAGGAGAGTAGGGCAGGACGACGGAGAGAGACAGACTCACCCGGGCGTGACTAGCACACGGCCCGGGTGGCGCGCGCGGCTCTCGGGCGCGAGGGAGTGCCCGGCGGGCATCCAGGCGCTCGGGATCGCCTCCTGGAAGATTGACCCCCTGGCCCGGAAGGGGCACGCTCGCCCGAGGCTGTGGGTGCAGGTCGGGGCTGGGTGTTCGGGCCGGGCCGCTGCCGCGCGAGGAAGTCTCCAGGAGTGCCACGTTGGAAGGTTCCGTCAACGACCCGGCGAATGCCGCACTGACGCCATTGAACGTCATGCGCTACGTGCGCGCGTTCTGGCGCCGCAAGTGGGTCGTGCTCGGGGTGGCCCTGCTCGTCACCGGCCTGGCCGCGGTCCACACCCTGCGCAAGCCCAAGGTGTATGCCGCCAGCACCTCCCTCATCATCGACGTCACCGCGCCGCGCGTGCTCGACACCGACGTGAAGGAGCTGATGGGAGACGAGCGCAGCAACTACTGGTTCAACAAGGAGTACTACGCCACCCAGAACCAGGTGATCACCTCGCGCGCGGTGGCCACCCGGGTAGCGGACAAGCTGGGCCTCCAGCATGACCCGGGCTTCCTGGGCCTGGCCCACATTCAGGACGAGAAGGCCCGGCTCCAGGCCATGCAGGGCTCGGACGCGGCGGGCCGGCTCCAGTCGCGCATCAGCGTGATCCCGGTGAGGGACTCGCGCGTGGTGAACATCGCCGTGGAGGATCTGGATCCGCAGCGCGCGGCGCTCCTGGCCAACGAGGTGGCCCAGGCCTACATGGCGGAGAACCTCGCGCTGCGGCTGCGCACCACCGAGACGGCCACCCAGTGGCTCGAGGAGCGCAAGGTAGAGCTGGAGAAGACCTCCCAGCTGAGCGAGCTGGCCCTGTACGACTTCAAGAAGAGCGCGGACATGCTCTCTGTCTCGCCGGAGAACAAGAAGAGCAGCGTCACCGAGCGCATCAACAGCTACGAGGCGACCCTCACCCAGGTGCGCACGAAGATCGCCACCCTCCAGGGACGGGTGGAGGCCATCCGCCAGCTCCAGAAGAGCTCCCAGCCCGGGGACGAGACGTGGGCCGAGGCGGTGCCCGGCGCGAGCGATCCGGCCATCCAGGATCTCAAGCGCCGCTTCGTCGAGCAGCGCGCCCAGTGCGTGGAGCTGAGCGAGCGCTACCTGCCCGAGCACCCGAAGATGATCGAGTGCTCGAGCAAGCTGGCGGTGATGCGCGAGGACTTCGTGCGCAGCCTCACCAACGTGGTGCGCAAGGCCGAGACGGAGCTGGCGCAGACGGCGGCCGAAGAGAGGAACATGGTGCGCCTGCTGGCGACGGCGCAGGACGAGTCGTTCCAGCTGGGCAAGCGGCAGATCGAGTTCGACAAGATGAACCGCGAGGCGGAGAACGACCGGCGCCTGTACGAGTCGGTGCTGCGGCGGCTCAAGGACATCGAGCTGTCCGGCCTGCTGCGCACCACGAACGTGCGCGTGCTGGACGGGGCGCGGCCCAACTACGCCCCCATCAAGCCGGACGTGCAGCGCACGGTGCTGCTGGCGCTCCTCGCCGGGCTGGTGGCCGGCTGCGCCGTGGTGGTGCTGCTGGAGATTCTTGAGAACACGGTGGCCACCCAGGCGGACGTGGAGGAGCGGCTGGGCCTGGCCTTCCTGGGCTTCGTGCCGCGCGTGGAAGTCAAAGGAGAGAGCCCGCGCGAGAGGGACTTGTATGTCCACCGCCAGCCCAAGTCCTCCGCGGCGGAGTGCTGCCGGGCCATCCGGACGAACCTGCTCTTCATGTCTCCGGACAAGCCCTTCAAGACGCTGGTGGTGACGAGCAGCGGGCCGCAGGAGGGCAAGTCCACCTCCTGCATCTTCCTGGGCGTGGCCATGGCCCAGAGCGGCAACCGCGTGCTGCTGCTGGACACGGACATGCGCCGGCCGCGGCTGCACAAGGCCTTCGGTGTGCCCAATGACGTGGGCATCAGCTCGCTGGTGGTGGGCGAGGGCACGCTGGACAAGGCGGTGAAGAGCACCGAGGTGCCCAACCTCTTCGTGCTGCCGTGCGGCCCCATTCCGCCCAACCCGGCGGAGCTGCTGCACACCCAGGCCTTCGCGGAGCTGCTCAAGGCGGCCGGGGAGCGCTTCGATCGCATCATCCTCGACAGCCCGCCGCTGAACGCGGTGTCGGACTCGGTGGTGCTGGCCACGCAGGCGGATGGCGTGGTGCTGGTGCTGCGCGCAGGGAAGACGAATCGCGACGCGGCGGCGCGCGCGCTGCGCTCGCTGGCGGATGTGCAGGCGCAGATGTACGGCGCGGTCCTCAATGACTTGGATGTAACGGACGCGCGGTACCGGGACACGTACCTCACCTACCGCGGCTATTACGCGCACTACGCCGAGGAGTCGAAGGACGGAGTGGCACCGTCGTGAGCAGGGCCGGAGCCGGGCTGCGGGTGCTGCACCTGGGGAAGTTCTATCCGCCGGCCTCGGGAGGCATGGAGGTGCATGTCCAGACGCTCGCCCGCGCTCAGGCCGCCTTGGGGGCCCGCGTGGAGGTGCTGTGCATCAACCACGCCGCGGCGGGGGAGGGCTTCAGCCACGAGTTCCGCGGCCGCAGCCCCACCCGAGAGGAGTGGGATGGGGAGGTGCGGGTGACGCGAGTGGGGCGTTGGGCCTCCGTGCTGCGCATGGACGTCATGCCCGAGCTGCCTCGCGCGCTGCTGCGGGCGCTGGCCCGGGGCGTGGACGTGGTCCACCTGCACACGCCCAACCCCGCCCTGCTGCTGGCCCTGGATGCGCTGCCGTGGCTGCCGCCCGTGGTCATCACCCATCACAGCGATGTCATCCGCCAGAAGGTGGCCGGCGCCCTCTTTCGTCCCTTCGAGCTGGTGCTCTACGCGAGGGCCCGCCGGTTGCTCGCCACCAGCTCCGCGTACGTGCCGGGCTCGGCGTTGCTGAGGCGCTTCCGGGACAAGGTGCGCGAGCTGCCGCTCGGCATCGAGTTGGAGCCCTTCCTGAGCCCCTCGCCCGCGGCGCTGGAGGCCGAGGCTCACTGGCGCGCTCAGGCTGGCGCGCCGCTGTGGCTGATGGTGGGGCGGCTCGTCTACTACAAGGGCCTCGTCACGGCGCTCGAGGCGCTGACGCGGGTGCCCGGCCAGCTGCTGGTGGTGGGGGTGGGCCCGCTGGAGCAGGAGGGGCGGGAGCGTGCGCGAGCGCTCGGCCTGGAGGGGCGGGTGACGTGGGCAGGCTACCTGCCGCCGGAGTCGCTCGTGGGGGCGTACCGCGCCGCCACGGCCCTCTGGTTTCCCAGCAACGCGCGCAGTGAGGCCTACGGGCTCTCGCAGATTGAAGCCATGGCCAGCGGGCTGCCTGTCCTCAACACCGCCATTCCCCACTCGGGCGTGCCGTGGGTGAGCCTCCACGAGCAGACGGGGCTCACCGTTCCCGTGGGGAGTGCCGAGGCGCTGGCCCGGGCCGTGCGGCGGTTGCTGGAGGAGCCAGGGCTCGCGGAGCGGCTCGGGCGGGGTGCGCGAGCCCGGGCCCTGGAGCAGTTCCGCCATGATGTGATGGCCGAGCGCAGCCTGGCCCTGTATGCCGAGGCACTGAGCGTGCCCTGGGAGGGCCGGTCCCGCGGCGCCCCCGTGGAGGGAAGATCATGAGGACGCACGACGCCGAGCACGCGGTGGGAGCCGCGCCACTGTGGATGAAGGCCGCGGCGCGTGTCGTCCGGCGCCTGCCCTTCGCCCGCTACCGGGTGATGAATGCCCTGTCCACCCTCTCGCCGGTGCGGGGGCCCTTCGTGGCGCGGATTCCTGCCTCCCTCCAGGGTCTGCGCTTCGAGTGCGATCTGCGCAACGGCCTGGCGCGCGAGGTCTTCTTCACGGGCCAGTACGAGCCGCAGGAGACGTGTCTGGTGCGGGCGCTGCTGCGGCCTGGGGACACCTTCCTCGATGTGGGCGCGCACTGGGGCTACTTCACCTTCCTGGCTGCCGAGGCCGTGACGCGCTCCGGGCGTGTGGTGGCGGTGGAGGCGGACCCACGCATCCACCGCACGCTCATGGCGAACCTGGCACTGAACCAGCTCCCCCATGTCTCCGCGCTGCACGTGGCCGCCGCGGCGGCGGAGGGCACGGTGAAGCTGGAGGGGTATGACGAGGCTCAGGACAACTGGGGCATCTCGCGTGTGCGGGACGCGTCCCAGGCCTCCGCGCGGGCCTTCAGCGTGCCGGCCCGTCCGCTGGATGCCGTGCTCGACGAGCTGGGCGTGGGGCGGGTGAGCCTGGTGAAGATGGACATCGAGGGTGCCGAGGTGTTCGCCCTGGCCGGCATGAGCCAGGGGCTGCAGGCGCACCGGTACGAGCGGCTCCTGCTGGAGCTGCACCCTCCGCAGTTGCGTGAGCACGGGAGTGATCCCGCCGAGCTCACCGGCATGCTGACGGAGTCCGGGTATCGAGGGTGGGTGGTGGACCACTCGCCCGAGGCCACGCGGCGCTGGGCCTACGCACGGGTGCTCGAGCCCCGCATGCTCCTGCGTCCCTTGAGCCCGAGCGAGCCGCTGGACGTGTGGCCCCACGTCCTCTGGGTGGCGCCGGGCATCCCTTCTCCCGTGTAACGCCTGATGCGGATCCTCCACGTCTACAGCGGCAACCTCTACGGGGGCATCGAGACGTTCCTGCGGACGCTCGCCCGGACTCAGCACGGCTCCCAGGAGCTGGCGCACGAGTTCGCGCTCTGCTTCGAGGGACGGCTGAGCCGGGAGCTGCGCGAGGCGGGGGGGACAGTGCACCTGTTGGGCGCGGTGAAGGTGAGCCGCCCGTGGACGGTGTGGCGCGCGCGGAGGGAGCTGTCGCGGGTGCTGCGGAGAGGAGGGTACGCGGCAGTGGTGTGCCACGCGGCGTGGCCTCAGGCCCTCTTTGGACCGGTGGCGCGCGCGAGCGGGGTGCCGCTCGTCTTCTACCAGCACGACGCGCTGGCCGGGCGGCACTGGCTGGAGCGGTGGGCGCGGTGGACCGCACCTGACCTGATCATCTCCAACAGCCGGTTCTCGGCGGGGACCCTGGCGAGTGTCTATCCGGGCGTCCCCTACACAGTACGGTACTACCCGGTTTCTCCCTTGGAGCCCGCGGACCCGCATGAGCGCGCACGGGTGCGTGCCGAGCTGGGCGCGGGCGAGCGGGAGACCGTCATCGTGCAGTCGTGCCGGATGGAGGCGTGGAAGGGGCACCGCCTGCTGCTGGAGGCGCTCGGGCGCCTGGGGGGCCTGCCGGGCTGGGTGCTCTGGGTGGCGGGCGGCGCGCAGCGTCCGGCGGAGGCCAGCTACCTGGCGGAGCTGGAGGCGCTCGCGTCCAGGCTGGGCATCCGCGAGCGCGTTCACTTCCTGGGTCAGCGCACGGATGTGCCGCGGTTGCTGCGCGCGGCGGACATCCACTGCCAGCCCAACCTGGGCCCTGAGCCGTTCGGACTGGCATTCATCGAGGCGCTGCAAGCCGGCCTGCCGGTGGTCACCACCGCTCTGGGCGCTCCATTGGAGACGATCGACGACACGTGTGGCCTCCTCGTCCCGCCTGAGCCTGGGCCGCTGGCCGAGGCGCTCCAAGGGTTGATCCAGGATGGCGGGCAGCGACGCCAGCTGGGCGCAGGCGGGCCCCCCCGCGCTGCGGCGCTGTGTGAGCCGGCGGTCTTCCTGCGGGGGCTGGCCGACGACGTTCGTGCCCTCGCGGAGGGGAGGCGCCCATGAGAGGCCCCGGGCGCGGAGTTCCCCCCGCCTCGGCGCGCCCGCAACTCCGGGGCCCAGGCGTCCTGCGACAGCGCTACACCCGGGGCGGGCTGTCTCAGGCTGGGCAGGAACTCGCCGAGGAGACAGAGCCCTCCTCCGCCGCGGGCCCGGTGACCGCCAGCAGCCAGCCCCCCGAGAGCGCGCGGGCGAGCCGGCGCTTCTGGAGCTCGAGCTACCTGGTGACTGGCTTCATCTGTCTCCAGTTCTGTTGCCAGCTCGCGCTGCTGGTCGATGCCGTCTCCGGGGTGCGGGTGCTGGTCCGCGTCCTCGCGTTCGGCCTCAGCCTGGCGCTGCTCGTGCTCGTGCCGGGGCGGCGCCTACAGCACCCGGCGATGCCGGCTCTGATCGCCGCGATGACGATCACCGCGCTGAACATGTTCAACCCGGGGACGAGCAGTGTCCTGGCGGGTGCGGCGCAGCTCGGCATCCAGTTCGCCGTTCTGGCGCCGCTCTTCTGGGTGACACGGGTGCACATCGACGCCGCGACATTCCGGCGCACGCTGGCGCTGCTGTTCCTCTTCAATGCGGCGAGCGCCGGCATGGGCGTGCTCCAGGTCTCCTTCCCTGGGAGCTTCCAGCCGGCCCTGTCCAAGGCCATCGAGAACCTGGGAGAGACCTACACCGTCGGCCTCCAGTTCGAGACAGCCGGCGGCCAGCGTATCTTCCGGCCCTTTGGCCTCACGGATGTGCCGGGCGGCGCTGCCACGGGGGCCTTCTACGCGGTCCTTCTTGGCGCCGGGTTTCTGATCAGCTCGCGGCGTGGGTTCGTCAAGGTCCTGAGCCTGGGAGGCATCTTCCTGGGCGTGGTCAGCCTCTACCTCTGTCAGGTGCGCGCCATCGCGCTGATGCTCGTGGTGTGCCTGCTGGCCGTGGCGGTCGTGCTCATGCTCAGCGGTCGGCTCTTGCAGCTGGCGAAGTTGCTGGGCGTGGTGGGAGGGCTGGCGGTGCTGGGCGTCGGCTGGGGCGTCACGGTGGGTGGGGAAGGCGCCGAGGCCCGCTGGAACAGCCTCTTCGAGCAGGACGTCAGCGGAGTGTACTACAGCAACCGCGGCTATTTCCTCGAGGGCACGTTCATCTACTTCGTCCCGGAGTACCCTCTGGGCGCGGGGCTGGGGCGCTATGGAATGGCCAACTCCTACTTCGGCGCCAACACCCCTTCGCGGCCTGCGCTGTGGGCAGAGCTTCAGTGGACGGCGTGGGTGTTCGATGGAGGCGTGCCGGTGCTGGTGCTCTACCCGCTGGCGGTGCTCATCGCCACCTTCTGGGCGTTCCGGCTGGCGCTCCGCCGGCAGGAGGGGGACGAGTTCTGGCTGTGGGGCACGCTCATCTTCGCGTATGACTTGGGGGCCCTTGCCCTGACGTTCAGCTATCCCTTCTTCATCAGCCAGGCTGGCATGGAGTTCTGGCTGCTCAACGCCGCGCTCTTCGGTGCCTTCTTCCACGCGAACCGGAAGGCGCCGCACCCTGTACCGAATGAGACCGTACACCCTCATCGCCGGTGACTTCGTCGCCACGGGAGGAATGGACCGGGCGAACCTGGCCCTCGCGAGCTACCTCGCGCGCCAGGGCGGGCCCGTCCGCCTCGTGGCGCACCGGGTGGCGGACGAGCTGCTCGGTTTCCCCAACGTGCGCTTCGTGCGCGTGCCCAAGCCCGCGGGGGCGTACATGCTGGGCGAGCCCCTGCTGGACGGGGTGGGGCGGCTCTGGGCGCGGCGCACGCTGGCCGAGGGCGGCGAGGTGCTGGCCAACGGTGGCAACTGTGCGGTGCCCGCAGCCAACTGGGTCCACTATGTCCACGGGGCCTACCAGTCCGAGGGTACCGGTTCGTTGCTCCGTCGCCTCAAGGGCCGGGTGAGCCACCGGCTGTACTTGAGGGGCGAGCGCCAGGCGTTGCGGCGTGCGCGCGTCATCATCGCGAACTCGGAGCGGACCAAAGAGGATCTCGTGGTGGCCACGGGGGCCTCTCCTGAGCGCGTCCACGTCATCTATTACGGCATCGATCCGGAGCGGTTCCGCCCGCGCACGTCCGAGGAGCGGCGGGAGGCGCGCGCGGCGCTGGGGTGGTCCGAGGGCCGGCGGGTGGCGCTGTTCGTGGGAGCGCTGGGAGACAAGCGTAAGGGGTTCGACACGGTCTTCCCGGCGTGGGTGCGGCTGTGCGCGCGCGGTGACTGGAGCGTGGACTTGAAGGTGGTGGGCGTGGGGGCGCAGCGCGAGGTCTGGGAGCGCGAGGCGCGCGAGCGCGAGCTGGGCGAGCGCATCCAGTTCCTGGGCTTTCGCAAGGATGTGTCCGAGCTGATGGCGGCCGCGGACCTGCTGGTAGCGCCCACGCGCTACGAGGCCTACGGGCTCGGCGTCCACGAGGCGCTGTGCACGGGCCTGCCGGCCCTGGTGAGCCGGACGGCGGGGGTGGCCGAGCGTTACCCGGTCGGGCTGAGAGACCTGCTGATCGACAAGCCGAACGACGTCGAGGAGCTGGTGCGGCGCCTGGAGGACTGGCGGACACGGGAGGCGCAGCTGGCTCCTGACGCCGCGAAGCTGGCAGAGACGCTGCGCTCGCAGACGTGGGACGGAATGGCCGCCGCCATCGTGGACCTGCTGGAGCGACAGCGAGCGCGGTAGCCGGCCTGTATACTCAGCACTTCAGCGGAGCCCTCCTGGCGCAAATCGAAGGACCCATATTCTCCCGGCTGGCACTCTCCTGGGTGTTGCTGTTCATCACGCCATGGACGATGGCCTGTGACGGCTGTGCCTCGGGCGAGGAGAAGGCGCAGCCTCAGACTCTAGAGAAGAGCGAGGGGGCATCGATCGATCCTCCGGAAATCCCGTCCTTGGGGTCGATGACGGCCGGTGCCAGGCTTCGTCCTCGAGCGGAGGATCTGGGACCGGTGGACGTCAGCGTGTTGAGCTACGCCGGGAAGGTGGACGTCAGGAATCGCTATTCATCAGCGGTGATGGTGACGACCGGCGACCCGAAGGAGGGAGCGCAATGCAGTGGCGTGTTGATCGGTTCACGCCTCGCACTGACAGCAGCGAGTTGTGTCTGTAGGTCGAAAGAAGCAGGCCCCGCCAACGAGAGCATGCAGCTCATCAACAGGACATCGTGCGCTGAGCGTGCGTTCGTGATGACGGTCGTCTATGGCACGGTGCACGACCCGCACACTGCGGATATGAAGGTGCAGGCGTACGCGGGAACTGTGCGGCCTCATCCCGGTCTTGAACTCCGCTTCGACGCTCAATCGTCCGTGGTTACAAGCCGTGCAGATCTGGCTGTCATCCTCTTGGAGACACCTGTCGAGAGCGGGACGCTTCATGCTCGGCTCTTGGATTCCGAGGTCGAGACCAGCGAGCCCTTTGTGACCGCAGGCTACGGTCATGACGGCGCAGTCGAACAGATCTTCGGCCAGCGCTACTTCAGAGGGAACAAGGTGACCCGAGCCTCTTCGCCAGCGGACGAGAGATTTTCATACGCCCAGCAAGGAGTGGATGTTCATGCCCATCACAATGGGTGGTCTTGTTTTCGCGAAGATGAAAGCGGCCAGTGGCTCGTGGGTGTCTCGAGCTGGGCTTCTGGCGGAGGGGCATCATGCGTGAGCACGTTTTTCCATCGGGATTGGCTGCGCGCCGAAGTCCAGCACGCGGCCGCGACCCAAGAAGAACGGCAATGAGCGCCCGCGCGAATCTGTCAGTGGCCGGTCTGGCCTGGCTGGCAAGTATGGGGTGTTCAGGTGCCCCGCCGCGTGGACAAGAGAACCTCCAGGAGCGCTTTGACAGCCATGCTTATGCCGTAGGGGCTGGGCTGGAGACCGTGCATCCATACTCCGGAGCGCGATATGCGATGTCCGATGGCTCGAAGGATGTACAGGATTCGTATCCGTCGGCTGTCCGTGTTGAGTTCAGTGAGGATGGGCTTCAGTTCTGCAGTGGTGTCCTCCTCAACCCCTACCTCGTTCTTACCGCGGCTCATTGCTTCTGCATGAAGAATCGCCCTTCGGGCGAGCAGGTCATCCACAGAAAGAGCGCGAGCTGCGTCAAGAGTGTGAGCGCGGTGAAGGCCGTTCGCTATGGCTCGTCCGTCTCGCCGCGGTACGAGGTATCCAAGGGTGAGGTGGAGGTTGACATCCATGAGCACTACAAGAGCGTCATCAACTCGAGAGATGAAGTGCTCGAATCGAAGTCGGATCTTGCCGCCATCCATCTGACCCAGCCTATCCGTGGCGCGTCCATGGCGTTCAAAGTTCCTCCCAGGAGAGAGGTTGAGGTGGGGGATCTGCTCGTCGCAGCCGGCTACGGCAAGACCGACCTCCGGGAAGGAACAGGGCTTATCGGTGATCGCTACTACGGGACGAACATGGTCAAGGTCTTCTCCTCGCGGGTGGACCCAAAAGATCGCGAGGGCAAGATCCGGGATGGAGTGTTCGCCTTCGCGGGAGAAGGCCCCGACGGGCAGAGAGCCCATGCTCAGCGGGGAGACAGTGGAGGGCCGTGCTTTTCCCAGAGGGAAGACGGGGTCTGGCTCGTGGGCATCATCAGCATGTATGGGAACCTGGGCAATGACTCCGCGCCGTGGTCGGTCTTTACGAGCACCTTCCTTCATCGGGAGTGGATACGCCGACACATGGAGAAGTCCAGAGTGCGGAGCGAGAAGCTGAAATCCAAGAGCAACTGAGTCAGCCGAGCACGGACTCGAAGAAGTCCAGGTGCTCGCGGGCCACCACCGGCCAGGCGAACCGGGTCATCGCTCGCGCGCGCCCCCGCGCGGCCAGCTCGCGTCGGCGGTCCGGGCTCTCCAGCACCTCGGCCAGCGCCGCCGTCCAGGCTGCCACATCCGCTTCCGGCAGCACCCGGCCCGCATCGCCCGCTGTGTGAGGAATCTCTCCGGAGTCACTCGTCAGCACGGGCACGCCGCACGCGAACCCCTCCGCCAGCATCCGGCCGAACTGCTCCTTCCACCGGGGCGTCGTCTGGCTCGGCGCGCACAGCACATCCATGGCGTTGAGCACCCTCGGCACCTGGGCGTGCGGCACACCCGTGACGACTCGAACGCGCCCTCCCTGGCGCTCGCCCCACGCGCGCAGGCTCGCCTCCATCGGACCGCCGCCCACGAAGAGCGCTCTCCAGGGGGTGGTGAGCCCCTCCAACACCTTCCGCAGCAGCTCCACGCCCTTCTCCGGCACGAAGCGCCCCAGGTATCCCACCACTGGGGCTCCCGCTGGCTCCCAGCCCAGCTCCCTCAGGAAGTCCGCGCCCGCGGCCCTGTCCGGCTGGAAGAGCTCCACGTCCACTCCCATGGGGATGTAGCGCGACGGACGCTGTGCATACCCCGGCCGCGTGAGGAGGTTCTGCTTCACCGTCTCCCCGAAGGCGATCCAGCCCGCCGAGCGCGCCACCACCCAGCGCTCGAGCTGGGCAAACGGCGGCGGGTACCGCTTGAACAGGTTCTGCGCCGTGGAGAACACGAGCGGCACACGCCGCGGAGTGAGCAGCGCCACCTCCCCACCCGCGAGCACGTACGGCTCCTCCCACGAGTGCACCAGGTCCACCCCGCGCGTCAGCTTCTCGCGCAGCTCCGGGCCGTAGACGAACACATGCGCCGACCGGCTGAAGAGCGCACGCACTCCCTCCACCTGGCTGGTCTCACCCGGCTCGCGCTGGAGCTGGATCGGACTCAAGTCGCCGTGGAAGAAGCGGGGCGCTACCGCCGTCACCTCCCATTGCCCCGCGCCTACCCGCGCCATCTCGTTGGCCAGTCGCCGGTTCAGGGTGACCACGTACGAGTGCGAGACGCTGACCAACCGGCGTGGCCGCTTCAAGGGGAGCCTTCGGCGCGCACGAGCGTGCGATAGAGGTTCAGGATCTCGCGGGCATAGCGCTCCCGAGAGAAGCGCTCGACCGCTGTCCTCCGCGCGGCCTGGCCCAGCCGCTCACGAAGCTCCGCGTCCTCCACCAGTGTTCGCAGCGCCAGCGCCAGCGCCTCGGCGTCTCCCGAAGGCAACGTCAGTGCGTCCACCCCCTCGGTGAGCAGCTCCGCCGCCCCGCTCGCGCGCGAGATGACTGCAGGCCGCCCACAGGCCAGCGCCTCCGCGATGGTGAGGCCGAAGGGCTCCCGGCGGGTGCTCGCATGGACGAAGACGTCCAGCGCTCGGTAGATCGCCGCGGGCTCCCGCTGAAAGGGCACCAGCCCCACGCGCCCCTGCAATCCCAGCTGACTCACCAATCCCCGCAGCTCCTCCTCGGAGAACTGCGAGTCCGGCGTGCGGTAGAGCGGCGCGCCCACGAGATAGAAGCGCGCGGGCAAACCCGGACACTGCTGCAGCAACTGAGCCGCCGCCTGGAGGAAGAGCTCCTGCCCCTTCCAGCGCGCATAGGTGGCCACCAGCCCGAGCCGCAAGGTCCCCACCGGCGCGGGCGGCAGGCCCGCCAGCTCATCCAGGCGCGAGCCCTCCCCGGGCCCCGGCGCAAAGCGCTCCACGTCCACACCGTTGTAGACGACATGAACGGGGACGGAGCCCAGCACCTGGCGGGCGTCCAAGCCCACCGCGCGGGAGTTGGCGATGGCCGCCGTCGCCACGGGACGCAGGGCCCGCAGCGCCTGGCGCACCAGCGGACGCTCGCCGATGAAGTCATGGAGGTGCCACACGCACGGCACGCGCAGGGCCACGGTCGCCGGGCTCAGCAGGTGCGTCTTGATGCCGTTGGAGTGGAGCAGGTGAGGCCGCAGCGCCCGCACCTCGCGGCGCAGCGCCCGCAGATACCCGGCGAGCAACCCTGGCGTCGGTGCCAGGCTGCGCGCCATGCCCCACAGCGCCCGTGCCCCCTGGTCTCGCAGGCCGCTGTCGCCCAGCGCGGACAGCCGCTCGGGCAAGGGAAGGAGCCGGGAGTCCACGCCGAGCGCCCGGGCCTCGTCCAGCAGGGGGCCCTCGGTCCCGGCCAGCAGGTGCAGCGAGAGCGCCGGGTCAAGCTTGCGCAGGCACGCCAGCAGATCCAGCAGCGCGCGCTCGGCCCCGCCTGGCACTCCCACGGGATTGAGGAAGAGGATGCGCAAGCCCGGTGACCGAATCAGACCGGCACCGGGCGGTCAAGCCAGACGCGGGCGCTAGTTGCAGTTCACGTCGTTGCTGACGTTGAACGGCTCGCCCGAGACGACGTGCGCCGCCACCCCGCCGGTGCTCGGGCACGCGGGAGTGACTTCTCCCTCCGACGAGACGATCAGCCAGGTGTCCGCAGCGTCGCCGGGCGTGCCGTCCACGTCCCCTGCCGCGTACACCAGGAAGTCCCAGGATGCGTCAGTGCCGAAGATGCCCGCGTTGGCGCCCATGCCGGGGGGGGGGTCGGTCCACGTGGCGCTGGCCGGCGGCACCACGGCGAACGTGTTCGGGAAGGTGACGTGCCGGTAGGTGTCCGCGCCGATGCACGTGTCCGAGGGGTGGATGGCGACCAGCGGACCGCTGCGGTCTTCGAAGGTCGTGCAGCCGTTCTCCAGGTGGTAGCTGTAGCGGTTGCCGCGGTCCGGCGCGAAGCCCGAGGCGTGAATGTCCTGGGGCGGCATGCGCTGCAGCGTGCGCAGGCTGGTGAAGAGGCTCTTGAGGCCCGTTCCCACCTCGGCCTGCCGGGCGCGTCCCTGGAATCGCATGAAGCTCGGAATTGCGATGCTCGCCAGGATTCCGATGATCGACACGACGATCATCAGCTCAATAAGGGTGAAGCCACGGTGCTGAAGACGGCTCCTCATGGGGGCTCCTTGAGAGGGTCCTGCGACTCAGTGCCCTGACGAGAGAGCAAGCGCCGAGCCATCCGCCGGGCCGCGAGCACCCGCACGCGCTGACGAAAAGGGGCGGCTCTTCACGTCCAGGGAGGTTGTGTGAGATCCAACGGCCTTGGATCCACGCGGAGTGCGATCGCGATCGGATCCACGTGGGCTGTCATGATCACAGTGGGCCTGCACGGTGCGTCAGAGCCCCTGTGCGTTCACTGTGGACTCAGACCTGCGCCGCACGCCGATGAGCGGGAGTGAACGACATGCCAAAATTTGTCAGGAGGTGACGCTTTTCGTCGCTGGCTCCAGGAGCAGGGCTCCACTGGAGGGCGAACTTTCCACTGCCGCCGCAAGGGAAGCGCTAGAGGGGCGAGCGCACCAGACGGGGGACAAGAGCCGTATTACCCGAGTGCGCTGCTTTTCGCAATTCCCCTGTGAGACTTGCGTAGCCAGCGCCGGGCGGGCTCTTCGAGGCGTTGGAAGAGGAGGATCGAGGCCGCCACCGCGATGGGGAGCAGGAGCAGCGCGACGACGTTGTGGGGCAGGGACAGGGTGCGTGTGTTGAGGGCGAGCGCGTAGCCCATCATCGAGCCATGCAGCAGGTAGAGCGCGTAGCTGCCTCCACCGAGCAGCACGAGCGGGCGTGTCCCCAGCTTGAGCCCGTTCCAGGCGATGCCGCACGCGAGCAGCCAGATGCTCAGGGCGAACAGCGGCACGAGCACCCCCAGCTGAACCAGTGGTGAGGGCTTGGGGGGCAGCAGGAGGATGACGGTGACAATCCCCGCGCCCGTGGCGAGCAGGCCCACCGTGCGCCAGGCCTCGCTGCCCTGGCGCGTCCTGCGGCAGAACAGCAGTCCGAGGCACATGCCCAGGACGAACTCGGGGAGCCGTGTCGGTGGGATGAGCTGGAGCGGGAGCTGGCTCCACGCGCGCAGGCCGCGCACCCCGAGCGAGGCGGCGCCGTCCGCACCCCACACCGAGGCGAGCTCCCCCGCGAGGAAGGGCGCCGCCCCGAGCAGCCAGGCACCTGCGGCCACGCCGAGCAGACGTCGTGAACCCTGCCGCGCCAGCCAGGGCCCGAGGAAGGGGAACACCAGGTAGAAGAACGCCTCGACCGAGAGCGTCCACGCCATGAGGTTCCAGGTGGGGCGGCCCAGCTCGAGCCAGGACTGGGTGAGGGTGAGCGTGGCGGCGCAGAGGCGGGCCACCTCGCCGGGAGTTGCGGCAGGCTCGGCCGACGGGAGGAAGCGGAGGAACAGCGGGAGATCCACCGCGAGCGCCAGCAGGTAGATGGGGTAGATGCGCGCGAAGCGGGCCCGGTAGAAGTCTCGCACCGTGCCGATGAAGCCTCCCCGCTCGTCCAGGTAGTTGTAGGCGAGGATGAAGCCGGACAGGACGAAGAACAGGCTCACCGTGGTGAAGCCCGCCTGGAACAGCTTGTCGAGGAATGACGGCGCGCTCGGCTCACAGGGAGGGCAATAGAAGTGGTAGCCGACCACGCCCATGGCCGCGAAGAAGCGCAGCCCGGTGCACGCATCGAGCGAAGAGCGGCGAGGATCGGCAGGGAGCGAGCGGTCCATGGGAGGAAGAGAGCGACAGCGTATCAGCCCCCGCGAGCTCAGCGCTGGAGCAGTCGTAGGTACGCCTCGAGCACTGTGCGCGTGTGCGCCTGCCAGGTGAAGCGCCGAGCGTGCTCGAGCCGGAGCCTGCGAGTAGGAGGGAGCTGCCGGCCGGACAGCAGCGCGTCCAGCGTCTCCACCCACGCGGCCACGTCTCCGACCGGGCAATAGAGACACGCGGCTTCCCCCACCTCACGCAGCACAGGGAGCGCGCTGGCCACCACGGGGGCTCCGCAGGCGAGCGCCTCGATGACAGGGAGCCCGAAGCCCTCCGCCTCGCTGGGGACGAGCACGGCCTGCGCCCGGCGGTAGAGTCCGGCCAAGGTGGCTCGGTCCAGCTTGGGAGGCTGCAGCAGCGCGTCGCCGATGCCCAGGCGTGCCACCTGCTCACGCTGGGCGTGGGTCAGCGCGCCACCTTGCTGGACGAGCCGCAGCTCCGGGTGCCGTCCTCGCAGCGCCGCGAAGATGTCGAAGAGCACCTCCAGGCGCTTGCGGGGAATGGAGCTGCCCACATGCAGGAGGTAGGGCCGTCCCTCGAGCGGCGCGAGGACGGACTCGCTCGTGTCAGCCGGAGAGGGCTCTGGGTGGAACTCGGGCGACACTCCAGGAGGAGCCCAGACGAGCCGGTCCGGGTCCACTACACCGTGGGCCACCAGCTCGGCTCGCACGGCCTGCGTGCCGTGGAAGACGAGGGCCGCGCGCTGCAGGCCCAGGAGTGTCGTTCGCGCCATGAGCCGGAACCAGGCGGGGCGGGGCTCGCGGTGCGGCTCGAGCACCGAGCGGAAGGTGTCCAGGTCGTGGCAGTAGACCCCCGTGCGCCGCGCGGGCAGGGCGTGGACGAGCTGCGCGTACGAGTGGTCCACGACGTGGAAGGCCTCATACTGGTTGCGAGCCAGCAGCGCTCGCGCTGGGTATCCGCCGAAGCGTGTGAGGAGCCGATCCGCGTTGAATGCTGCGCGCTCGCGGACTCCTGGCAGGCGCTGGACGAGGCGTGGCATCCGCGGGCGCACCCCCGTCACCGCCACCTCCGAGGGCAGCGCGGACAGGCCCTCCAGCAGGGCCTCTCCCACCAGATCCATGCTGGGCCAGCCCTCCTCGCGCGGATCCATGAGGAGCGCGAGCTTCAGCGGGGCCCCGGTCCTCATGGGCGCTCACCTCCCGCGGTGGGGGCAGGGCTCAGCAGCACCTCCAGGGTGCGCTCCAGGGAGAAGCGCTCCCGATACACCTCGACTGCTCGGGCTCCCAATGCCGCGCGCTCCTCGGGACGGGCCAGCAGCCGCTCGGCGGCCTCCACCAGCGTCGCTGGAGCCGTTCCTTCCACCAGCGCCACCGCGTCCAGCTCTCGCCACAGCGGTTCAGTGAGGTGCCCGGTGTTGGTGACGAGCGGGCGGCCCAGGGCGAGGCTCGCCATCGTGGTGCCTCGCCGCGTGCTCACGCCGTCCAAGTAAGGCTGGACGAGCAGCTCGCACGCCGCGAGGTGCGCTGCCAGTGCGTCAGGTGCCAGGGAGTCTCGTGAGAGGAGCTGCCCGGACAGCTCCGGGTGGTTCCGGAGCTGTCCCTCCCGCCAGGGTGTGCTGCCCCGGCCCAGCAGCAGCCCCCGGCGGCGAGGATCGGCGCGCAGCAGCGGGACGAGCACGCGCCCCAGTGGCTCCGAGGTGGCGATGCCATAGGTGCCGAAGTGTCCGAGGAGGAGTCCCTCGCCGAGCTCGGCGCGGACGCGAGCCACAGCCTCGGGAGGCACCTCTGTCGGGAAGTTGCTGGGCACGGGACGCCACTCGGTGTGGCGGCGGACCCGCGTCGGCAGGTGCTCGGCCCAGGTGGGAATGGACACGAAGGTCCGATCCGCCGCGCTGGCCACCAGCCGCAGCATCACCCGAGTGGTGGCGGCGAGCAGCTGGTGGCGCAGCGGAGCTCCCAGGCTCCACGGGTACACCACCTCGTGGAAGAAGACCCAGCGCTCGTCTCCACGGCGTGCGGCGAACCAGGCGCAGAAGGGCACGTTCATCGCCTTCAGGCCGAACGCGTGCGGCACATACTGGAGCAGCAATCGCCGGGGCTTCCGGCAGCGGTCCAGTCCCCGAGAGAGCCTCACCAGGCCCGCGGGGGTGAAGAGGCTCGGGGCGCGGTGCACGGTGAGGCCGTCCTCGTGCGCCTCGCCCGCCTCACCGGGGGCCCACACGTGCACCTCCGCGCCTCGGCGTGCCAGCTCCCGGGCGATCAGCTGCGTGTAGTCACTGACGCCGCCGGGCTGGGGAGGGTACTCGCCCGTGAGCAGGTGCCAGGCGACTTCCGAGGCCGCGACGGCGGGGCGGGGACGGCTCAGGGGGCCTCCATGTCCCGGATGGCCATGAGCTGGAAGGCATGCTTGGGGAACCGCGCGGTGAAGGGCTCGGTGAGCCGCGACACGAAGCCTCCCAGCGGGCGCGGACGGATGCGGGGCAGGGCGTAGTCACCTCGAAGCGGCTTCCACCCGCTCATGCCGATGACGCGGTAGCCGCGCAGCTCGAAGTCGTACACCTCCCAGCCCGAGCGGTGGTGCTGGTGCGCGTTGCCATCCCACTCGTCCTGCGGCAGGAAGCCGTTGGGCGTGAAGAGGATGACGCGCTTGCGCGCGATGGACTCGAGCGTCTCCAGGAGCCGGTAGCCGTCCGGCTTGTCGAAGTGCTCGATGACGTCGATCGCGATCGCCGCGTCGAAGCTCTTGGGCGCGAAGGCCTCCCCCACCTTCAGGAGATCCATGCAGTGGTACTCCTGGTGGATCCCCGCGGCGCGGCTGCGCTCGATGGCCTTGTCGTAGCCGTCCACGCCCACCGTGCGCGGGAGGAGGTGCGAGAAGGACCGGATCGGCGAGCGGAACCCACAGCCCACGTCCAGCACGCTCTCACACGTGCCCACGAGCGCCTCGCGCAAGGTGCGGAGGAACACCTCGTGTTCGCCCACCAGCACCTCGCGCCGGAGGAAGTGCAGGATGCCGCCAGGTCGCATGCGGCGCGGACCGTAGTCCTCGCACTCCAGGGGTGTCAAAGCATCGCGCGGCCTGGAGCAGGGCCCCCTCTCGAAAGGAGGGCGGGCAGGCGCCTCGTGCTTGAGGGCAAGGGGGGCCACCGTTAGCATCCGGCTCTCGCGCGCGCTGCACGCCCTGGTGGGCGCGGCCGGGCTCCGGATGAACGCCACCGCCACTCCAGAAGTCACCCCCTCCGAGGTGAAGGCTCGAGCCCAGAAGGGCGTGCTCGTCCTGGCTGCCCGCACCCTGGCCTCCCAGGGGCTGCGCGTGGTGAGCGCCCTGGTTCTGTCGCGCCTGCTGTTCCCGGATGACTATGGCCTCTTTGGCATCGTCTCCTATGCAGCCACGCTGGGGGCCTACCTGGGAGATCTGGGCCTCAGCGCCGCCCTCGTGCGCCAGCCCCATGAGCCCACCGCGGAGGAGACCTCCACGATCTTCTGGGGCCACCAGGCGCTGACGGCCGTCATTGCCGCCATCGTCATCGTGCTGGCTCCCCAGCTCGTCGCGGGGTACGCGCTGGGCTCCCAGGCCCTGCCGATGATCTACGTCCTGGCCGGAGGCCTGTACTTCTTCTCCCTGCGCATCATTCCCCTCATGGCGCTGGAGCGGAAGCTGGCCTTCTCCGTCATCGCGCGCGCCGAGCTCATCGAGAACCTGGCGCAGGTGTTCACCACCATCGGTCTGGCGGCGTTGGGATGTGGAGCCTGGTCCCTGGTGGGTGGAGGACTGGTGCGGGGGGCCGTGGGGCTGCTGTGCATCTGGCATGCGTCCCCCTGGCGGCCCCGGTTCACGTTCCATGGCTCCATCATCCGGCGGCTGCTGGGCGTCGGGCTGGCATTCCAGCTCCCGCCGCTGGTGGCCGCCTTCACCGCGGGCTGGGTGCCCCTCGTGGTGGGACGCTTGCTGGGCAAGGACGCGGTGGGCCTCGTGAACTGGGCCTGGGCCCTGGCCTCCACGCCGATCATGCTCAGCACCATCCTCAACCGCGTGGCCTTCCCCACCTACTGCCGGCTGCAGGATGACCCCGTGGGCTTCGCGGACTACCTGCGCACCTCGCTGCGGCGCCTGTCCGCCACGCTCTGCCTGCTCATCCCTCTGGCCGTGCTCGCCGTGCCGGTGGCCGTGCCGCTCCTGTTCGGGGAGCGCTGGGTGCCCGCCGTCCCGCTCGTGCAGTGGTTCAGCGTGGAGTGCATCCTCGTCACCCTGATCGGCCTGCTGGCCACCGCGCAGAATGCCGGAGCGCGCCCCTGGGAGCGGCTCGCCGTCACAGTGGGCGTCGGCGTCTCGAAGTGGGCGCTGGGCACCTGGCTCATCCACCGCTTCGGGCTCACCGGCATCGGGCCCCTGGGGGTCATCGTCGGCCTGGGCGAGCTGTGGGTCATGGCCTGGCTCGTCACACGGCTCAATCCCGCGCTCCAGGGGCTCGTGGCGGAGGTGGTGGAGCCCTTCGTCACCGTGGGGCTGTTG
>NZ_DASPHO010000008.1:0-5002 GCF_035629615.1 Hyalangium sp. | reverse complement strand
CCGCCCCCTGTGGCCCAGAGCGCACCAGCGGCTCAGCCCCCGCCCGCAAGCGCGCTGGCCGAAAAGCCGACAAGCCGCCCCACTCGGTTACCCTCGCCTCTTCCTACCCAGAAGGAGGCGAGCCCTTCCGTGAAGCAGCCCGACACTTCCCCGACGCTCACCAACGGTGTACCCAACCCGCAGCAGGCCCAGGAGGCCAGCAAGCGGCGCGTGCTCTCCAAGGCTCAGAGGTGCGCGCTCCTCGTGGCCTCTGTCGCATGGTTCCAAGCGGGCTGCCTCGGTGTGCAGACGCGCCCGGATCCCGAGGAGTGCCCCAAGGAAGCCGTCAAGGCCATGAAAGAGCTGGGGTGGAAAATGGAAAGCAACCGGGGGCCCCTGATCCTGATGGACTTGACCAAGGGGAGCGATGAAGAGGAGCCCTTGGCCGTTTTCAAGGATGGTCCCGTGACGGGTGCGCTGCTCGAGCCAGAAGGAAAGGCGCCTGTGGGGATGCGGCTGGAGGGGCACCTGTGGACAACGGGTGATCGCATCTATGGCCGTTATGTCCGCGCCCACCTTCCAGGCGGTCGCACGGTGCCGATCTGCCTCGAGTTGCAAGACGGGGGTGGCCGTCTGGGCGAGGACAAGGAGGAGGGCTCGAAGCCCGGCCACACTGTAGGACACAAGGTGGCCACCACAATGGCGAGGGAGCAGTGGCGTTGAGCCGGGCCCGGTGGAGCGCGCGAGCGGCTAGGCTCTCCTGCTGGGGCGTTCCGCTGATGCTGTAGTGCAGTCTCGCGTGGCTCCCAACCCCCAGCATCGTTCAATCTCCCAGCACCTTCCGGGTAGTGTTTCGCTCCGTAGCGCGGTGCCCCTTTGCGCGCCGCGAGGAGTCGTTCCCGTATGGCTACCTCCCGACAACCCTGGAGCATCCCGGGCGTGATTCTCTTCTCTCACGGCGAGCTCTCGTATGAGGTGGATCTGTCGCGTCCGTTGGTCGAGGAGCTCGCGCAATCGAGGCTCGGGGAGAGGACCGTCCCGGCCTGGGAGCGCACGAACGAGAAGCGCCTGCGCGAAGTCATCGTCCGCAGCTTGCCGCCGACTTCAAGCGATCCCGAAGCGCTGGCCAGGATGCGCGCGCGGCTGATCGCCCGCATCATCGGGAGCTATGAAGTCCAGGGGGTTCTC
Source organism: Hyalangium sp. (assembly GCF_035629615.1). GTDB lineage: Bacteria > Myxococcota > Myxococcia > Myxococcales > Myxococcaceae > Hyalangium. The sequence goes on along the minus strand of NZ_DASPHO010000008.1, from coordinate 3,835 downwards.
TACGTCGTGTCTGAGCGTGTCGAGGGCACCTCGATCAACACCCTGATCAGCTATTCGATGATGCGCGAGGCGTTCCTGTCCCCCGCGTTCTGCCTCTACGTGGGCGCTGAGGTGGCCAGCGCCCTGCACTCCGCGCACACCTGCAAGGCCGAGCGCGGCACCCCGCTGGGCATCGTTCATCGAGACGTGAACCCCGCCCGCATCGTTCTGGGGCCAGAGGGCGAGGTGGTGCTGACGGACTTCGCCCGCGCGCGCTCCCTGCTCCCGGGCCGAGTGGCAACGACGTTCCCGCGCCCTCAAGGAGACGTGTTCTATTGCTCCCCCGAGGCGCTGCTCGGCGAAGAGATGGATCCGCGCTCGGATCTGTTCTCACTCGGGCTGGTGCTGCTGGAGCTGGCCACCTGGCGCCACCTCTACAGCACGGCCAACGCGCGGCCCAGCGACTTGGCGAAGGCGCTCACGCCGAAGGCAAGGGAACAGGTTCTAGACGCCTCCATGACAGCCATGGAGGCAGACCTACCGGAGCATGCGGAAGACGGCATCCTGCGGGCTGCCACGTTCACTCCACAGGACGTGGAGGAGCTCACCCAGCCGCTCGCGCAGCCGCTCCGCTCCATCATCCGCAGGTTGATCCAGCGGAAGGCGGAAGAGCGCTACCCGTCGGCGGCTGCCCTGGAGGCGGATCTGCGAGCGGGCCTTGCTGCGCTTGGCGCCCCATACGGAGCTCCCGAGGCACTCGAGGAAGTCCTTCACTCGCTGACGGGGGCCAGCATGAACCGGCGCGTACTCGGCCCTACGAGCGAGGACCCGTTACCCCCCGCCATGGTGATGGAAGAGGACATCATCACCGCTGTCGATCCCGCTCGTAAGCCCCCGAAACCACTCGATCTCAAACTGATCGATGCTCTAGTTGCTGTATCCCTTTTTTGATTCCTCTATCCGTTGATTCAACCACTCCAAATAATGGAAGACACTCGTATATGCCGAGAGTGTCAACGTACCAGCACGGACGGATTTCGCGATGCCCACGAGTTCCACTTTGTCTCCCAGATTGCGAAAACACGGCCCGCCACTATCGCCCGAGGTGAGGTAGGAGCCTGACGTGATTCGTGTATCTGGCACCTCGCCTGAGTACGTCTCAGATACGTCAACGCCCTGCTTCCCTACGTGAAATGTGGCACCATCTACCCTTCTGGAGACGACGTAGTTCGCACCATAGCGGCGATCCCTCCCAATAGCGCCGCCCAGATAGGGAAGGCCAAAACCGACCAAGACGACCTTCTCGCTGTGGCCGATCTCCTCCTTCGCGGGCGATACGTATTTCACCTTTTCGAGGATCGGCTCCTCCAAGGAGATGGTTGCGATGTCTGCATGACTAAAGATCGTGGCATTGACTGTCTTGCCAGGTTCCGTCTCCATCCCCCTGTAGATCAGCTTGATGTCTTTATGAACCTGCGCCTTGCCTCTGTAGGGTTTGCTCTCGTCCGCTGGGACACTACCGTCACTGGAGAGTGGCTCTCCGGTTCTATAAGTCAGTAACTGGACATACACTGTTTCGACACATGGAGACTTGCTGTCTATGATGGTCGTGTCGGGGGATTCTGGCGCGATGGGCTTTCGCTCATTACACACGCAGTGGCCCGCTGTCAGGACCAGGCGATCACTGATGAGCACACCGCTACACTCCTTTACGATGTGCCCGACTCCTGGCGTGAAGATAGGCGCTTTGACCTTGATCGTGGACAGATAGTGGTTCTCGCTGTCTACAATGCTCTCCGACACCACGGAGAACTCATTTCCAAACTGGCGCGGTTCCCGGACTGAGCTTGCGGCGCGACCGCTACATCCAGTGCAGACAAACGAGATCGCGATGGACACGAGAGCCAGAACCAATGATGCTTTTCGGTATCGCACAGAGCCTCCTCTGTTCTCATCATGAACACATCAATGAGGTAGCAAGTCACGGCCTTGCTTACCGGCTTCGTGCAAGGCCTGAATCTGAGCTCTCAGCCAACTCCGGTAGGGATGAAGGCTCGTGAAGGTTGAACCCTCACCCAGGTTCCTGCTGGAAATGCCGACGAGCCCAGGGCCTCTGGCACTTTCACGAAGACACGGCCCGCCACTGTCGCCCCTGTACCTGTTCTGGCCTGCTTGCTCAACGAGAACTCTCTCGCTGCCAGAATCCAGGACTCTGGAGATCGTGTTTCTGCTGAAGCGGCGATCTCCCCCATAAGCATCAGCCACTTCATCGTAACCGTAGCCGACCACGATGATGCTCTCGCCTGGCTGGACAGCTGCTTCTTCCAGCGAAATCGCCCGAAGTTCCATCTTCAAGGGAGGGTCCAAGCGGATGACAGCGAGATCCGCATGGCTTGAGATGACCCGGCCCTGCTCATCAAGAAGAATCTTGAGCTCGGGATGCGCGAGGACTTCCCCGCTGTAGATGTCCCTGCTCGAGGCGGCAGCATCCCTGATTCCTTCGGACGGCTTGTAGAGAACCGTCTCGATGGTGGCGGTCTGCGCACATGCGGCTGCGTTGATGAGGGCCCCCTTTCCTGCGATGGGTGCTCTTCTCCGGCTACAAACGCAATGCCCAGCCGTCAAGACAAGGCGATGATCGAGGATCATGCCACTGCATCGGCTTCTCTCTCCCTCACTGAACTTCACAGAGACCATGACAGCCGAGACGTAGCGATTGTAGATATCGATCTCGCCAGCCAACGCGATCAGCTGGTTGTCGAAGAATGGGGCCTCCCAGGCCTCCAAAGCCGTGCTCATTGAATGAGAGCTTCCTCCGTCATGAACAAAATGAGTGCTCGCGGCGTCTGGCGTGACTCCCCCGGAATGGCCCGCCTTCTCCGAGTGTGGCGCTTGAGATTCCTCCGGCTTGAACCATTGACACCCACTCCAGAGGAGGAGCATCGCGAGAGGTGCAAGTGCCTTGCAGTCAAGAGCCCGGGGGGTCATTCATATGAATATTGCATATCTGTTCCAAGACAGCCAAGCGAAGGCACGCTTGCAGCGCTCGCGCTCAAGGGCTGCTGGGTTTTCTGCTCCCTCGCAGTCCTCAATCCTCCCCCTGGCCGACGCCCCACTCCTTGCCCGTGCCGGACTCGCCCAGAATGGTCACCACGGCGCTGGAGGGCGCCACCCTCTTGATGAGCTCCACGAGCTGCCGCACAGCCGGCTCGGTGCCGACGATGCCGTGGAAGGACGGCTCCTGCTGTCCCTGGGACACGGGCTCGAAGACAAGCTCCGTCTCCTCGCCCACACGCAGCACGGTGTGCAGCGGTAGCTCCGCCTCGAAGAGGCGCACGCCCTCCAGGAACGTGCCGTTGGTGGAGTTCAAGTCCCGCACGTGGAAGCCCGCCTCGCGCCGCGTCACCTGGAGGTGCTGGCTGGAGATGAACCGATCCTGGATCACCAGGGCTATGCTTGCAGGCCACCAGGGTGCCCTGGCCGGACAGATCCCCAGCAGGCAGCGGGTGCCTCATGAGGAGGCTCACATACAGGCGGCGAGTGGCCACTTCCAACTGGTTGGAAGTGATGATGTGCACCCGGTTCCAACTGGGGGAGGCGGCGAGTGGCCACTTCCAACTGGTTGGAAGTGACGATCCACCAAGCCCTTGCCGGCGGAGGCGGTGGAGCTGGCGGACCAGTACCGCGAGGCGGTGAAGGGCCGCTTCACCCAGGCGGTGCTCGTCAAGGTGAGCGTGCGCAACCAGAAGGGCAAGGCGGTGCTGGACTTCAAGGGCGTCCCCGTGGAGCAGGTGAGCCAGCTGGGCGAGGTGCTGACGGGGAAGCTGCCCTTGGTGCGGCGGGTGGAGTAGGCGCC
>NZ_DASPHO010000007.1:0-11846 GCF_035629615.1 Hyalangium sp. | reverse complement strand
GGGTCGAGCGCGGCGGACTGGATGTTCCGGTGACCGTAGGACCAGATCTCGGCCCGGGCGTCCTTCTGGCCCACCAGTGGGTTGTCCTTCGGAATCGAGCCGTCCGGATGGATGCGCACCACCTTGCCGAAGGTGCTGTCGAGATCCTGGGCCCTGACGCGGGACTGGGGCAGTGAACGCTCGCCCAGGCTGACGAAGAGTGTGCCGTCTGGCGCGAAGACCAGGCGAGAACCGAAGTGCAGGCCGGACTGGAAGGTGGGCTGCTGCCGGAAGATCACCTGGACGTTCTCGACGCGCGGCTGGCGGCCCGTCACCAGACGTCCCCGAGCCAGCGCCGTGCCGTTGCCACCCTCGCGAGGCTCGGAGTAGCTCCAGTAGATCAGGCCATTCTTCGCATAGTCGGGATCGAGAGCGACGTCGAGCAAGCCGCCCTGACGTTCGGCGAAGACCTCGGGCAGACCGCGCACTGGTTCCGAGAGACGGCCCTGCGCGTCGACGATGCGCATGCGCCCCGGCTTCTCGGTCACCAGCATGCGCCCGTCAGGCAGGAACTCCAGCGCCCAGGGGCGCTCGAGCCCCTTCGCGACAGCCTGGGTCTGGACGGAGGCTTGCTTCGCAGGCTGCGGTGCGCGGGTCTGGCCGGGCGCGGCTGGCTTCTGGTTGCGGGCCTCGGGAGGCTGGGTCTCGACAGGCGGGCGCTGGCCACTGGAGGCGCGTTCCTGGCCATAGGCCTCGGTGGCGGCGACCAGCGTCACGGTGGCTGCGAAGACAAGGATCCCGCGCATGGCCCTCTCCCATTCGGTCCAGGTTGTAAGAACTTCAACCTATGAAACAACAAGGGCAACCGCACCGCGAGCGAATGCTTGGCAGAATGCACGCCTCCTGAGCGGCCGTATGCTACCTCTGCCTCACCAGGTTCTCCTCGATGAGCCATCCGACCGAGTCCCCACCCATGGCGGAGGCCACTCGACGGCGACCTGCCCTCCTCGTGCTGGCGTACCTGGCCTTCGTCAGCCTGGGGCTGCCGGACAGCGTTCTCGGCGTCGCCTGGCCGTCCCTGCGCGAGGCGTTTGCCCTTCCTCAAGCCGCGCTGGGCGCCCCGCTGGCCGCAGGCGCCGTCACCTACTTCCTCTCGGGGATGTTGGCGGGCCGGCTCATCCGCGTGGCCGGTATCGGCGGGCTCCTCGCCGGTAGCACCGCGCTCGTCACGCTCGGCGTCACCGGTTACGGCTCGGCGCCGGCCTTCGTCCTCTTCCTGGCCTCGGCGTGCGTCGTCGGCTTCGGGTCGGGAGCGATCGACGCGGGGCTCAACACCTACGCCGCCCACCACTTTGGGGCGCGCCACATGACCTGGTTGCATGCCGCGTACAGTGCCGGCGCTGCGCTCGGGCCCGTGATCATGACCGTCATCCTCACGAGCGGTGCGGGGTGGCAAACGGGATATGCCGTCATCAGCGGAGGCCTGGGGGTGCTCGCGGTGGCCTTCATCGCGACGCGCCGACAGTGGAGCCACAACTCGCAGGGCTCGGTTGGCACGGAGGCTCCACGAGAGGCACCGCGCATGCTCAGCGGATGGACGGTGCTGCGCCATCCCCGTGTCTGGCTGCAGATCACCCTCTTCTTCGTCTACACGGGGATTGAAGTCGCGGCGGGCCAGTGGAGCTACACGATCCTCGTCGAGGCTCGCGGCGTGGATACCGCCACGGCCGGGACGTGGGTCAGCGTCTACTGGGCAAGTCTTCTGGCCGGGCGCATCGTGCTCGGCTTCATCGTCGAGCGGGTGGGCACCGTCCGGCTGCTCAGGCTCGGCACCGCGGCAGCTGTCGTGGGTGCCCTCGTCTTCGCCGCTCCGGGGCTACCGGCCTGGGTGGGCGCAGTCGGGCTGGCGGTGCTGGGCTTCGCGCTCGCGCCCATCTTTCCGGCCCTCATGGCCGAGACGCCTCGACGGGTGGGCGCGAAGGCCGCTCCTCATGCGGTGGGCTTCCAGGTCAGCGCCGGGACGGCGGGCGTCGCGATCATCCCGAGCATTGCCGGCTTCCTGGGTGAGCGGCTCGGCCTGGTGGTCATCGCACCCTGGATTGCCCTCTGCGCAGTACTCCTGGCCTTGCTCCACGAGGTGCTCGTCGCGAAGGCTGACCGCGCTGACTCGAGGCGCCTCCCGGACGGGTTCCATTGAACGCCCGGGAGCACTCGTGCCCCGGGTTCCCTGCAATGGACTTCCACCACCCGCTGCCGGTCCAGGGGACGTGGAAGGGGAACTCATCCCCTCCCCTGGCTCAGCCGCCCACGGCGCGGCGCGGCGCGGGCTGAACCGTGGCCCGCTCGGGTGCCTCGGTGACCCCCGCCTCGTCGCGGGTGGCGAGCGTGAGGATGCGCTCGCACAGCTGCGGGAAGGTGATGCCCCGCTGCGCGGCGATCTTCGGCAGCAGGCTCATGGGCGTCAGCCCCGGCAGCGTGTTGACCTCGAGGACGACGTCGTTGTCCTCATCCGAGCAGATGAGGTCCACCCGGCCGTAGCCGCGGCAGCCCAGCGCCTGCCACGCCGCGAGCGCCAGGTGCTCCACATTGGCCAGCCGCGTGGGAGACAGCCGCGGCGGGAGGAAGTAGCGCGCCCCGCCCTTGTACTTGGCCTCGTAGTCAAAGCCCTCGCGGGGGTAGGAGATCTCGCAGCTTCCCAGCACCTCACCGCCGAGGATGCCCACCGTCACCTCTCGGCCGCGCGCGAAGCGCTCCACCAGGACCTCGCCGCCGTAGCGACACGCCTCGGCCACCGCGGAGGCCAGCGCCTCGGGCTCGTTCACCAAGGCCAGACCCACGGACGAGCCGCCACACGCCGGCTTCACCACGCACGGGAAGCCCAGATCGCCATGGCGCTCCTGGAGTGTGGCCAGCTCCTCGCGGCCGATGCGGTAGCCCTGGGGCGTGGGCAGGTTGTGCAGCCGGAAGAGCTTCTTGGCGAACGGCTTGTTCATCGCCAGCGCGGAGGCCATGACGCCAGATCCCGTGTAGGGCAGCTCGAGCAGCTCCAGCAGTCCCTGCACCTTGCCGTCCTCGCCCATCCGCCCGTGCAGCGCCAGGAAGGCCACGTCCAGCTCCGCCGACCGCAGCACCCGGTCCAGCCCCGGTCCGGCGAAGACGCGGGTCACGGTGTGGCCCTGCTCTTCCAGCGCGGCCACCACCGCCTCGCCAGTCTTCAGTGAAATCTCCCGCTCCTCGCCCCACCCGCCCATCAACACTCCGACGCGCTTGCCCATGTTGGTGCTTCCTCCTGGGTCCGTTCCTCAGCACGCGGGATGCCAACACCACTCGTGCTACAGGTCACGAAAACTGCCAGCGTGAGTGGGGCTAACCCTTTAATTTCACGGACTTACAGGTCTGTAGCTTGCGGCCGGCCAGCCACGGCGCGGCTGAAGGGCCACGCGGGCCGGGCAGGCAGGCAGACGCGGCTCAGTGGGCCTCGGCAGGCAGCTCGGGGCAGCCCGTGGGGTCCTCGCAGAGGCTGGAGCTTCCCGTGCCTCCATCCCCGCCAGAAGGGGGGACACAGCGCGAGTTGGTGCACACGTACTCCGGGAGGCACTGACTCCCACCGTCACAAGGCTGGCCTTCGGGATCAAAATCAACGAGCAGGCTGCAGGCTGACAGCAGGGACAGCACTGCGAGCAACCAGGGGAGTGGATGAGAGCGCATGGCTAGTAGTTCCGGAGATCGTCCTCGTCGAGCGGGGGCCGCTTCTTCTTCTCTTCCTCCTCGCGCTTGCGCTTGTCCTCCTCCTCGCGCCTGCGCTTGTCCTCTTCCTCACGCTTGCGCTTGTCCTCTTCCTCGCGCTTGCGCTTCTCTTCCAACTGCTTGCGCTGGTCTTCCTCCTCGCGCTTGAGCCGCTCCTCTTCCTGCTTCCGCTTCTGCTCCTCCTGCTTGCGCTTGTCGTTGCCCTCGCGCTTGAGGCGCTCCTCCTCCTCGCGCTTGAGCCGCTCCTCTTCCGCACGCTTGAGCCGCTCCTCTTCCGCACCCTTCGCCGCCTCCTCGCGCTTGCGCTTCTCCTCCTCCGCACGAGTGGGAGGCTTGCCCTGGGGAGCAGGAGCCGTCGCGGCCTTGTCGGCCGCGGCAGGAGCCGTCGCAGGCTTGTCCGCGGGCTGGCCGGCGGGCGCCGTCGCAGGCTTGTCCGCGGGCCGAGTCGTGGGCGCAATCTCGCGTGCTGGCGAAGAGCGAGGCTCCGAGGGGCTCTTCCGCGCCTCGGCCTTTCCACCGCCCCCGCCTCCCAGGAAGGCCAGCCAGGTGCCCGCGCCCGCCGAGACGAGGCCGGCGAGGATCCCCACATCGGCGATGAGCGCGAACTTCTTTCCGTCCGAGCTGAGCTGCTTCGCGCGCGAATCCCTCTGGGGCGTCCTCTTGAACTGATCCGACTTGGAGGAGGCCTCGAGACCGAAGTAGACGCCCCCCGCCACGAGCGCCGCGCCGGTGGCCAGCAGCACGTACCCTGCCGTCCGGCGCCCCGCGCTTGGCCCGGCGGTGACGTAGTGCTTCACGGGGCCGTCCTTGCGCGGCGCGTCCGCCTTCAGCACGGCGGCGAGGAGCGACTGAAGCCCCGCATCCATCACCTCGCCCGCGAGCGGCAGGGGAGCCGCCGCATAGCCCGGGTTGTGGCCATCGGACACGTCCAGGCGGAGCGCGATGGCGTCCTGAGGCACCGCCCCGGGTGTGCCTCGCACCAGCAGCGCCAGCACCTGCTGCGTCCCCGCAAGGGTGCCCAGCTCCCGGAGTGCCGCATCCCGATCCTCGCCCAGGGGATCGCTCGAGATCCGCTCCACCCACGCCCTCAGGCGCGGCTCGGCCGGCACGGGCTGGAGGGTGAGGCTCGCTTCGCCTCGGAACTTCCCCTGGGCTGGTGAATAGCCCGGCGCGATGGCCGTGACGAAGTGCTCGGCGGGGGTGAGGTCCTGGAGCTTCGAGGGCGAGGTGCCCTTGAACTGCCCGTCCACGAAGATCTGAGCCGGTACGTCGCCCGTCTTCACCTCGAGGGTCCTGGTGGCATCAGCAAGGATGGTCTTGCGCGTCTTCTCGACGAGGGCGAGCTCGTCCGGCGGGAAGTAGTTGGGAGAGAACTCGGCGTGAGGGTTGCGGGCGAGCACCTCCTTCAGCTCGCGCGCGAACGCCTTGTTGTCACCGTTGGCCACGTAGGAGGCGATCTTCATCACTCGCGCCCGGGCCAGCTCCGGGTAGTGCCGGGACAGATCGCTGAGCTCGTAGAGCTTGGCCGCCGTGTCGAACTGCTGGAGCGCCTTCTGCGTGTCCAGCTCGTCATAGGCCTTCTGGCCCTCGGCGAACGCCGCGGCGGCCTCCTCGGCCTTCGCCTCGCGCTCACGAGCGCCTGACGCATCCAGCGCATCGGCCAGGCGCACGAGCTCGAAGCGCCCGGCGCCCGCCACCGCCTGCTCAGCCAAGTACGACAGCCGAGGCAGCTGGGCCTGAGCCGCTGAATCGAGTGGCACCACCAGGACGGTGAGCTTCGGCGCCGCCGCGGCCGGGAGCACGCGCGGCAGCAAGCGCACCGCGGGCTGCTGCGCCAGAGCCGGACCGGAGGCGAGCAGGCCCACCAGCAGGCCACTCAGCGCCGACTGAAGCACGCGGTTCCAGGGTCGTCGCATCACGCTTTCCACCATGCGCCGACCATTAAGCGGACTGCCCGGCGAAAAGCCAGCGAGTAACGCTACCGCTCCGTATTACCCGCGCGGGGCGAGCCGCTCTGTTCGGATCCAGCCACGGAGTGGAGGTACTCCAGCGCGACTTTGAGGGGCGGGTCCTTCAGCTTTGCAGTGACATCCCACGGCTTGAGGTTGGCAGGCAGCGCCCGAGGGCTGCTCGCCTGCTCGGGGGCCGAGACCACGGGCTCTGCCTTGAAGTGGCGCTCCAGGTCCTTCTCCCGCGTCTCTCGGCCTGGCTTGCCGCCCGGCTCCTCCGGGACGCTGAAGTCCGGGGTGATGCCCCGCTCCTGGATGCTGCGGCCGTGGGGCGTGTAGTAGCGCGCGATGGTCAGCTTCAGCCCGGAGCCGTCCTCCAGCTCGATGACGGTCTGCACGCTGCCCTTGCCGAAGGTCTGCGTGCCCATGATGACGGCGCGCCCATGGTCCTGCAGCGCGCCGGCGACGATCTCCGAGGCCGAGGCGCTCCCCGCATTCACGAGCACCACCAGCGGGTAGTTGCTCTCCGTGTCCCGATCCTTGCTGCGCTCCTCGGTGGCGTTGGCGCCGTTGCGGCCCTTTGTCGTCACGATGGCCAAGCTGCCCGGGAGGAAGCGATCGCTGATCGCCACCGCCTGATCCAGCAGCCCGCCCGGGTTGTTGCGCAGATCCAGCACCAGCCCCCGCAGCTCCTTGCCGCCATTGAGCCCTCGCAGCCGGTCCAGCTCCTTGCGCAGGTACAGGTCCGTGCGGTCCTGGAAGTTCTTCACCTTCACGTAGCCGATGCCGCCGTAGAGCGAGCCCTCCACGGAGACAATCCGGATGTGGTCCCGGATGATGGCGATCTCTCGCGGCGCGCTGAAGCCGTCGCGCATGATGGTGAGCAGCACCCGCTTGCCCGCAGGGCCCCGCATCTTCTGAAGCGCCCAGGGCAAGTCCTTCCCCTGGGTGGACTCGTCGTCGATGCGGAGGATCTCATCCCCTGGGCGCAGGCCGGCGCGCGCCGCGGGCGTGTCGTCGATGGCCGCCACCACGACGAGGCTCTCACCCTTGCGAGCGATCTCGACGCCCAGCCCTCCGAACTCGCCGGAGGTGTCGATCTTCATCTCCTTGAAGACCTCTGGCGGCATGAAGAGGGTGTGTGGATCCAGCGTCTCGAGCATGCCCTTGATGGCGCCATGCATGAGCCGGCGCTGATCCACCGTCTCCACGTAGTTGTTCTCCACGTAGGAGAGCACCCGCGCGAACACCTCCAGGTTCTTGTAGGTGGTGTCTTCGCGGTCCGCGCGCGCGGTGGGAACGGCGAGCAGCAAGCCCGCCGCGAGCGCCACACGCCACGAGTGGAGCAGGCGGTTCACGAGGTGCGTCCTTTCCAGGAGTAGCGCCGCCAGTCTACACCGCCCCTAGAGCCCTGCTGTGTCCGCGAAGCGCACCAACTGGGCCACGAGCTCGTCGGGCCGCTCCACCTGGGGGATGTGCCCGAAGCCCTCCACCACGCGCACCTGGGCATGGAGGGGCAGGTGGGCCCGGTAGTACTCCAGCGTCTCGGCGGGCAGCAGCCGCTCGCTCCCCCCCCAAACGAGCAGGACGGGCATCTTCAGGCCCTGCAACATCTCGGGCGTGAGGCTCTCGCGCGTGGCACGGGCCTCGGCCGCCAGAGCCTGCACCGTGGCCGTGCCATAGAACTTCTTCAGCTCACCGGCAAAGAGCATCACGGGCAGGGGCGGCTTGTGGAAGAGGCGCCGGGTGAGCGCGCGCGCCTCGGAGGGTGTCCGGACGTTGAAGTTGGCCAGCACCGCCTCCAAGGCCTCGGGCGCCAGCGCGGCCCCGGCCGGAGCCACCAGTCCCAGCGCCCGGACGAGTTCCGGGTGGTCCGCGGCGAGCCTCACGGCCATGGCCCCTCCCAGCGAGTTGCCCACCACGAAGGCCGGCTCGCCCACCACCTGCTCGCACCAGAGGCGCAGCACGTCGAACTGGCTTCGCACACAGACGGGCCCACCGCAGTACTCGGCGGAGAAGCCGTGTCCGGGCAGATCCACCGCCAGCACCCGCGAGAAGCGCTTGCCCAGCCCGAAGAACACTCCGGCAAAGCCGTTGGAGGAGCCTCCCAGGCCGTGGACGAGTACCACCGGCGGCCCCTTCCCCTGCCCCTTCAGCTCGTACATGTGCACGGACTGGCCGGCGACGGATACCACCTTGGACTCCACGCCACGCACCACCAGCATGTGGCGCATCACCTTCTGCACACCACCTAAGAGGTCCACCGGGCTCGCTCGCTCCTGTGAAGGGTCCAGCCCCTACATTAATGGGCCCTTGGTTTTTATGCAGCGCGTCAAGACCCCTTGGAGAACCAAGGCCTGGGGTCCACGGCCAACCCGCTCTTGCGGATCTCGAAGTAGAGGTAGGCCCCCTTGAGGGAGCCTGTATCCCCCACAGAGCCTACCTCCTCGCCGGCCTGGATCTCCGCACCCACCTCGGGCAGCACCGAGGCCAGGTGGGCCATGAGCGAGTGGTAGCCGCTGCCGTGGTCCAGGATGAGCAGGTTGCCATAGCCGCGCAGCGAGCCGGCGAAGACGACGGTGCCAGGCGCCACGGCGCGCACGGGCGTTCCCGCCGCGGCGCGGATGTCCACCCCCTTCTGCACAGTGACGGTGTTGAAGCGCGGGTTGATCACCTTGCCGAACCCCACCTCGATGATGCCCGCGGTGGGGAGGGACAGCTTGCCCTTGAGCGCGCGGAAGCCGGTGGCGGTCGTCCCCTCCTTCAGATCGTCCAGCATCCGCGTCAGCTCCACGTCCGCCTGCTCCAGCTCGCGCACCACCCGCCGCACCAGATCCGCCTCGCCCGAGAGCGTGGCCACCACGTCCTGCAGCGCCGCTTGCTGCTGCTGGGCGAAGGCCACCTGCTCCTTGAGGAAGGCCATCCTCGTGGCGAGCGAGCCCTGAAGCCGCCGCAGCTCGAGGACGGCCTGGTGCTCGAGCCGCGCCACGTGCTGCACGGCGCGCAGCAGCTCCAGGTCGCTCTTCATCGTGGCCTCCAGCGTCCGCGCGCGCCAGACGAGCGAAGAGAAGTCCTGGGAGGTGAGCAGCGCCTCGATGGGCTGGCGGCGCGTCAACCGGTACAGGGCGCGCAGCCGGGGCGTGAGCCGCTGAAGCTGCTGCTGGAGCACCGCGCGCGCCACGGCCTCCTCACGCTCGGCGACGGCCACGCGCTTGCGAAAGGCGGCCAGGTCCTTCTCCACCACCTGCACGCGCTTGCGGGACAGGGCCGCCATCTGCTCCAGCAGCTCCAGGCCCTCCAGCACGGAGACCTTCTTGGACTCGATGAGGGCCACGGCGGCGCGCTGCGTGGCGAGCTGCTCGCGCACGGTGGCCCGCTCTGCCGCCTCGTCCTGTGCGAGCGCGGTGGTGGCTCCCAGCAGCAGCGTGAGGAGGACCGTGCGGCTCATACCCTCGAGAAGCGCCCTACCGCGATGAAGCTGCCCACCAGCCCCAGCAGGCCCCCGGCCATCACCAGCTCCAGCGCCAGCGCCGGGCGTACCAGGGGCTCGGAGGAGGTAGGCCCCAGCAGGAAGGAGAAGAGAGACGTCAGCGTGGGCCCCACCAGCCGCCCGAAGGCCCACAGGCCCACCAGCGCCACCGCCGCGCCTAACAGCCCCTGGAGGAGCCCCTCGATGAGGAAGGGTGCCTTGACGAAGCGGTCCGTGGCACCCACGAGCTTCTGGATCTCAATCTCCTCGCGCCGCGCGTAGATGGCGAGCTGAAGCGTGGCGGACACGATGATGATGGTGGCGAAGAGCACCACCGCGAAGGCCACCAGCCCGCCGAAGCGCAGCGCCCGGGCGATCGCCGTCAGCCGCTCCACTGCCTCGCGGCCGTAGTCCACGCCCGTGACGCCGGGCAGCAGGCGGATCTGCGTCGCGAGCGCCTCGAGCAGCTCCGGGGTGCGCCGCTCCGGGGCCACGCTCAGCTCCAGCGAGGGTGGCAATGGATTCTCCGGGAGCTGCGCCAGCGCGTCCCCCAGGTCTCCCAGCTCACGGGCCAGCCGCTCGAGCGCCTCGGCTGGCTTCACCAGCACGGCCTGGCCTCCGCTGGCCGTCTCCAGCTTCGCGCGCAGGGCATCCACCTGCTCTGGCACGAGCTCCGGCGTCACGTACACCGTCACCTCCACCTCGCCGCCGAGCGAGGCCATGAGCCCATCCAGCGCCCGGCCCGTGGTGCGCGCCAGCCCCGCGGCGAACAGCGCGATGGCGATGGTGGTGATGGCGATGAAGTGGACGAACGGCGAGTGCCGCAGGCCTCCGGCCGCCGAGCGCCAGAAGTAGGAGACCTTGGCCAGCGCGCTCATACCGCCATCATCCGCCGCGCCGCCTTGACGCCATCCTCGTCGGACACGATGAACCCACGCTCCAGTCGCACCGTGCGCTTCTGGTAGCGCGCCAGCAGCGAGCTGTCGTGGGTGGCCACCATTACGGTGGTGCCGCGGATGTTGACCTGGTTGAGCAGATCCATGATCTCCAGGGTGAGCGCCGGGTCCAGGTTTCCGGTGGGCTCGTCGGCCAGGAGGATGGTGGGATCATTCACGAGGGCCCGAGCGATCACCACGCGCTGCTGCTCTCCACCGGACAGGCGCAGCGGGTACGAGTTCGCCTTGTGCTCCAGCCCCACCAGCTTGAGCATGCGGTGGACCTTCTCGCGCGCCTCGGCCCGGGGCACGCCCAGCACGTCCAGGGTGAAGCCCACGTTGTCCTCCACCGAGCGCTGGGGCAGCAGCTTGAAGTCCTGGAACACCACGCCGATGTTGCGGCGCAGGTAGGGGATGGCGGACTCGCGGATGCGCGCGATGTTGCGGCCGCCCACGAGGATCTGCCCCTTGGTCGCCTTCTCCCCGCAGAACAGGAGCTTCAGCAGTGTGGTCTTCCCCGCGCCCGAGGGACCGGTGAGGAAGATGAACTCTCCCTTCTCGACATGCAGGTTGATGTCCGAGAGCACCGGCGGGTCACCGGGGTAGGCCTTGTAGACATGGAACATCTGGATCATCGGCAGGGCGATTGTGGACCCAAGTGGCCCATCGCTCCACTCCGTGGCGATCGCTTGCTCGCCGCCGGGGCTGCCGAGGGGGTGCTGGACGGCTCCGACTACTGCTCACCCTCGCCGGCCAGATAGCTGAGGATGACCTCGTCGAGGCTCTTCTCGGAGATCAGGTCCTCACCAAAGAGGGTCTCCACGCCCACCTCGTTGATCTTGGGCTTGACCTTCATGGCGAGGGCTGCGGCCACCTCGGGAGGCATCTGCGAGGCGGCGGGAGGGACAGGCTTGGCGACGGGAGCCACCGGCTGCGCCTTCACCTCCGCCTCGGGGGCGAGCTGGCCGGGCTGGTAGTGCCGCGTCGCGCTGGACTCGAAGCTGTCGTACACGCCGTTGATGAGGTTGCGCAGCATCTCCTTGTGCTGCTCTTCCATCAGCTCGCGGACGACCTCGGCCAGGTTCTCGGCGTTGAGGATGTCTGCGTACGACGTCTTCTTCGAGGCGAGGATGTTACCGCCCACGAACAGGTGAGTGATGATGTGGGGGTTGTTGACGCCAGAGTCCTCGGTCTGGACGTGGTAGACCTTCCCCTTGTGCTTGATGTTGTGGTTGAAGCCGGTGACGGCCTTCTCGAAGGTTTTCGCCATGCCAGAGGCGCCGGACGCTAGCAGTGGGACCCGACCGGCACAAGGTAAGCGTAGCGCTCTTCCTGCTCGCCGTCGCATTCCCGGCCGCTTGACCGGGGGGCGCTGCCCGCCGCTGGTGCCTGACCGCTGGCCATCCTGGCTGCAGCAGGTTCGTTGAAAACCAGAATCCAGCTAGGCTACGTAGGTTCCCTCGTGAACGGCACGTTCCCGGTGCTCCCACCAGGTGTAAGATGAAGAACAACGTCACCGACAAACTGCGTCTGCAGGACGCCAAGGTCCTGGCCAAGGGCTACACGCGCGCCATCCGCATGATGGACATTGCCAGCATCGTCACCTTCCTGGGACTGGAGGGGATGCTGGTGTACCAGCTGTGGGGCAACCCACATGTCGGTCCCTGGCTGGTGCTGAGCACGGTGCTGGTGGGTTACCTGGCGGCGGACTTCGTGTCCGGCTTCGTCCACTGGATGGCGGACACCTGGGGCTCGTCGACGATGCCC
>NZ_DASPHO010000006.1:0-15018 GCF_035629615.1 Hyalangium sp. | reverse complement strand
CGAGCTCGCCGGAGACAAGGACTTCCGCCGGCTCGACGGGAAGGACCAGCGGAACCTCATCGACGCGGTGGCCTCTCAGCGAGGAGACCGCTCCGCTCGGAACGCCTTGGTGGACCTGGGGACTTCGGGCGGCTTCCGCCGGCTGCACGACTCCATGCAGCGGCAGCTCGTCAATGAGCTCGAGAAGCGCCGCCAAGGAAAGTCCGAGGCACGCTTCGGCAAGGCCGCACTGGAGCTCGCTGACAGCGCGAGCTTCCGGCGCCTGTCCCCGGACGTGCAGAGCCAGCTGGCGAAGGCCATTGCTCCCGGGCGTCCTTCGAGCCAGGCCTCTCGCCAGGCGATCACCGAGCTCGGGACGAAGCCAGAGCTCGCGAAGCTTCCGCCTGCCACCCAGCGCAAGATCCTGGAGCACCTGCCCCCTCCCCGCGCGGGCCGTGAGGCGAGCGTCGACCACCTCGACAGGCTCTCGGAGCTCGTGGACGGTGGGGACTTCGGGCAGCTCCGGCCGGAGCTGCAGGGCCGGGTGCTCGACGCCATCCGTCCGGGCCGGCTCGAGCCCGAGCACGAGCAGACGCTGGTGGATCTGGGCTCCAGCAAGGGCTTCGCCGCGCTGTCCGCCCCGGAGCAGGATCGGCTCTTCCAGTACGTCTCGGGGACAAACCCCCTCTCGCGCTTCGTCCACGTGGGGCTGGGAGACAAGCTCCTGGAGGACGGGTTCCAGAACGCCAGTGCCGCGGGCCAGGCCGACCAGCTGAGGGCCTTCCTCCGGGATCAGCCCTCCGTCCCCTCTGTGGCCTCTTCGTTGGGAGGCAGCTTCGCGGCTCGTCCCTACACCCTCTCCGGGCCGGTGGAGGCGCCGGGACACGAGTTCCATTCCGGGAAGGCGGATGCCCTCCGGTATGAGGTCGAGATCGAAGGTCAGCGCATTCCGGTCTTCATCGGGAAGGACCAGGACGCACAGCGTGGCGCCTACCACTCGATCGATGAGGTCGCGCAGGCGCTCTCCACCCTGCCTCCTGCGAACCGTGCACTGGTTCAGCAGGTGAACGTGGATGGCAACCGGAACCCCGAGGATGCCCACTGGGAGCAGGTCTACGGCGAGCCCGGCTTCCGTTCGTACATGACGGCGGGAGCGGCGGGGATTATCAGCATCTACCCCTCGGACGGAAAGCAGACCCAGGAGTTCATCAACTCCTCGTTCATCCACGAGACGGGGCACACGCTGTCGCATCGGCACTGGGGATCGGATGAGAACGATCCGCGCTGGAATGACTACAAGGCGGCGATCGCCAGTGATGGCTTCGTGGCCTCCGACTATGCCCGGAATGCGCCCACGGAGGACTTCGCGGAGACGCTGGTACTGTACCAGAAGGTCCGCGGGACTCCTCAGGAGGCCGAGGTGCGCGCGCTGATGCCGGCCCGCTTCCGCATCATCGACGAGCTCATGGCCCGTCCTGCGCCCCCAAGAACCACCCCCATGTCTGCGTCTCAGCTGGCCGCGAGGTACATCCGCGCCTGAGCTCATGAGCAAGCCCAAGCACCCAGGCTTCATCCGTTACATCGATGGCAAGACCCAGCAGGAGGTCCGCCGGCTGGACATCTCCCAGGTGCCAGAGTCGCTGCAGTACGCGCAGACCCCGAACGGCTGGGTCCCCGTGGTGAAGGTCGTCTCCCTCGTGGAGGGCCCTCAGCGCACACTGAGGGAGTATGGGCCTGCGGATGAGCTGCTGCGCTCGACCGTGCAGGTTCGCTCCTCGAACGTCTCGGGTGAATGAGGTCGAGCTCAGTCGAGTTCAGGCTGAGACTCGAACCTTTTCCTGGAGCGCGCGTGCGCTACGCTCGCGCGGACGTCCTTCCCCTGGAGCTCATGCCCCCCCCTCGCCGCCCAGCCTCCGATGGCGACACGCCGCCGCCGGCCGACAGGCCATTCTCGCTGGCGCCAGGCGAAGCGTTCACCTGGCACTCGGAGAGTGACGCGCCCGCGCCCACGCGCCTGTCACCCGTGGATGATCGACTCGGCGCAGACGCCGCGCTCAAGCGCCTGCGCCGCGGCGAGTACCTGCTGTACACCGGCGATTTCCACAACGCCAAGCAGCTGCTCGGCGCGATCACCCGGCGGCTCGGCCACTCGGAGAAGGCCCGCTCACCGCTGGAGGCATTCCGGGCCGAGCGGCGCGCGCGGCACCTCGAGCACGAGACGCTCTCGCGCATCGTGGTGGCGCTCGACAGCTCCTACCGGCTGGGCCTCGCGCGGGCACCGGACGTGGCGCTGGCCTGCCGTCAGGTGTGGGGCGAGCCCGAGGCCCCCGCCACCGTCGTCCCCCTCAAGCAGCTGCTCGGCATGCTCGGGGCCGCGGAGTGGCGGCGCAAGGGCTTGGCCGTCCCCGGCCTCACTGGCCTGCTCCACCCCCACTATGGCGTCTACCTGCCGACCCGCACCGACTATGTCGAGCTGCTGCTGTCGCTGCCCCACGTGAAGGGCAAGCGCGTCTTCGACGTGGGCACCGGCACCGGCGTCCTCTCGTTCCTGCTGCTGCAGCGTGGGGCCGAGTCCGTGGTCGCCACCGACTGCGACGCCCGGGCGGTGGCTTGCGCGCGCGAGAACGCGGAGCGGCTCGGACTGGCACGGCGCTTCCAAGCCCTGGAGGCCGATCTCTTCCCGGAGGGCAAGGCGGATCTGGTGATCAGCAACCCTCCGTGGATCCCCGAGCCCCCCAAGAACCGGGTGGACCGCGCCGTGTTCGACGAGGACAGCCTCTTTCTGCGGCGCTTCCTGGAAGGGCTCCCCTCCCATCTGGCTCCCGGCGGCGAGGGGCTGCTGATCTTGTCCAACCTCGCGGTGCTGCTGGGCCTGCGTCCCCAGGGATGGCTCGAGGAGCAGCTCACACGCTGCGTCCTGACTGTGAAGTGGACCCGGTCGACCCCGGCTCGGCACTCCAAGGCCAAGGACCGCTCGGATCCGTTGCACGCCGCACGCTCGCGCGAGGTCACCACTCTCTACTGCCTGGTACCCGTGCCCGGCGGCGCCTGAGGACACTTCCTGGTCGCTTGAGGGATAACCTGCCGCTCTCTCTCGGACAGGTAAACCTCCTCCCCTCATGACCGACCTCCTCACCCCTGAGACACTCCCCGCGCTCGCTACCCGCATCGAGCGAGCCCAGGCCGCCCAGAATGCCGCCTGTGCGCGTGCCTCCGCTCGCGGCGTTCCCCCTTTAAGCATCGCGGGCGGAGAGGTCATCTTCGCTGGCCCTGGCTCCCCTCTCACGCAAGCCGTGGCGCTCGCGCTCGGACAGGAGATCACCGCCGCCGAGCTCGACCAGGTCGAGGCCCTGCTCGGTCGCGAGCCCGGCCCCATGCAGATCGAGACCTGCCCCTTCACGCACCCCTCCCTGCTCGCGCTCCTCGCCGAGCGGGGCTACCGGATCTCCGAGTTCCAGCAGGTGCTGGTGCGCCCAGTGGAGCCCCTGGAGAGCGCTCCCTCCGGGCTGGAGGTCCGTCCCCTCCGTCCCGGCGAGGAGGAGCCGTGGGCCCGGGGGATCTTCGAGGCCTTCACGGACAGCGTGCCCCAGGATCCGGCGCTCCTCCAGCTCATGCTGCCTGCCACCCGGGCCGAAGGGACGACGTGCTTTATCGCCCTCATCGACGGAGAGCCTGCTGGCGGCGGCACGGTGGCGGTGCATGACGGGATCGCCACCCTGTCGGGCGCGGGCGTCAAGCGAGCCTTCCGCCGGCGAGGGCTCCAGACGGCGCTCGTGCGCGCGCGGTTGGACTTCGCGGCACGCCAGGGCTGCACCGTGGCCTCCAGCGGCACGCAGCCTGGGACCACGTCCCAGCACAATCTGGAGCGGCTGGGGTTCCGCATCGCCTACCCCAAGGTGGTGCTCGTCCGGGAGAGGTAAGGATTTTCGCTGACCCCGTCGTCTCTCTGGGCGCTGGAATTCCCCGCGATTTCTCGAGGACCTCCGGGGAACCGAGCTGCCCGCAAGGAGACGGTGAGCGATGACTTCGGGACAGAAGAAGGGGTGGGCGGGAGTCTGGGCCTTGGGCCTGGCCTCCCTCGTGGGAATGGCGTGTGGGCCGGCGCAGCTCGAGGGAGAGCTCGCTCCCCCCAGGGTGGCCGAGGAGAGCGAGGGCGCCCTGGTCAACGGCGGAGCGATCGAGAACCCGTCCTTTACCACCTTCCGGACGGCCCTCCCCGTCAACACCTGGCCTGCCAACTTCGACTTGACCCAGGGCTCCCAGCTCCTGGGGGACATCACGACCCTGTTCCCCGCAGGCCCGCTGTCCGGCTCCACCCATGTGACTTCCTCGGCCTTCACCGTGCCGGCGGCCGCGCAGAGCCTGCACCTCGAGTTCCTCACTGGGAATGCGAGCAACGGCGCGCACCGCGTGCCTCTGTACCTCGAGGTGCTGAGCGGCCCCTCGTACTCCACGGTCACCCGCATCGACGAGGACACCCTCTGGAGCTCCCTCGATGAAGGCTGGCGAGGCGGAAAGGTCAGCCTCCAGGCCTTCGCGGGACAGAGCATCAAGCTCCGCTTCACGACGTGGAACCACGGAGAGGCCCGGGCGAAGTTCCGCGCCGTCACCCTCCACACCGAGGTCCCCCGCTGGCAGCTCTCCAACGGCCGCACCGGCCAGCTCCTCTCCTTCGAAGGCCCGACCGGGTCGCCGTACCTGCGGCTCAGCGAAGGGAACCAGTCCGCCACCACGGAGCTCTTCACCCTGCCGGCGGGCGCCCAGACGCTGCGCTTCAAGTTCAAGGTCGGGAACGTCGGGGACGGCCTGCACCGCGTGCCGCTGTACGTCGAGGTCCTGCACGGCACCATCGCCACCCGCATTGACGAGGACACCGCCTGGGGCTCGATGGTGGAGGGCTGGAAGAGCGCGGTGCTCAACCTGCAGCCCTTCGTGGGCCAGAACATCCGGCTGCGCTTCACCACCTGGAACCATGGCAACGCGCAGGCCTCCCTCGGAGGGTTAGGCCTCTACACCGAGCTCCCCGGCTGGACCTCCTCCAACGCGGGGTGGACCCTCATCACCGAGCAGCAGCGCCTGCCGTCCACCGACAAGGTGACTCCCGACAACGCCGACTTCAGCACCGGGCTCACCCCGCTCGACACGGCGCCGCTGAACCCGGCCTTTGACGAGCCCATGCAGCCTTCGGGAATCGTCATCTCGCCCGCGTCGTACACCCTGACGGGGGGCATGTCCCTGACGAGCGCGCCCTTCACCGTCAAGGCCACCGTCCAGAGTCTCCGCCTGCGCTTCATGACGGGCAACGCCTCGGACCCTGCGCACCGGGTACCGCTCTACGTGGAGGTGCTGACCCAGGGCGAGTTCGCCGCCGCCACCCGCATCGATGACGACACCCTGTGGCGCTCGCTGGGTGAAGGGTGGACGGAGGCTGTGCTCGGCCTGCAGGCCTTCCGGGGCAAGACGGTCCAGCTGCGCTTCACGAGCTGGAACCACGCGGAGGCCCGCGCCGCCGTCGACTCGCTCACCCTCCAGACCGAGGTTCCTGGCTGGGAGGTCTCCAACGGCCGGACCGCTCGGCTCGTGAACGACGGGCTCGCCACTGCCCACCTGTGGCTCACCGAGGGGAATCAGACCGCCACGTCCTCGGACTTCCTGGTCCCACTGGGGGCCCAGTCCCTGCGCTTCCGTTACACCATGGGGAACAACAGCGATCCCCAGCACGTGGTGCCGCTCAACGTGGAGGTGCTCAGCGGCGAGGGCTACAGCCTGGTGACCCGGATCGACGATGACACCTTGTGGAGCTCGGCCGCCGCCGGCTGGAAGACGGCCATCCTCAACCTGCAGCCCTTCAAGAACCAGCGCATCAAGCTGCGCTTCCGCACCTGGAACCATGGCGAGGCCCGGGCCCGGATCGACGCCCTCCGCCTGTACACCGAGACGCCCTCCTGGGAGTCTTCCCACGCCGGGAGGGCCCGCATCGAGGCCCC
This sequence comes from Hyalangium sp., assembly GCF_035629615.1. Lineage (GTDB taxonomy): Bacteria > Myxococcota > Myxococcia > Myxococcales > Myxococcaceae > Hyalangium. The sequence goes on along the minus strand of NZ_DASPHO010000006.1, from coordinate 9,052 downwards.
CGCGGGCAACCCCTTGCTGTGGCTCGAGCAGGGCAACACCTCCGCCACCTCCACGCAGTTCAAGGTCCCCGCCACGACTCAGTTCGTCACGTTCGACTACCTGGTGGGCAACGTCACCGATCCCGCCCACAGAGTCCCGCTGTACGTGCAGATCCTGAGCGGGCTCAACTTCGTCACCGTCACGCGCATCGACGGCGACCTGTACGGCGCGACGAATGACGGCTGGCGGACCGCGCGGCTGGATCTGCGGTACTTCAAGGAGCGCATCGTCAAGCTGCGCTTCCTCACCTGGAACCATGGTGCGGCGCGGGCCCGCATCGACAACATCGCGTTCCAGACGGGTCCGGACACCCCCGTCCGCGGCCCGGACTACCCCCTGGCGGGAAACTTCCTGCACCTGATTGGTGGGGACCGGATTGTCACCACGTCCGCCTTCACCGTGTCCTCGCCCTCTTCGACGCTGCGGTTCAAGCACCAGCACGGCAACATCGAGGACGGTGCCCATCGCGTCCCCCTCTATGTCGAGGTGCTCAGCGGCCCCCAGTTTGGCACCCGGACGCGCATCGACCATGATCTCCTCTGGCGCACGCTCAATGAAGGCTGGCAGGACTCCGAGCTCTCGCTCAGCGCATTCCAGGGCCAGCTCATCAAAGTCGCCTTCCGGAGCTGGAACCACGGGAATGCCCGGGTCCGGCTGGACGAGCTGAACGTGGCAGGGGATGGCGACCAGCTCCCGTTCACGCCCTGGGAGCTCCCGGGGCCCTCCGGGAGCTGCCTCGGCTTCGAGCTGGGCCAGGCCTATGGGCGGACCTGCACGGCCTACGCCTATGGCCGGGGCTGCTCCGCGGACCCGGAGGATCAGGAGATCTACGCCGCCACCAACTACATGCACTCGGGCCTGGACTTCTCGCTGCCCATGAAGACGCCGCTCTACGCGGTGGCCTCCGGCACGCTGGTGTGCGCGGGCCAGGGCAACTGCAACTGGCCCTCCGACACGCCCCAGGCCGGGTGGACGCTGGCCAACGGGACGACCTGCTGGGACGGCAACTGCTGTCCTGCTCCGGGCTCGCCCGACGCCGTGCAGTACTTCTCCGCGGGCTGCGAGGGGAGCGGTGTCTCTCCCACCAAGCACCGCCTGGTCCTCCGCACTCCTGACAATCGGTTCATCGTCTACGGCCACATCTGGGCGACCGCCTCCGGGCTGACGGTGGGCTCGACCGTGTCGGCGGGACAGCTCCTCGGCTATTCCGGCTCCGCCAATGGTCCGCACCTGCACTACGAGGTCCGCGACATCAACAACCGGGCCTATGATCCGACGAACTTCTTCGCGTCGAACGTCCAGACGGCGATGCTGCGAGACACGAGCGCGGAGCACTTCTGCCAGGGGGACTACGGCGATCAGCCCGTGACGGTGTTCGGCACCTATGACGGCTGGATGAAGAACGGCTGCACTCCAAGCCCCCGCTCAACGGGCAGCAAGGTGCTCCGCTGCCAGTTCTGCAGCTTCTCGGCCGATGCGGTGGTGTGCATGGGTGCGCCCACGGAGTGAGGCTGTTCGGTCTCGACACCGCGGATGCGATGGGCGGCATGTGGAATGCCGCCCATGGCCCTCATCGACGCTCAAGAGCCGGGGGGACGCTCCTTGTTCAAGGGCGCGTACTCGCCGTCGAAGTGACGCGTGATGATCTCGAGAACTCGCCTGCCTTGCATGGTCTTGACATCGCTGGTGATCTTCCTGCGCCATTTCTCATAGTCGACGATCGGCCGCTGATGTCGCTTCGCATAGATGAGCAGCTGAACCAGCAGCTCGAGGCTGTCGAAGTCCTTCGCGATTCTCCCGTCAAGTCCCCTTCTCTCGGCAAAGTCCGACCAGTTCTTTTTCAGGGACGCGAGACCTGGGAGCGCCTTGTGCGTTCCCAACATCGACAGGTACTCGATCCACTGTTTCGCATCGGCCCGGTCATTCTCCGTCTTGTTGCTCGGGAGCTTGTCCCCGGTGAAAGCCTCGCTCACCTCGTGCAACAACAACATCCGCAGAATCTTGTCCTTTGAGTAGTCTGTCGATTCAGGCAGATAAACCCAGGCGAGCAGGAACGCGCCATACATGTGCTCTGCGACGGACTCTACCCGCTCGCCCCCGTTCTGCTCGCCCCAGCCTTGACGCAGCTCCGCCTTCAGCGCGTAGAGATCCTCGATGACAGCCCCAGACGAGAAGACTCTCCGCTCGAAGGTCTTCTCGATCATCTGGAGATAGACCATCAGCTCCGGGCAGAGGAACTCGAGCTGCAGCTCACGGGGACTCGAGAGGATCTTCGTCACGAGATGCAGAATCCGCTGCCGATCGGGTTCTTCCAGACAGCCAGCTTCGTAGCGGTGAAAAGCCAGAGAGCAGAGCGAATAGAGCTCCAGCTCGAACAGGGGCGGGTAGTTCTCCTTCCGAGCGATGGCGCCTTCAAGATGCTCGTAGTGCTTCTCGAACGTGCGAGGGCACGGAGCGAGCTCGTCATGGTAGACAGGCTCTTTCGTGGGAATGAAGGGGACGTCCCCGTAGTACTCGATGAGGAAGCCACGGTTCAGCAGATCCGCCTCGGGATCCTGGATGAGCGCCTTGATATAACGTTGAGAAGCCTGCCATCTTGGATCTTCGGCTTTGGGGGACTGCGACCCCTGCTCGCCTTTTGGATTCAGGATGATCAAGCTGATCTCGATGGTTCTCTCGAGCAGCTTCTTGATGTTGGGCTCGAGCTCCGAGGCTGCGAGGACCTGCCGCTGCTTCTTCAGCAACTTGGAGGCCTTCGTCCTCGAGTCGCGATTATCGACACGCCCCAGAAGGAAATACATGATGGCATGCTTGGACACTGGCGTGTGGTCGAAGATCGCCTCCGCAGCGTCGACCAGCAGATACAAGTTCTTGTCGAGGGCCGTGATCAGCTCCCGGCAGAACCGGGTGATCATCCACGGATAGATATAGGAGAGAATCTGGTGCGTGCCTGCCGGAAGTTGGCCTCCTCTGGCCGCCTCCAGGAGGGTGCCGACGATGTGCACCGCGACCAGGAAGTAGCGAGCTGTCTGATGTGACTCATGCAGAAGGTGCCATGAGACCAGATCAGCGCCCAGCTCCTCCGGGGCGATCGTCTCCCGGAGGACTTCGTACCGGAAGGCGAGCTCGGCGGGCCGCTGGAGGCCAATGAACCCCTCGCTGAGAGCGCCCTGCTTCTTGAGATAGCTCGTGCACTCCCGCCCCAGCAGCTCACTCAAGTTGCGTGGGGCCCGGGAGTACCGGGTCGAGGAGAGCAGTATCCAGAGCATCCGGCAGTCGAGCTCTTCCAGCTTGAAGTCCTGAATCTGTTGCGTCACACGCTCGACCATGTCCTGAGAGACAGGTCCATGGGCTTGCGCGTACTGGCGAACGACCTCCTCGAAGTCCCCCTTCCGCGTAGAGACCCCCTTGAAAGAGAGCAGGCTCGCCAACCGGGTATAGGAGTCCTCCTGCCGCTCGATGCGATGGCCGACGAGGAGGGAGAGGTGCTGACCCACAGGGCACTGGGCAAGCGCTATCTGGCCAAGATTCTTGCGGAAGCGGCCATGAGCGTCGAAGTGATCAACGAGGATGATGAACCTCTGCTGGCGTCCCGCCAAGGTGATGTATGGCGAGAGATCCTCCTGCAGGGCCGCGCGGGCCTGCTCGAAGTGCGTCGACGGTGGGCCCTCGTAGCTCCTCGTGTCGTAGCTCGCCAGGTCGATGTAGAGGGGGATCGGGGCTCCCTCGGGGCTTCTCTCCCTGCGTTCGCGCAGGTACCAATAGAGGGCTGCAAGAAAAGCGGTCTTCCCGGTGCCCGCCGCCCCATCGATGCTGAGCGGAAAGGATTGACTGAACTCCTCGAGCATCGCCGCCGTCCGCTCCAGGAGTGTCGTCTGCCCCTTGGACGCAAGGGGCCTGGGCTCATGAACGACGAACTTGAAGAAGCTCGCGTACTCGACAGGGGAAGGGCTCGGGCGTTGACGAAAATGCTCGGGGAGGTGGTGCTGTTGGACGAGGCGGCTCAACTCCACCTCGAGCACCGAGATGTTGGTGCGGGAGATTGAACCGCGCCGGGGCTGCCTGGGCTTGCCGGAGCCCTGAGGTTCGGCGCTGTCAGGAGCGGCTGGCGGAGCAGCCCTCGTCGGGAGGGAGGACCTGCCTTCCGGCTTGGTGATCGAGGCTTCGACGTCCTTCAAGACCTCGAGGACCTGGGAGGCCGAGGTGGGGCGCCTCTCAGGGGCGGCCTCCAGCAGCTTCTCCACGAGCTCGCACACGCGCGAGTAGCGCTCGGGGAGTGCCTGGCGCAGACGCTGAGCTCCTCCTTCTGGTCGGCTCCCCACCAGCGCCTCGTAGAAGATGACGCCTATCGAATAGAGATCCGACCGCACGGTGGGGTTCCTGCGAAGGTCCTCGAGCTCAGGGGCCGTGTAGCCCAGCGTGCCAGGTGCTCTCAGGTGTTGCGCTGGAGCGAGCCCCTTGCGCGGCTCGAGGAAGTGGGCCGCACCCAAGTCGACGACTCGAACGCGCCACCCCTTCTCGACGTCGACGACAATGTTCACGGGGTTGAGGTTGCAGTGGATGATTCCTTGCTCGTGAGCGTGCTTGATCGCCTCCACGAGCTGCCGGACGACGAGCAGCGCGGTCTCGAGGGGGAGCTGCTTGCGCTCATCCAGAATCGCGCGGAGGTTCTTGCCCTCCGCGTACTCCAGGATGGTGTAGCGGTAGGTGGAGGTCTTCTCGTTTGCATGAATCTTGACGAAGCCGCCGTGCTCGAGAGCGCTCAGTGCCTCACTCTCGTTGTTGAAGTATTGGGCCGCCGCGGCGCTTGCCTGCTGTTCAATCAACACCTTCATCACACGGACTTGATCCAGGCTGCGATAGCGCACCTTGTACGCCCAGCCCATCGACCCTTTGCCGAGGGGACTCAGGATCTCGTATTGGGGGGGAGGCGCGATGGAGATGGCATCAGAGGGAAGCGCAGGTTGAGAACCGCTCCGGGGGACTCTCACTCGCTTCTGCGCTTGCGCTTGGAGGTGCCACGGCCCGAACCGGAGACGCTCGCGCTCGGCCGCGGCCGCCGCCACAAATGAGCGCTCCTGCGCATCATATGAGCGCCGAATTCGCCACCCGCCCTGCTCCTCCTCCAGCAGGATGATCTGGTAGCCGATGTCGAGGTTCCAGTGCTGGCGACCGTACTGTCCGACCCCGGCGCTTGCCCCCGCCACGACGGAGAGGATCCAGTCGCCTGTAGAGTCCTCATCGTGCCAATCCACATGTTGGTGCCCATGCACTGCGAGCTGGAACTGGTGCTTCTTCAGCCACTTCCGGATCTCAGGTGCGCCCTCCATCACGCTCATGTCTTTCCGAATGCCTGTCGGATTGGCGAGGTGGTGATGCATCACCGCGATTCGGAACGGCGCCGTGCCACTGACTCGGAGCAGCTCTTCGGCCCGCTGCCGTTGATGGTGGCCCACCGCCCCACCCGCATACAAGCCGCGATCGTGGCCCTCACACGAGTTGAAGCCGATGAGCTGGACACCCAGCTGCTCCCTGAGATCGAACAGCTCCACCTGCTCGTGCGCTGGCCTGCCATACACCCACGGCCGAGCCTCGGCGTAGAACCCTCTCCAGATACTGGAGAAATGCGCGTAGCGCTCATCCGCTGTCTGAGCGTCTCGGAGCTCGTCGTGATTGCCCGGGACGAGCACGAAGCGGTCGCGCCCGAGGGAGAGCTTCTTCGAAAGCCTGACGAGGAAATCGGTGGCCAGTGCGACTCCGCTCTTCTGCCCCCGATCCAGCAGGTCCCCCGAGACGATGACGAGGTCAGGCGTCCAGCCGTGACTCTCGAGGTCACTCAGGATGCTCTCGAGGAGGCCCCGCTGGTTGTACGCGGGTTCATCAAAGGCAGGCCATTCTGGAGTGTTCCAGTAATGAGAGCTGGGGAAGCGCTTGGTGCCATCGGCGAAGTGCAGATCCGTCAGATGGAGGATCGTCAGGGGGAGGCGGGGGGGGCGGCTCGAATCCTGGGCAGAAGGCAAAGGGTTGCTCTAAGTGAGGTTTCAATTCGCACGTCTCTGGCGTGACTATACTTGCGGTAAAGAGTCCCGTGAAGCGGACGGGGGGGCGTCGCTGTGGCCGCCACCGGACCCTGGCCGTGCGGTGGCTGACACTACCTGCTTCGACTGGTACGATCTGATGACGAGTGACGTGGAGGCCGCCAAGGCTTTCTACTCGAAGGTCATCGGCTGGAAGACCTCGAAGTGGGAGCAGGGCGACTACGAGCTGTGGAACGTGGGCGAGCGGGGCATCGGAGGCATGATGCCGCTGAGCGCAGACGCGAAGAAGAAGGGCACGCCTCCGCACTGGATGGCGTACATCGAGACCGACGACGCCGACGCCACGGCGAAGCGGGCCCAGGCGCTGGGGGGCCAGCTCCACTGGGGGCCTGAGGACATCCCCTCTGTCGGCCGCTTCGCTGTACTACGTGACCGTCGACGACAACGACGCCACCGTGGCGACCCTCCAGAAGAACGGCGGACAAGTCCTCAACGGGCTCATGGACGTCCCGGGCGGAGGAAAGGTCGCCCAGTGCATGGATCCCCAGGGCGGTGCGTTCGCCATCTTGATGATGGGCAAGACGTAGCCGCTACGCGGACCGGGTGCTGGCACGTGCCTCGTCGCACTCCTCGCAGTGCTCCTCCGGCGGACAGAGAAACACGAGAGGGTCCGAGGCGAGGAGCTCGGCAGCGACGGCGACGACATCGCGTGAGTCGCACAGCCGCGCCTGGGCGTTGCCCACGAGGCCTTCGCGCTGCAACGCGCGCGCGCGCAGCGGCTCGTCGATGAGGCGGAAGCCCCGGCAGCAATGGTCGGTCTCGGGGATCATCACCGTTCGTGGGTGCCCCTCGATCTCGACAACGCAGGGGTGCTCGACGGAGTAGGGGACGCCCGCGATGGCCTCCGCCAGGTGCAGCGTCGTGTTCTCGCTGTGGCTCACGCCAAGCAGCAACACCTGTCCGGCAAGGTCATGGACGCGGCCCACCGGGCTGTCCGGACCGTGCGGCGGCGACAGCGGCTGGGGTGCGCAGATGCGCTCTGCCATCGGCCCCGCGGCCGCGAACGAGCCGCCTGGATGCGTGCTGCGCCGCACCCCCGGCCGTCTCCAGAACAGCTCGGCCGTGATGCCCATCCCGGACGTCGGCGTCGACGTAGGGTCGAAGATCGTCTCGCCGTCGGTCATCGTCGGCATGACCAGCGTGCCCTCCTCCCCGAGCGCGGACCTCAGCGCGCGAAGCAGCCCCAGAGGGCCGCCTTCCATCGGCCGCACCGCTCTGAACGACGTGTGCACGAGCAGCACGCCGCCACGACGCACGCCCAGGGCCCGAAGCTGGGTGGCCACCTGCTCGACGCTCAGCTCTGCCATCACGCTGCTCCTTCAGGCCCAGCGCCACAGGGAGGGAGCTCGCAGGCTCCCTGGCCTCAGCGGACCTCTGCGCCGGTGGGGCAGTACCGCTGGGTGACGCTCACCAGCTCCTCGAGCTTGAAGGGCTTCTTGAGGAGCTCCGAGACCTTCATCTCCCGGGCGATCTGGACCACATCCCGGAATGCGGAGATCACCACGACCGGAATGGACGCCAGCTCCGGGCTCTGGAGCTGCTCCTGACGGAAGGCCCTGCCGTCCATCCTGGGCAACATGAGATCAAGGAAGATGAGGCAAGGCTGTGGCCCGGGGGCTCGCAGCTTGTCCAGCGCCTCGAGTCCATTCTCGGCGCCCACGGCCTCATAGCCGTGGTCCTCGAGGACCTCCATCAGGCTCTGGCGAATCTCTTCGTCGTCCTCCACGACCAGGACTCGATGGGCGGGCATCAGTGCATCCCCTCGTTCTTCTCGGGCTCCGCCGGGGCGTGCGCGCTGGGGGCCAGGGGCAGCCGGATGGTGAAGCAGGCTCCTCCCTCCGGCAGGTTGCGCGCGCTCACCCCCCCGCCGTGTGCCTGGACGATCTCCCGGACGACGTAGAGCCCGAGCCCCATGCCACCGAAGTGGCGAACCTCGGCGGCTCGCTCGAAGCGCTCGAAGATGCGCGCGAGGGCGGCCTCGGGGACCCCGGGGCCTCTGTCACGGACCTCGAGGACCACGGTCTCTCCCTCCTGGCCGATCGACACCTCGATGGGCGTCTGGGCCGCGTACTTGATGGCGTTCGACACCAGGTTGCTCACCACCTGCTCGATGCGGAGGCGATCCCATATGCCGAAGACGGCCTGGTCGGCGCGGAGGCTGAGCTCACAGCGTGCCTTGGTGGCGGAGTCCCGGAGGCGCTCGATGGTCTCTCGCACGACCTCGACGAGCTCGAAGCGCTGTCGGTTCAGCTCGAAGTGTCCGGTCGCAATGCGCGAGACGTCCAGGAGCGCCTCGACGAGGTCGGTCAGCCGCTCGGTGCTCCGGGCCGCCCGGTCGACCCTGGCCACCATCCGCTTGTCGAGCTCCTCACACCGCTCGCGCAGGCTCTGGAGCTGGAGCTGGAGCGCGGTGAGGGGCGTCTTGAGCTCATGGGAGGCGATGGAGAGGAACTCGTCCCTCAGGCGAATGGCCTCCTGGGCCTGGGCCACCCGCAGCCGCTCATTCTCCAGCTTCCGGCGCTCGGTCAGATCGCGCGTCACCTTGGCGAAGCCGAAGTGGCGGCCCTTGGAGTCGTAGAGCGCGGTGAGGATGACATGCGCCCAGAACTGAGAGCCGTCCTTGCGCACCCGCCAGCCTTCCTCCTCGTAGCGGCCCTCGCTCAGCGCCAGCTCGAGCTCTCGCTCGCACTTGCCGGCGCGGAGCTCCTCTTCCGGGTAGAAGCGGGAGAAGTGCTGCCCGATGATCTCTTGCGCCTTGTAGCCCTTGATGCGCTCGGCGCCCAGGTTCCAGGTCGCGACACGCCCCGCCGAATCCAGCATGAAGATGGCGTAGTCCCTCACGCCCTCGACGAGCAGGCGGAAGCGCTCCTCGCTCAGGCGGAGCTTCTCCTCTGACTGCTGGCGGTCCGTGAGA
>NZ_DASPHO010000005.1:0-5575 GCF_035629615.1 Hyalangium sp. | reverse complement strand
GCCCACCCGCCGGAGAAGGTCTGGCGAGCGCTCACCGACAACGCCGAGCTCGTGCACTGGTTCCCTGCGCAGATTCGCGGGGAGCGCCACCAGGGCGCGAAGCTCCGGTTCGTGTTCCAGGAGGAAGTCGGCCCGCCGCTGGACAGCGAGATGAAAGCCGTCGCCGCCGCGGGACACGAGGCGTACCAGGGCAGCGAGGGCGACGCGGCGATGGATGGCAAGATGACGGTGTACGATCCGCCGCGAACGCTCGAGTACACGTGGGGTGGCGAGGTCCTGCGCTGGGAGTTGCAGCCGCGCGACGGAACGACGCTCCTGGTCTTCACCCACACCTTCGAGGAGGAGGCGAAGTCGGCCCGCGACGCCTCGGGGTGGGAGGTGTGCCTGGGCTCCCTCGAGCGCCGCCTCGCCGGGCTGCAGCCGGAGCCATTCACGATGGAGCACTTCAACGTCCTGTTCGACGACTACGCGCAGCGCTTCGGACCCAAGGCCTCGGCGAAGCGGCAGCCGGACACCGCTGAAGAGCTCGCCGCCAAGAATCGCGACTCTGCCAGCAAGCAGGCGCCATGAGCTTCAGCTGCCAGGGCTTTGCCCACCCTGGCTGGCAGCGCTGAAGCGGCAGCTATGGCGAATCGAGCTCATCGCCGAGGGATGCAGCGGCTGCCATCACCTGATCGGCCTCCTGCCAGGAGCCGGTGGCGGCCAGCTGCGGCGCGGGCTTCGCCGCGGACCAGCGGAGCGGCACGCCGTGCTCGATCCAGAGGCCTTCCGTGACGCGGAATCGCACGAGTCGCTCCGCCCCCGCGAAGGCCTCGAGCTCGGGTCCGTCCCAGAGGACCTCGGCTTCGACTGTCAGCGAGAGGAGTCCGCCGGAGGCGAAGTCGACGAACAGGAGCCCGGCTCGTGGGTGGAGGGCCAGATTGCCGAGCGTGTTGAAGAGGAGGTTGCCGGAGAAGTCCGGCGCCGTGAGGATGGTGTGGCCCCTGTCCTCCGTCACCCGCACGAAGCCGGGCTTTCCGCCGCGATGCGAGACGTCGACGCCCTCGACCGGATCGTTGCCTTGCGCGGCCGCGGAAGCCGTGGCGATGAAGAACGTATCCGCGCTACTGATGAGACCCATCGAGTCCTTGGACAGACGGGGGCCTTCCCGCCGCACGGGCCGCGGCTCGAGGACACGGGCTGGCTCGTCGACGAAGACGGGCGCCCGGGCCTGGATGTACTGCGGGCAGTTGCCAAAGCTCTGATCGACCCGGACGGAGAACCGGCCATCAACGAGCTCTGACACCGTTCCGTTCATGCGGTTGCGGCGGCGCGTCTCGAGCTGGATGCCCAGGAGGCCGAGCGGCGCTCCAAGCTTGAGGTTCTGACGGAGGGGATCTCCGAAGCCGGGCAGCGCGTTGACCCCCAGCGTCCATGGGTCGGGAGAGGCCACGAAGCCCGGCTGGCCCACGAGGATGGATGCCCAGGGCCGGCGGCCTTCATCCAGACTCCCGACGATCAGGAAGGGCAGCTGACCGAACATCTCGCGATGCTGATCGGGCATGGACGATCGGATGATCTTCCGTCCGATCTGCTCGATACGGCTGCGGACTCCGACCCGCTCCTGGCATGCCTGCTCGCCAGCGTGGAACGGCGACTGTTCGAAGGGTCCCATGACTCATAGGATGAGCGTTGCCTTCCAGAAGCGGAATGCCTGCTCTTGACAATGCACTGTTGCGCGACGCGGAATGGTCACATGGACCGTCTCGAGACCATGCGGGTGTTCGTCACCGTGGCGGAAGAGGAGGGCTTTGCTGCCGCGGCGCGGCGCCTCGCGATCTCCCCTCCCGCGGTGACGCGAGCCGTCTCCGCGCTCGAGGCCCGGATCGGCGCGCGACTCCTTCACCGCACGACGCGGACCGTGCGCCTGACCGAAGCTGGCCGCCAGTTCCTCGTGGACTGCAAGCGGCTCCTGGGCGAGCTGGAGGAGGCCGAGGCCTCGGCGGCCGGGTCCCACGCGGAGCCACGAGGCCAGCTCACCGTGACGGCGTCCATGATGTTTGGGAGGATGTTCGTCGCGCCCATCCTGCTCGACTTCCTGGCCCGGCATCCGCGCGTGGTGGCGCGGACGTTGCTCGTCGATCGCATCGTCGATCTCGTAGAGGAGGGGATTGACGTGGCCGTGCGGATCGCCCACCTGCCGGACTCGTCGATGAACGCGATCCGGGCGGGGTCGGTGCGGCGCCTGGTCTGTGCCTCCCCCCGCTTTCTGGCCGAGCACGGCACCCCGCGGGCCCCGGCCGAGCTGTCCAAGTTCGACGCGATCGTCTTCGCACCTTCCGCCGCGGCGCAGGGCTGGACGTTCACGTCGGGGCAGAAGGTCCAGACGGTCAGCCCGCCCACACGGCTGATCGTCAACACCGCCGAAGTGGCGATTGCGGCCGCGGTGGCCGGCAGAGGCCTGACCCGGGTGCTCTCCTACCAGATCGCTCCCGAGCTGCGCCGAGGACAGCTCCGGATCGTGCTCGAGGACTTCGAGCCTCCTCCGCTGCCGATCCACGTCGTCCACCCCGAGGGGCGGCGCGCCAATGCGAAGGTGCGAGCCTTCGTCGACTACGCCGTCGAGAGGCTCCTCTCTGAGAAGTCGCTGAGCTGACACAGGCGCTCAGAGTGTGAGCCCCGCCAGCAGGGCGGACGCGGTTCCCTTGTGTTTCCGCCAGCTTGGCGCGAGTGCGGCTCGCCGCGAGTCTCTTTCTGCACAGGAGACGATCCAGCTTCCCAGGATTAATTCAATGTAACAGGAAACGACTCTAGACCCTCATGAGGGGGAGGGAACCATGCGGACCCTGGTGACACTGCTCGCGGCAGGACTCGTGCTCGCTTCCTGTGAGCTTCCCTCTGGAGGCCGCACGACCGAGGGTGAGGCCGCATCGGAGAAGACGGCCCGCTCCTTCGTGGCGGGAAGCCGGCTGCTGAAGACCGAGAAGGCCTTGCCGGGCCGGTACATCGTCGTCCTGGACGAGAAGGCCATGGCCGGGGCGCACGTGGGGCCGCTCGCCCATCAGCTCGCCACCCTCCACGAGGCCTCCGTGGAGCGTGTGTACGCGCACGCCCTCCAGGGCTTCTCCGCGATGATGACGGAGGCGGCCGCGCTGAAGCTGAGCAACGACCCGCGCGTGAAGTATGTGGAGGAGGACGGCAAGGTCTCCCTCGCGAGCACGCAGGCGGCTGCGCCCTGGGGACTGGATCGCATCGATCAGCAGGATCTGCCGCTGGATCAGACCTACTACCATGGCGCTACCGGCAGTGGCATCCACGCCTACGTCCTCGACACGGGCATCCGCGTCACCCATGAAGAGTTCGGTGGGCGCGCGCTCCACGGCTTCTCCTCCATCGAGGACGGCTACGGCTCGAACGACTGCCACGGCCACGGCACCCACGTGGCGGGGACGATCGGCGGCACCACGTATGGCGTGGCCAAGGGAGTGACGCTGCACGCCGTGCGCGTATTGGACTGCACTGGCTATGGCACCTGGTCCAGTGTGATCGCCGGCGTCGACTGGGTCACCGCCAACCACGTCAAGCCGGCCGTGGCCAACATGAGCGTGGGCGGCGGTGCGGCGCAGTCGGTGGACGACGCGATCACCGCCTCCATCAACGCGGGCGTCTCCTATGTGGTCGCGGCGGGCAACAGCTCCGGGAACGCGTGCTCCCAGTCTCCCGCTCGGACTCCCGCCGCCCTGACGATCGGGGCGACGACGCTCAGCGACGCGCGGGCCTCCTTCTCCAACTACGGAACCTGTGTGGACCTCTTCGCGCCGGGCGAGTCCATCCTCTCGGCCTGGCACTCCACCGACACCAGTACGAACACGATCAGCGGCACCTCCATGGCCTCGCCGCATGTGGCGGGCGTGGTGGCGCGCTACCTGGAAGGCCACCCGCTGGCCACGCCCGAGCAGGTCACCACCGAGCTCACCACCCGCGCGACGCCCGACAAGGTCTCCAACCCAGGCACGGGCTCTCCGAGCCGGCTCCTGTATGCCGGCTGCGGCGGGACGAACTCGACGTCGCCGCAGGGGGTCCTCACCGCACCCTCCTCCGGCGCGGCGCTGATCGGCCCGGTGACCCTGAGCGCCACCGCGACGGACGACGAGGAAGTGGTCAAGGTGGAGTTCTTCCTCGGCAACCACTTGATTGGCCGGGATGTCACTGCTCCCTATGAGCTGTTCTGGGACAGCGCCAACGGCAGCAACGGCTCGGGGGTGATCACCGCCAGGGCTTACGACGCCAGCTGCAACGAGGGGGTTAGCGCTCCGGCGGAGGTGACGGTCGTGAACGCCGGAAACGCGACGTTTGACTCCGCGAGGGGGGCTCCCGCGTGCGCCGCCGTGGACAGCCGGTGTGACTCGGTGTGGCTCCTGGAGGGGCGGGGGCCCGTTGGCCCCGAGCCGCATCAGCCCAACACCGTGGACGGCTCCTGCGCGGATGGGGCAGGGGGCACGTACGCCTCGAGCCCCTCGCTGGAGCGCCTTGCCGTGTCCCGGAGCGATGGCACTGCGTTCGCGGCCGGCAAGGAGGTGACGGTCCAGGCCACCGTCCATGCGAGCACGAACTTCGCCCAGGAGACCCTGGACCTCTACGTCTCGCCGGACGCAGGCGCCCCTGCCTGGACGCTCGTGGCGACCCTGTCGCCTACGGCGAGCGGCCGTCAGGTCCTCTCGACGACGTACCTGCTCCCGGCGGGGGGGCTGCAGGTGCTGCGGGGCGTATACCGCTCGAGCGATGACAGCGCCTCGGCCTGCGTCCCGGGCTCCCTCAACGACCATGACGACCTGATGCTCACGGTGGGCCACGAGCCGGACTCCACTCCGCCGAGCGTGGCCATCACCTCTCCAGCGGAGGGCGTGACCGTGCAAGGCACCGTCACTGTCTCCGTGGCGGCGAGCGACAACTTCGGTGTGGACCGCGTGGAGCTGTACGACGGCCCCACCCTGATCGCCACGGGCTCCCGCGCGCCCTACGCACTGAGCTGGGCAACCCGGACGGTGCCCAATGGCGCTCACACCCTCACCGCGCGGGCGTACGACGCGGCAGGGATGCTCTCCACCGCCTCGATCAACATCGTTGTCGACAATGACCACCTGCCGCCGCAGGCGTCGTTCACCACCCCCGCGAACGGCGCGACCGTGAGCGAGACGAGCTCGCTCCAGGTCAGCGCCAGCGACAACCGAGGCGTGACGCGCGTCGACTACTATGTAGATGACACGCTCCTGGGCAGCAGGGAGTACGCGCCGTACACCCTGAGCTGGAGCACCCGCACGGTGCCCAACGGAGCGCACGTTCTCAGCGTGGTGGCGCATGACGCGTCCGGCAACGCCTCGCCCCCGAGCTCGGTGGGCGTCACGGTGGACAACGATCTCTTCCCGCCAGAGACCGCGGTCACCGCTCCTGCCGACGGGGCGGCCTTGAGCGGCGTGGTCACCGTCACGGGCACGGCGACCGACAACCGGCAGGTCACGCGGGTGTACTTCACCACGGAGACTGCCTTCATCGGGGAGGACACCACCGCTCCGTATTCCGTGTCCTGGGACACGAC
>NZ_DASPHO010000004.1:0-2447 GCF_035629615.1 Hyalangium sp. | reverse complement strand
CCAGCCGGGCCAGCGCCTCGGGCGAGTAGACGTGCTGGATCGCCGGCGTCATGACCGTGCCGAACTTGAGCAGGTTCACCCGATGCCCCTGCGGCCCCAGCTCGAGCGCCAGGTGACGCACGTAGATCTCCAGCGCGGCCTTGGCGGCGGTGATGAGGCCCGTGTTGTGGAGGAGCGACTCCGTCAGCGGGTTGGTGAGCCCCAGCAGGCGGGCCTGGGGCGCGAGCAGCTCCCGCTCCAGCAGCGCCTGGATCCAATAGATGAACGAGTGGGCCATGGAGTTGAAGGTGCGCTCCACCTGCTTGGGGTGGAACTGCTCCTCCCCGCCCGAGACGAAGTGCCCCACCGAGCCGCTGGCCAGCGAGTGGACGAAGAGCTTCACGCTGCGCGGGCCCGCCGCCGCCAGGAGGGCATCAGCGCCCTGGACCAGGCCCTCGTGGGTGGCAGCATCCCCCTGGTGCATGACGATGCGGCGGCCAACAGCAGCCACGTCGTGCTCGACCCGCTGGGCCTGCTCCAGGTAGCGCCCACGGTGCACACCGAAGACGTTGAGCTCACGCGAGCTGGCAAGCTCCACGGCGATCGCGGCCCCCGTCCCTGACGACGCCCCCAGGATGACCGCCCACTGCCCCGCGCTCATGCAACCTCCCTCTGGCCCCGCGCCCGGTCCATGAGCGACTGGACGGCGCCTCGAACCTCCTGGTGCAGCTCCTGCAGCGCCGCGCGGTCCGCGGGATCGATCCTTCCCTCGAGGTGGCGCTCGATCGGGGCTCCAATGAGCTGGGTCACCTTCACCGGGAACGGCAGCGAGAGCGGCCACACGCCCGTGGCACCCAGCCCCAGCCAGACCGGAAGGCCCGCGGGCACGCCCAGGCGGCGGCCCAGCGCGTAGCCATCATTGAGGCCGAGGTAGGTGTCATCCACGCCGGTGCCGGCCACGGGAACGATGGGGAGACCATGCCGGATCGCCAGGCGCAGGTACCCGAGCCGATCACCCCAGTCGACCTGGTAGCGGTGGCGGAAGCTGCGGCAGCCCTC
Organism: Hyalangium sp.; assembly: GCF_035629615.1. Taxonomy (GTDB): domain Bacteria; phylum Myxococcota; class Myxococcia; order Myxococcales; family Myxococcaceae; genus Hyalangium. Next base: position 1,409 of record NZ_DASPHO010000004.1, on the reverse strand, counting down.
GCGCGTCCCACCCGGCTGGACGAGGACGTGCTCGCCTCGTGCCACCGCGTCGGCGATCTCTGCCCCGTCGCCGGTCACGAAGCCCAGGCCATCGATCACCCACCGCAGCAGCCGGTTCTGACCGAAGTAGCCGTGGATGATGCCGTGAGGCAGGTAGCCCAGCCGCTCGTAGAGGGTGACGGTGAGCATGCACTGGTCGAGCGCCAGGGGCCGTCCGTGGTAGGCGACGAGCAGCTTCGCGCCCGGGCTCAGCAGCCCCTCCAGCCCACGCACCTCATACCGGTGCCAGACGCGCAGCAGCCGGAACGCCGCCAGCCAGGTGGCCAGCGGGACACCTCCCGCCTGGCTCATCCGCCCACCTGATAGAGGAGCGCGCCGTACGAGACGCCCGCTCCCACTCCGACCATCAGGATCCGATCCCCTGGGCGCACCTCCCGGGTGCGCATCAGGAGATCGAGGCTGTACGGAATCGACACCGAGGCCACGCTGCCCACGTCCTGGACCATGGGAATGATCCGCGTCCGATCCAGGCCGAGCGAGTCGATGATCGCGTCGAGCAGGGCCCCGTTGGGCTGGTGGGGCAGCACCCACTGGATGTCGCTCAGCTTCACCCCCGCCCGCTGGAGCACGGTCTGGGTGGCGGTGCGGAGGGCGTTCAGCGCGATCTGGAGGATCTCTTCCTTGGAGACCAGGAACTGGACGCGCTCCACCTTGCCAGTGAGCAGCGGCTGGGCGCAGACGGTGTCCGGAGGCAGGGTGCCGTTGTTGGCGAGCGCCACGCTGAGCACGCCCTCGCCTGGGCGCGCGGGCCCGAGCACGGCGGCGGCGGCCGCGTCTCCGAAGACGAGGTAGGGACGCGGGTGGCTCGGGTCGAGGGCGCGGGAGATGCACTCGACGGCGACGATCCCCACCGGTCCCATCCCGGTGGCGATCGAGCGGGCGGCGACATCGAAGGCGGAGAGGAACCCCATGCAGGCGTTGTTGATGTCGAAGGCATCACACGAGCCGGTGAGCCCCAGCGCGCCCGAGATCAGGCTGGCGGTGGCGGGGGTGATGGCGTCCCCTCCCGAGGAGGTCACGAACAGGATGCGGCTCAGGTCCGTGGGAGCCATCTTCGCGGCGTCGAGCGCGCGGCGGAGCGCCTCCACCCCGATGTCCGTCATGCGGGTGCCGGGCTCCACCCAGTAGCGCGTCCGGATGCCCGTGCGCTGCTCCATCTTGACCGGATCCCGGCCGAGCTTTTTCGCCACCTCTTCCGTGGAGACCGCCCGCCCGGGCAGCACGCCCGAGGTCCCCAGGATGCGAACGGGAATCATGCTGGCATCCGCTCCGGGAGTAGCACCCCCAACGCCCCCTGCATCCCGGACTGCCTCAGGGCGCGGACCTTGGAGGGCAGCTCCGATCGAGGC
>NZ_DASPHO010000003.1:0-4098 GCF_035629615.1 Hyalangium sp. | reverse complement strand
GCGCTGTGGGCCTCGGCGGTGCGCCAGGCCACCGGGTTGGTGCAGTGCGTCTACGTCATCACCGACATCACCGAGCGCAAGCGCGCGGAGGATGCCCAGCGCTTCCTGGCGAGGGCCGGCAGTGAGCTGGCGAGCAGCCTGGATGACGAGGCGACGCTGGAGCGCGTGGCCCGCCTGGCCGTGCCCTCCTGGGCGGACACCTGCTCCATCCACCTGCTGGAGGAAGGGGAGCTGCGATGCGTGGCCGCCGCGCACTCCAGCCCCGAGGCCGAGGCGTCCCCCACCGAGTCCGAGACGGCCGCCGTGGCCCGCATCATCGCCTCCGGCCTGCCGGAGCTGCGCCGCGAGTCCAGCCCGCACCCCGCTGCCTCTCTGCGCGTGCCGCTGGTGGTGCGCGGCCAGGTCCTGGGGGTCCTGTCGCTCACCACCACCCGGCGGGTCTATGACACGCAGGATCTGTCGCTGGCGCAGGAGCTGGCGCGGCAGGCGGCGCTGGCCATCGACAACGCCCGGCTCTACCACGAGGCGCAGCAGGCCGTGCGGCTGCGCGAGGAGTTCCTCTCCATCGCCAGCCACGAGCTGAAGACGCCCATCAGCGCCCTCCAGCTCCAGGTGCAGAGCCTGCTGTCCACGCTCGCCCGTACGCCCACGGGCCCCTCGCCGGAGCGGCTGCGCCGCAGCCTGGAGACGGTGGATCGCCAGGTCCGGCGGCAGACGCAGCTCATCAACGATCTGCTGGACGTATCCCGCATCTCCGCCGGGCGGCTGCAGCTGCGGCCGGAGCCCATGGAGCTGTCCTCGCTGGCGCGCGAGGTGGCCGAGCGCTTCGAGCCCGAGCTGGCGCGCGCGGGCTCGAACCTCATGCTCCAGCTCTCCGCGGAGGCGGTGGGCCAGTGGGATCGGCTGCGGCTGGATCAGGTGGTGACGAACCTGCTGTCCAACGCGGTGAAGTACGGCCGGGGCAACCCCATCCAGCTCGTCACCGAGACGGCAGACGACCGGGTCCGGCTCTCCGTAAAGGACGGGGGCATCGGCATCGCCTCGGAGGACCTGACGCGGCTCTTCAACCGCTTCGAGCGCGCGGTGTCCGAGCGCAACTACGGCGGCTTCGGCCTGGGCCTGTGGATCGCCCGGCAAATTGTCGAGGCCATGGGGGGCCGCATCCAGGTGACGAGCCAGCTGGGCGTGGGCTCGATCTTCACCGTGGAGCTCCCCCGTCAGCGCGGCTGAGGGCGAGCCGAGGGTCCCAGCGGCCCGTGATGGAGCGGCGTGGCAGGCGAGCCGCTCCGCTCAGGACTTCACACCGTAGCGGTGGCGGAGAACTTCCTGAGCGGAGGAATGACCATGGAACGCGTGAACTCGGACCGCATGAGCGGCTTCATCAAGTTTCTGGCAGCGGTGGCCATCATCGGCGCGGTGAACTGGGGCTTGATCGGTTTCTTCAACTGGAACCTGGTCGACGCCCTCTTCGCTGGCGGTGCACGGGAGCAGACCAGCGCGGTCGCTCGCCTCGTCTACGCCCTGGTGGGGCTGGCAGGCCTGGCGCTGGCAATCACCTTCCCGTGGAACCGCCGGATCGAGCTCGGCAACCTGAAGCGGCTCGACATCCACAGGCGAGCGGACGTGCGGCCGTAGCAACCCCACGCCCAGCCCGCGTCGAGCGGCGGCACAGGCGAGCAGTCGGCGGCTCAGCCCAGGGAGAGCAGGAGGATGGTCGCCTGCTCGGGAGGGGTGAGCTGCTGGAAGACCTCGGGGATCGTCACCTCCGTGTCCCGCTCGAAGGCGCGGTCACAGCTGCGACGGCCCACGTACGTGCCCTCGGTGTTCTTCAGCCGGTAGGTGCAGTCGTTGATGTACACGGTCAGCTCCGTGGGGCTGTAGGACAGCTCTACGGGACGCCCGCCGAAGCCGCCCTCGGCCTTGACGGTGTCTCCCTCGACTTTGATCTTGAGGTTGACTGCGCCGCTGCCGATGTTCCCCTTGGCCTCGTTCTGCGTGAACGAGATCGTCGTCGCGGCAGAGCCCACCCGACCCCTCATCTCCTTGGGAGAGTGGTGGAGCTGAACGGCCTGTGAGACGACATCCTTCCCAGTGAGCTTCACGTTGTAGGAGTTCTGGGGCAGCCGCACGGAGATGACCGGCTCCTTGGGCTCTGCCAGGGCCACTCCACCTGCGAGAAGCCCGAGTCCCATCATGAAACGGACGAAGCGTGGAGTTTTCATAGTGGAAGAAAGATAGCCACCCCCCCGCCTGGACTCCATCCCTTCTGCAAGGGGATTGCATCTGGCAACCATTTCTTGACTTAGAACTGCGGAGGCTTGGGCGGGCTCACCAGCCACTCCACAACAGAGTCCAGCATCCGCCACAGCCCGCCCCCCACTCCCTGGAAGCCGGGTTGCTGCACGCCCTCCGGATTCTGGAGCTGGTTGAGCGTCGTGGCCGGAGCGAAGGTCCCCCAACACTGGGTGCACGCCCACACACGCACCGGCTTGCCCTGCCACGAGATGGGCCGCAGCACCAGCCGGCAGACGGGACACCCCGCGTGCTCGCGAACCCCTTCCTTGACGTCAGGGCCGGCCTCGAACGGTCCCTGCGCGTGAGCGAGGATGAAGGTCAGCCCGCCCCGGGGCAGGAAGATGCCACCACACTGCGTGCACCGGTGGTAGCCCTGCCCCTGACGATCCTCCGGCCGCATGGGCGTGTCGCACGCCGGGCAGCGGCCCCGAAGTGCCACCGCGGGCGCGGGGCGCGCCTTCTGCACACCCTGCATGGCCTGCACGCCCTGAGCGCCCTGAGCGCCCCGCACACCTGGGGCCTTCTGCGCGGGCTTGGGTGTCGGCCTGGGTGTCGGCTGCTGGGCTCGCAGGGCATTGAAAGTGGCCTGCGGCACCCAGAAGCCTCCACAGCGCGCGCACGCGGCGAGCTCACGCTCCTGAGACTTCTGCGGCATCAGCAACCCACTGCACCGAGAGCACGGCCCCAGGCGCTGGGCCGGATCTGTGGACGAAGGCTCCGTGAAGAGCTCCGGCTCCCGCTTCTGCCGAGGCAGGGACGTGGAGGACGATCGAGGCTGGGCCTGGAGCGCCATGCGCGAGGTGAGAACCGCGTGCAGCTCTCCACGGTCGAACCACAGCCCCTGGCACCGAGGACACTCGTCGAGCTCGATCTCACCGACGCGCAGGCTGTCGAGCGGGACAACGCAGGTAGGACACCGCATGGCGGGCAGCGTAGATCAGCCCACACCCGCTCGCCGAACGTCCGCGGCGTTGACGGTGGACTGTCGACAGCGTGGACAGTGCAGCCTGTGCAGAGCCGTAAGCCCTCGAAATGAGGTCAGAAGCCGGCTGGCAGGGCGCTTGCGATGACCTCCGCTCGAAAGGAGTCGGAGGTCATGGATGATGCGAGACGCGGCACGAGCTGGGGCGAGGCGAGGCTGAACAGGAGCAAGGTGCTCCGCTGGGTGTTGCTTCACGCGGGCGCACTCATGGGTGGCGCGCTCTTCTTCTCGTGGAGCGCGGTGGCCGTGGCCGCTGTGCTCCTCGCGGTGACGATGTGCCTGGGCGTCTCGGTGGGCTTCCACCGCGGCCTCATCCACCGCGGCTTCCAGACGTCTCGCCCGGTGGAGGCCGTGCTCGCGGTGCTGGGCACGCTCGCGGGCCTGGGCGGCATCCTCGGCATGAGCCGCATGCACCACCTGCGTGACTACCACCAGAACCAGCCGGACTGCCCGCCCTCCTTGGGCTACCAGGGCGGCTTCCTCCAGGCGATGGCCTTCGCGCTCTTCTTCGACTACCACGCGCCGGATCCCTCCGTGTACCCACCCGTGGATCCGCGCGTGGCCAAGCGCCCGCTCTTCCGCGCCCTGGAGCGCGCGGGGCTGTGGCTCCAGGTGCCGCTGGCGCTGGCGCTGTACGCGGTGGGAGGCCCCGCCTTCGTCGCGTGGGGCATCTTCGTCCGGCTGGCCCTCACACAGGATGGCTTCTGGGCCATCCACTACGTGAGCCACGTCTCGGGCGAGCAGCCCTATGAGCTGCCCGGCGCCGCGGAGCAGGGCCGCAACACAGGCTGGCTCGCGCTGCTGAGCATGGGCGAGTCCTG
>NZ_DASPHO010000002.1:0-5958 GCF_035629615.1 Hyalangium sp. | reverse complement strand
CCGGCACGGCCTGCGCGACGCGTCCTTCGGTGAGCGATGGGTCGGAGGTCATCGCCCGCGCCGCTTCGAGCACGTCTTCGCTTCCATCCAGAGCCTGCACGCGGCGGGGCTCGCGGACCTGGATCCGAGCCACTTCGATGTGGTCATCGTCGACGAGTTCCATCACGCGGCCGCGCCATCGTACCGCGCTCTGCTGGAACACCTGAGGCCCCGAGAGCTGCTCGGCCTGACCGCGACCCCAGAGAGGAGCGACGGGCTCCCGCTCCTCGGCTGGTTTGACAACCGCATTGCCGCCGAGCTCCGGCTCTGGGACGCGATCGACCAACACCGGCTTGCCCCCTTCGTCTACTACGGCCTCCACGATGGGCTGGATCTCCGTGACATCCCCTGGCGCCGGGGGCGCGGCTACGACGTGGAGGGGTTGTCCAACCTGTTCACGGCCACCGACGTCTGGGCCAGGCGGGTCCTCGCGCAGCTCGTGGCGCGCGTCGACGATGCGGGCGCGATGCGGGCGCTCGGGTTCTGCGTCAGCGTCGAGCACGCACGCTTCATGGCACGCGTATTCCGCGAGGCAGGTATCGCGGCGACCGCGGTGTGGGCCGACAGCCCGGACGAGGAGCGACGGGCCGCGCTGGCGGACCTCGCGGCACGGCGGGTGAATGTCGTGTTCTCGGTGGATCTCTTCAACGAGGGCATCGACGTGCCGGTCGTCGACACGCTCCTCCTCTTGCGTCCCACGGACAGCCCGACGCTCTTTCTCCAGCAGCTCGGGCGAGGGCTGCGGCTCAGCCCTGGGAAGACGGTCTGCACGGTGCTCGACTTCGTCGGGCACCATCGGAAGGAGTTCCGCTTTGATCGGCGCTTCCGAGCGTTGCTCGGTGGGAGCCGGCGGGAGCTCTCGCAGCAAATCGAGGGTGGGTTTCCGTTCCTGCCAGCGGGCTGCCACATGGAGCTCGATCCCGTCGCGGCGGAGATCGTCCTCACCAACATCCGGGAAGCCGTCCCGTCCCGATTCGCCGAAAAGGTGGAGGAGCTCCGCCAGCTTGCCCGCTCTGGAGGAGAGGTGAGCCTGTCACGCTATCTGGAGGAGACGGGGCTCGAGCTCGGTGAAGTCTATACGAGGCAGAAGGCCTGGTCCGATCTCCGTGCCGGTGCGGGATTGCCCCTTCGCCCGGCGGGCCCCGCGGAGGAGGTGTTGCGACGAGCCTGTGGCCGGCTCCTCCATGTCGATGACCTCGTGCGAATCGAGACCTATCGTCGGCTGCTCGCGGCTGAGTCGGCTCCCGATCCGCGTGCCCTGAGCGTGCGCGAGCGGCGTCTCCTGCGCATGCTCGTGGCATCGACTGCAGATCAAGCGCTCGGCAAGACGACAAGCCTCGAGGAGGGTAGCGCGCTCCTCTGGGCGCATCCCCAGGTGCGTGCGGAGCTCCTCGAGCTGCTCGACGTGCTCGCCACGCGGGTTGATCACGTCCATCGGCCGCTCGCGACGCACCCGGACGTCCCGCTGCAAGTCCACGCTCGCTACTCTCGCATCGAGCTCTTCGCGGCATTCGGGCTCGGAGAGGGGGCCAAGGTGGCGCCGTGGCAGACGGGCGTCTACTGGGCGAGGGAGGCCAGCACGGACCTCCTCGCATTCACCCTGGACAAGACCAGCGGCCAGTTCTCCCCAACGACGCGCTACCGCGACTACGCCATCAGCCGCGAGCTGATTCACTGGGAGAGCCAGTCGACGACGCGCGCGGACAGCGAGACCGGGCGGCGCTACCAGAACCATGTCGCGCTCAAGAGCGCCGTCATGCTCTTCGCGCGCTTGCGCAGTGACGAGCGGGCCTTCTGGTTCCTGGGGCCGGCCACCTACGTCCGCCACGAGTCCGAGCAGCCAATGGCCGTGATCTGGCGCCTCCACCACCCGCTCCCGGGAGACCTGTTCACGGCTTTCGCGGCAGCAGTCGCGTGACTTCCGGCTCGCCCGCCTACTCAGAGGTGCGGAGCTGCTCCACGAAGCGCTGCGCCTCCGCGGGCTCCACCCCGTGCGTGCGCGCCAGCTCCCGGGCGATCACCGCCGGCTCGTCCCCGGTGCGCAGCGACATCCTCACGTTGTGCTCGAAGCGTCCGAGGATCTTCTGGGCCTCGTCCCCCGTCGCCACCGTCGCCTGGGCCGCCTGCTGAGGCCGCACCTTCCCCAGCTCGCTCTGCGCCCGCATGTAGTTGATGACATTCGTGGCCAGGAAGTACCAGGTCATGAAGAACGAGATCATTCCCCACCACCCCAACGTCACGTTCCGCAGGGTGTGGTGCCAGAACGCGCGGTTCAGGCAGCGCCGGCACAGCTGCCCCTCCGTCGAGTACTCGCGGCGCATGAGCAGCAGGCCCACGTTGTGATGCAGCGCCACATGGGCGGAAGGTTCGGGAAGGAGACAGGAGTCACATCGCATGCGCGCCGGACCCTAGCCCACTTCCGCCGCCAGAACATATATGAGCGTCCTCCCCCCACCCCTCTCTCGGAGGCCTCATGCACCTCAGCCGCTTCTGTGCCCTCGTCATCGACTGCAAGGTCGAAGACATCGACGCCGCCACCACCTTCTGGAGCCGCGCGTTCGGCAGGGACGTCCTTCCCCCAACGCCCGACAGCGGCAACTACCGCGAGCTCTCCACCTCCAAGGACGAGCCCATGATCCTCCTCCAGAAGGTGGACCACGACAGCCGCGTCCACCTCGACATCGAAGCCGATGACCTCGAGGCCGAGGTGAAGCGGCTCGAGGCGCTCGGCGCCAAGCGCATCGCCTTCGTCAAGCGCTGGTGGGTCCTCGAGGCTCCCACGGGCCACCGCTTCTGCGTCGTCAACCCCCAGCGCGGCCCCCTCACGCCTGCCACCGCTAACTCCTGGGGCGACGCGGCACCCAAACCGTGAACGTCGTCCCCTCCACCGGCTCGGACTGGACAGCGATGCGCCCGCCGTGCGCCTGGACGATCTGCCGCGAGATGAAGAGCCCCAACCCCAGGCTCCCTCCCGCCCGCGTCGTCGCCTCCCGTCCCCGCTGGAAGGGCTCGAACAACACCGGCAGCAGATCGGAGGGGATGGTGCCCTGGTTGTGCACCGCGAAGAGCACCCCCTCCCCCTCCTCCCTCACCCCCACCCGCACCGGCGTGCCCGCCGGGCTGTGCTGCACCGCGTTCCCCATCAGGTTCGCCAGCACCTGGGCCAGCCGGTCCGGATCCGCCTCCACCGGCAGCTCCGTCTCCACCCGCAGCTCCAGCTCCCTCTCGGGAGAGGCGGACTGGACCTCCTCCACCACCTGCCGCGCCAGCTCGCCGGGTGCCACCGGGCGCGGACTCACCGGAATGCCCCCCACCCGCGCCTGCGTGAAGTCCAGCAGATCCCGGATCAGCCGGTGCGCCCGATCCGCCGCCGAGTAGATGCGCGCGGCCGCCTTCGCCGTCCGCTCATCCACCTCCTCGCGCTTGATCAGCGAGGACGCCGACAGCGAGATGGCGTTCAGCGGGTTGCGCAGATCGTGGCTGACGATGGCCACCACGTCCTCGCGCACCCGCACCGCCTCCCGCGCCTCCTGGTAGAGCCGCGCGTTGTCGATCGCGATCGCCGCCCGGTCCGCCAGGCCCTTGGCCACGGCCACCGTGGAGGGCCCCATCATGCGCAGGGGCAGTCTCGAGGCCAGGTTCAGCACGCCCAGCGTCCGCCCCCGGGCCTTCAGCGGGAGGATGAGCGAGGAGCGAGGTGCCAGCTCCTCCAGGATGGCCCGGTGCTCCACGCTCCGCGCCGCGGTGTCCAGCCACTCGGGGGTGATGTCCGTCACCAACGGGGTGCCCGTCTCGAACACGCGCGCCACGGGGCTCACCGAGCCCAGCCGCGGCGGGTGGACCAGGGCCCGGCGGATGAGCTCCCTCCGGGCTGGATCCCTCGCCTGCACCTCCAGCCGGTGGAGCTGCCCGTCCTCTCCGAGCAGATCCACCATGCAGTAGTCCGCCAGGTGCGTCACCGCCAGCGAGGCGATGTTCTTCAACGTGGTGTCCACATCGAGCGACTGCGCCAGCACCGCGCCCGCCTCGACGAGCAGCTCCTGCGCGCGCTCGGCCTCCTTGCGCCGGCTGATGTCCCGCACCATCCCCGTGAAGAACCGCCCCCGCGCCAGGTGCGTCTCGCTGATGGCCAGCTCCATGGGGAAGACGCTCCCGTCCTTGCGCTGGCCCCACACCTCGCGCCCGATGCCGATCACCTTCCGCACCCCGGTGCGCAGGTAGTCTCGCAGGTACCCCTCGTGCTCGCTGCGATAGGGCTCGGGCATCAGCATGCTCACATTGCGGCCCAGCAGCTCCTCCGGCGCGTACCCGAACAGGCGCGTCGTCGCCGCGTTCACCCCCTGCATCCCCCCGCGCTCGTCGATGGTGATGATGCCGTCCACCGCCGCGTCGAGGATGGCCCGCATGCGCTCGCTCGTCTCGAGCAGCGCCTCCTCCACCTGCTTGCGCTGGGTGATGTCCGTGGAGATCCCCACCAGCGAGGCCCGCTGCTCCCCCACGCCCGGCAGGAGGAACTTCACGGACAGATAGGTGTGAAGCCCGTCCCCCGAGGTGACGCTCTCCTCGGTCGTCACGGGCTCGCCCCGCTCGAGCACCTGGAGATCCACCGCCCGCAGGGGCTCGGCCACCTCCGGTGGCCACACGTCCGCGTCGCTCTTGCCAAGCAGCTCCTGGCGCGGGCGGCCCGTCAGCGTCTCCATGTGGCGGTTGACGAGCAGGAAGCGGCCCTCTGCGTCCTTGACGTAGATGGCCGCCGCCGCGTGGTCCACGATGGCATGGAGCCGCGCCTCGCTCTGGCGCACCCGCTCCATCAGCTGCGCCTGGATGATCAGCGAGGTGGCCCGCTGGGCCATGGTGCGCAGCAGCTGCTGGTCGTCATTCGAGAAGTCGTAGGCCGTGCGCGAGCCCATGTGCGCCACGCCGATCAGCTGGCCCTCGTGGAGGAGCGGCACCCCATACAGGGCATGGATGCCTTTCTGGCGGATGAAGGGGCTGAGCACCCGCGGATCTCTCGACGCATCCCGCAGCAGGAGCGGCTCGCGCCGGGCGGCCACCGTGCCGGTGAACCCCTCTCCCATCCGCACGGAGTACCTCGCCTGGACCTCCTCCTCGAGCCCGATGGCGGCCCGGACGCGCAGCACGTCCTGATCCTCCCGCAAGAGGATCGCCACCGAGTCCACCGCCGCCACCGTCTCCAGCAACACCGTCATCAGCTGGGGCAGGAAGGTCTCCAGCGCCCCCGTCCCCAGCGCCGCCGAGGAGACCCGATCCAGCGCTCGCAAGGTGCGCTCCCGGGCCTGGGCGAACCGGGCCGCCGAGATCGCGATCACCTCGTCGATGGCCCGATCCAGCTCGCGCACCTCTCGCACGGAGATGGCGCCGGCCACCTCCTGCTCCCACAGCTCCAGGATGGTGTCGCGCAGCGCGCTCAGCTCCTCGGTGGCCGTGCGCAGGTCATAGCCCTCGTCCAGCCGCTCCAGGGCATGCTTGTCCGGTAGCTCCTGGAGTGTCTCGTGCCCGCCTGTGTCCAGGTTCTGGAGGACGAGGGCGATGCGCTCGAGGATCTGGGGGACATGGTCGCGCAGCGCCGCGCCGTGCAGGCGCTCGGCCACCGGGAAGTGCCGGGCCCGGCGCTCCCACTCCCTCAGGATGACATGCAGGCGTCCCCGAACGAAGTCGGACAGCCGGCTGCCCGCCTGGTCCGTGTCAGCGCCTTGCTCGGCCATGCCTACAAGGTAGAGCGCCCCGGCGCTTCCTCAGGGTGGACGCCCGTCAGGCCGGCCGCCGGGTGGCCGGCCTGTCTCACAGCTCGGGCCCCTCCTAGGTCTTCGGGGCTTCGAAGAGGGCCGACACGGCGCCCGCGGGATCCTCGATGATGCACATGCGGCCCATGGAGCCCAGAGAGCGGATCGGCTGCCG
>NZ_DASPHO010000001.1:0-8449 GCF_035629615.1 Hyalangium sp. | reverse complement strand
CGCCTGCAGCGCCTTCTTGTCCTGCATCATCGCTTCGATGCTGTAGGTGCGCAGCGCGCCGGCGAACTTCTCGGTCTCGCTCTTGCGCCCCTTGAGCACCGGCATCGCCATGTAGTCCTCGGCGAACGTCCGGTACACCTCCAGCATCTGCAGCGTCTCCTGCTCCGCGTCCTCCTCCGTCTCGTGGCAGGTGTGCCCCTCCTGCCAGAGGAACTCGGTGGTGCGCAGGAACAGCCGCGTGCGCATCTCCCAGCGCATCACGTTGGCCCACTGGTTGATGAGCATGGGCAGGTCGCGGTAGCTCTGGATCCACTTGGCGAAGCTGCGGTTGATGATCGTCTCGCTCGTGGGGCGGATGATGAGGGGCTCCTCGAGCTTGGCGCCGCCCGCGTGCGTCACCACGGCCAGCTGCGGGTTGAAGCCCTCGACGTGCTCGGCCTCCTTCTTCAGGTAGCTCTCGGGGATGAGCAGCGGGAAGTAGGCGTTCTTGTGGCCCAGGTCCTTGAACATCTTGTCCAGGACGCGCTGCATGTTCTCCCACAGCGCATAGCCGTTGGGCCGGATGACCATGCAGCCCTTCACGTCCGAGTAGTCGGCGAGCTTCGCCTTCAGGACGAGATCGACGTACCACTCGGAAAAGCCCTTCTCGCGGGGCAGGAGCTTCTCGGCCATGTGCAGCAACCCTCGTGGTGATGAAAGAGGAGGGTTGCCTACGCTGGGAGCCTCCGGAAATCAACGGGCTCGACGCCTGGGATCGACTCTCAGACGCCCTCGGGCGGCTCCTTGGGGGGAGGCTCCGGAGGAATCAGCCCCGGGGTGATGCGGAACAGCGTCCCCCCGCGGATGGTGAACTGGCGCTCACCCAGGCGCTTGCGGCACGCCTCGGTGTCCTTGGCCTGGTAGATCTCCACGTACAGCTTGCCGGGCCCCGGAGGCTCGAAGGCCCTCCGCTCGGCGCAGCTGCCGAAGAGCCGCATCAGCTCGGCCCGAGACTGGCCGAGCGTGAACTCCGGCGGCTTCCCGTCATCCGGAGCGACAGCCTCGGCCTCCTCGGGGGAGCCCGAGGGCTCCGGCGTGGTGGCCGACTCCTCGGCAGGCGCTGGGGCCTGCTCGGGCTTGGGGGCGGACGCCGTCTCCGGGGCGGGAGCCGGCTCCTTCTTGGAGCAGGCCCCCACCAGCAGCGCCCCGGAAAGCAGCGCCAGCTTCCAGTTCATTCTCAGTTGCATGCGGCAGGGTCCCCCAAATGCCGGCAGTCGTGGCCACGCCGGTCGAGCTCCATCTGGTAGAGCGACTTCACGCCCTCGTCGCTCTGGCCGACCTGGGTGGTCTGCGACTGGCCGGGGCCCTGCTGGTTCACGTCGATCGTGATGAGGCCGCCACCGATGCCCACCTGCAGCGCCGGCTCGGCGGGAGCCGCCACGGTGGTGCTCAGCTTGAAGCGCTCCCACGTGCCAGGGTTGGGGCCGGGGTTGTTGACGCCATCCCTGTAGAAGCTCACCGCGCAGTTGGCCTCGCCCGTGGCGAAGTTGGACTGGTACAGGCGCGCGATGTTGGTGCCCGTCGTCGAGCACACCGCACCGGAAGAGCCGCTGGGCTCGAACGTGCTCCACAGGACGCAGCCGTTGATCAGGGTGCCCGTGGTGCCCGTGCGCTCGTTGGCCGCTCCGTACTGGAGGAACCAGCCCTTGCTCGAGGGTGCAGCCGAGGGATTGCTGACGACCTCGCCAGCGGCGTTGAAGTTGCTGACGTTCACCAGGTCGGTGTCCGTGAACCGGCTGTTGTCGTAGGTCGCCGCCTGGGCCTCGGTGTCGAAGCGGCGGGTGAGCGCCGTGCCGCCGTACGTCCACACGCCGTAGTAACGCTGCGGGTAGGGCGAGGTCAGCTCGACGTAGTTGAGCACCGTCCAGGTGTTGGCCGTCTCGCGGCAGCTCCACGTCGAGGAGTTGCCGTCACACGTGTACTGGAGCGAGCCATCGTTGGCGTTGCCGCAGCCGTTGGCGGCGTCATTGTTCCAGTTGAGCGTCACCCGTGCACCCGCGCACGCCGGGCCAGGTGCAGCCGCGGTGGTCGTGCTGAGGCTGCTGCCCGAGCTGTAGTGGAAGCCCTGGTAGGTGGCGTTGGCGGTGTACGCGGTGGTGTAGGTGCCGAGCGTTCCACGCTCGACGGTGAGGGTGTTGTTGACGCCGCAGCCCTGCACGGCGCAGGCGCGGGGGTTGGACAGGCGGCAGCCGGTGCCCTTCTCCAGCAGGTTCTCCCGGTCACTGGTGCCCGCGAAGGTGCGCAGGAAGCCGGTGTCGGGCTGCAGGGTGTTCACGGTCATGTAGCTGAAGGGTGCACGCATGGCCTCCGCGTCGCCCGTATCTCCGGCCAGGTTGGCCACGCGGAAGGCGCGCGCGGCCAGCCAGTTGTTGACCTGCTTCTTGGTGGCGTCCCACGCGCCCGGCTTCCACATGCGCACCATCCACAGCTGCCCGCCGTAGTCGCCCACGGTGGCCGAGTCGAAGAGCCGGTCCGCGTCCGAGACCGGGTTGTTGCCCTGGCCGATGTCCAGCACGGAGAGGCCCGTGCCGATCGGGTAGCGCAGGTGCTCCGAGCGGCTCTGCCCGTCTCCGTAGAAGAAGCTCCAGACGGTGTGGCCGGTGCGCATGTCCACGACCGCGAAGCCGCGGCCTCGCAGCATGTGCTCATCGAAGCCGCCGTTGACCACCACCACCCAGCGCTCGTGCGCCGGGGTGCTGTCAATCGTCCAGGGGCCCGTGCCACCGGAGCTGGTGCTGGACATGGCACGCAGGGCGTCATCCGCGGCATCGGTGAGGGCCACCGGGAGGATGGGCGGCGGCTGCGGCGCGTAGTTGGTGAAGCTCTCGCCCACCTGCAGCGCCAGCGGGTCGCACGGCTGCGGCCACAACCACAGGAAGTCCCCCGTCTGGTCGGGCACCCGAGTGGAGGCCTCATCCGGGAGCTTGCCCAGCAAGCGCGTCAGATCCAGCGCGAAGCGGTGCACGCCGCCACGGCCCGTGCCCACCACGGCCACCGTGCGGTACTCCCCCGGCTCCTTCTTGCCATCCGCCGCGCCCCCCAGGCCATCCATCCACACGTCACGCACCATGGGGGTGCCATCCACGAAGTAGGCGTGCTTGCCCAGGTTGGGGCGCATCTTGGGCAGCAGGTCCGGCGGGACGAAGCCCCACAGCTCCTGGCCCGTGCCGTCGTCATACAGGCGCTGGCCGGTGAGCGTGTCCACATCTCCCGAGGCCAGGGCCTTGCCGCTGTGGAAGGCGTGCAGCATGCCGCCGTTGCTGCCCACCAGCACGATCTTGTCTCGGCCGTTCGTCCCCTGCTGGTACAGCTCATACGCCGGCGCGGGCGCGCCATTGGAGTCCACCAGCGGGGTGGCGCCGGCGAAGAGCGCCGAGCTGCACGCCTGGGAGAAGCCGCAGAACCGGGCCGGGATGGGCGGATCCACGTTCACCGGGGAGGAGTGGAAGATGTCGTGGAGCAGGAACGGCCTGTCGAGGTCTCGCTTGGACGGGTCGGGGTTGAGCGCGTCCGCGCCGAGGTACCAGCGGATGACCAGCTTGGCGCAGTCGTCCGGCGTCAGGGGCTCGCCCAGCTGCCCGGCCAGATCCGAGCACTCGGTGGGGTTCTGGCTGATGCCCAGGAACTCGCGCAGCACACCCGAGTTGGCCTGGGAGAACCGGATCGGCGTGTCGTTGAAGTCCACCTTGCCGTCCGTGTTGCTGTCGATGATGGTGTAGATCTTGCGCGTCATCCACTTCTGGGTGCCGCCGGCCTTGAGCCTCTCGCCGGCCTCCCAGAAGGCCACGGCGGGCGTGACGATGCCATTCTGAGAGTCCAGCAGCTTGATGAAGTTGCCCTCATCGTTCTCGATGATGGCCTCGTCCTCGGCGTCGAGCAGCAGCGTGTCGTTGCAGTCGCCATCCTGGTTGAGGTCCTGCACGCCCGGGTTCGCCGGATCACAGCCCAGCAGGCGCTCCTTGCCCTCCTTGAAGCGGTACAGGAAGCCCTGCCAGGGTGCCGTCTTGTTCCGGGCCGGCTTGAAGCGGGGGATGAGCGTGACGCTGGCGCTGCGCACCTGCAGCGTGCTGGCCGCGGGGCTCGAGAAGGAGGTGGCCCGCGTCTGCACGTTGGTGATGATGTCCAGCAGCGCCTGCTTCAGGCTGGCCGCGTCATCGGCCGTGTAGTACAGGCCGCCGCCCACCTCCGCGGTGTGCCTCAGGAAGTTGCTGTTGATGCCGAAGCCCACCGTGTACGTGATGACGTTCTGCTTGCCGGCGGTGTTGAAGTCCCCGACCTGGGACGGCGTGTTGCGCTGCAGATCCTGCTCGAACAGGAGCTTGGCCACGTCATCGAGCATGTACTGGGGGTTGTCGTCCGTGTAGACGGCGGGGTTGGTGCCCTTGTCACGGCTGGCCGTGGTGCCGCCACCGCACGGCAAGGCGTCCGGGCAGTACACAGCGCCCTGGAGCTGACGCAGCTTGGTGACCACCGCGGCGGGCAGGTTGTCGCCGGAGGGCTCACCGTCCGTGATGATGATGACGGAGGACACCTGGCAGCCCCAGCACACGCTGCGGCCCTGCGAGGTGAGCGTGTCGTTCTTGAAGCTGCTCGGGTAGCTGTAGTTGGCTCCGAAGCCGAACACGTTCCGGTACACCGTGTCATCCGAGGTGAAGTAGTAGCCCACGTTCAGCAGCGAGCGCGCCAGCGGCGTGCCCGTGGAGAAGTTCAGCCCGTTGACCGCGTTGATGTAGCTGGCGCGATTGCTGTCGAAGGAGCTGGAGTCGTTGATGATCTGCTGGCACGACGGGTTCTGCTCCTTGAGCATCGCCGTGTTGGGAGAGTTGCTGGTGAAGTAGCTGATGCCCGCGCGCACGCGCTTCAGGTCCTTGATGACGGACTTGAGCACCGCCTTGGCGGTGACGTACTTGGGCGGGTTGAAGTTGAGGAAGCGACCCCAGAGCATGAAGCCGGCGACATTGTACGGCGCGTTGTCACGGCCCTCCGCCTCGTGCTCCTTGAAGAAGCCCTTGGTGCTCAGGCACGTCAAGCAGCGGGCGTACTCGACAGCGCCGGTGCCGGCATAGTCCGTCACTTGCGACTGGCAGGCCTCCTCCTTGGTGTTCCACTGGGGGGTCGGGTTGCTGAGATCGCCCCAGTACATGTAGCCGTAGAACTTGTCGTCCTGGAACAGGCTGGGGAAGCCCGTGTCCGAGCCCATCCCCGTGCCGGGGTCCGGGATGGGATACACGATGTTCGGGTCCCAGCCGCGGCTGAGCTGGAAGGCATCCAGGCGCGGGTTGTCGCAGCCGTTGGTGGTGAGAGCCAAGAAGGTGCTGTGCTCGCTGTCGAGCACCTGCGGCAGCTCGCGCATGGAGCCCGAGGTGTCGACGAGGAAGTGGATGTTGGGCGGGGCGCCCTCGGCGCTGAAGAAGCGCTCGTCGCCCGACACGTCCTTGCCGCGCAGCACGTCATTCACCAGCGACGTGGTGAGCTGGCAGCACGCGGTGCTCTGCTCTGGAGAGGCGGTGGGATTGCCAAGCTGCTGGGCGTGTGCCGCACTGACCACGCCGAGCACCGCGAGGCCGAGGCCCAGCTGACGGAGGATGGGGTTCCTGGAGTACATTGGGGGGGTTCTCCTTTGGAATTCGATTCTACAAGCCCACTCGGACCATGAACTCGATCTCGCGCTCGGGGCTGGTTTGGTCGTTGGTCTCTCGGCACACCGCGGTGACGCGGTAGAACTTGGGCTGCAGGGGAACGCCTTCTGTCTGGTTCATGTTGTTGACGCCCTTGTTCGGATCCTTCATGGCGCCAGACACGTCCTCGGCGCTTCCGCCCGTTAACCCGGTGAAGTGCCCGGTGCGCAGCTTGATGCCCCGGTTCGGGTGCAGCGGGTCCACGCTGAAGGACTCGTCGAAGGAGATCTTCGCGGGGCTGTCCTTGTCCAGCATGACCAGCTTGGAGATGAACAGGTTGCGGGCGGCCTGAACACACGAGGACATGGTGTCCTCCTGGGTCTGGATCTCGGAGGCGGCGCGCTCGGTGCCAGTGAAGGAGATGGCGCCAGCCACCAGCAGCGTCATCAGCACAATGACGATCATGGCCATCACCAGCGCCATGCCTCGAGGAGTGGGAGTCGGGAGATGCATGGGGCTCAGCCTCCACCAGGGGTGCTGGGGGCAAACTGCCGGTTCAACAGCAGGTTCTTGGGGGTGATGGATTCACGCAGGAGGATTCGGTAGAAGCTGTTGCCTGCGGGGGTGAAGTCCGGGGTGGGGGGCATGTCCAGGTTCTCCAGGTGGCGCCAGGGGATGGTGCCGCCGGGCAGCGGCGCGCCATTCGGGTAGGCGGTGCCGTTGGGCTTGAGCAGGAAGTCGTCGCCCACAATCTGTGGATCTGGCAGGGAGCTGCGCGCGACCAGGGTCATGCGCACCTGGCGGATGTTGGCGGGGTGATCCAGCACCCGAGGATCGTTGGCTGTCGCCGCGACGCCGATGGGGATGGGATTGAAGAACCACCCCGACGGCAGGACGGCCGGATTAATCTGCTCCCACGCCTCGCCGAAGTGGGCGGGCCCCATGGGGTCGGTGACGCCCAGGATGATCGGGACGTTGTTGTTGATGGGGGGAGTGGGGGGAGTGGTGTTGAGGGTGTTCAGGACGTAGGCCACCTGGAGCTGCTCAATGCCCTCGGCCACGGGCACCGCGTCAGCGGCGTCGATGACGCCGTCACCCTGGAGATTGCCGGCCGTGGGCATGTCCAGTCCCTGGTGCATCATCAGATAGGGCTTGCGCTCGTTGTTGTTGGGGTTGGTGAACATGGCCACGTAGAAGGCGGCGCGCGTCACTTTCATCACCTGGGGAGGAGCTCGGCCGAAGCAGGGATGAGCGAAGCCGGGCACGGTCTCCTCGTGGAAGAGGCGGCCTGGACGTCGAGTGGGGCGATCCTCCAGGGGGAGCACGGGGTTCTGGTCCAAGGGGATGGCCACAGCCCCGGCTGGCACGTACTGGCCCACGGTGACGAACCGGTGAGGCGGGTTCTCGTCCACGCTCGGGTCAATGAAGTTGGGGGAGCGCACACAGACGACCAGCAGGATCTGCCCCCTACGCATGTCCTCGGTGAGGGGCTGGAGGGGCGAGAGGGTGATGAGGTTGGACGCGACCGCCTGGGCGTCACGGCGGAACAGCCCGTCCCGGAAGTGCACCACGAAGGCATCCGGGAAGCCGGGTGCCTGCTGCTCGTTGGCCGCATCGTACGAGTCCCAGGAGAGGATGGCCCTGTCCGGGTTGACGCCATAGCCGGCAGAGCGCAGGTGACGGCCCATGAAGGCCAGGGCCTGGCGCGCGTTGGCCTGCACGCCCCGGCGGCTGGCGTGGGACTGGTACTGCCGGGCCTGGGAGATGAAGGTCAGGCTGATGCCTGCCATGACCACCGCGCCCACCGCGGCGCCCACCAGCAGCTCCAGCAGGGTGAAACCTCGAGAGCGGAAGGACTTGCGCATGCTCACATCTCCACCAGGGTACTGGTATCACCCGTGATGATGTGGGTGTCGTAGCGGATGGCCCAGGTATTCACCTGACGCCGGCCACCGCCGGGCGTGGGGAAGCGCACCATGATGAGGATGCGGAGCTGGTCTATCTGGCCAAACCGGTCCGGGTTGGCCAACTTCACAGCGCGCCAAGCCACCTCGTAGAAGGTGGTGTCGCCCTCGGAGGTGAAGATCGCGCCGGAGGCCCCCAGCAGCGGGCGATCGGCGACCTGAGCCATCGCGGTCTGCAGCGTTATCAGGCCGTTGGGGTTCTCGATGTTCTCAAACTCCGGATCATTCAGGAGCAGGGTGCTGAGGTTGCCGGGGCCGAAGAGTCCGTGATTGAAGGGAACGCGCTCGAGGGAGTCGGCCACGTCGCGAGCGATCTTGCTGGCGATCGTCTGGGAGCGGGCCAGGTTGTTCTGCTCACTGGCCAGCAGGTTCATCTGCATGATGCCGATGATGCCGATGGAGAAGACGACCAGGGCCGCCATGGACTCGATGAGGGTGGTGCCGCGAGGGGACAGGCGCGAGGGGCTCATGAGGTCTCCTAGAAGATGACGGTGGCGCCGGCGGGGGCCGAGACGGTCAGCAGCTTGGGCTCGACGTCCACCTCAACCCGCGTGCTGGGAGCAAAGGCGATGACGGCGCCGGCGTCTACCAGGCCCGTCATCACCTCCATGGTGCCGTCGGCGTTGAAGCGCAGCACGCCGTAGGGCTCGCCCCCAGGGTTGATGCAGAAGTTGCAGCCAATCATCAGGTCCCCCGTGGGAACGTTCAGGTCGGGGGGATTGGACAACGGCGTGCCAAGGAAGATGGTGTTGAAGGGCGGCGGCAGAGGTTTGATGCGGGGCGAGTCCAGGTCCATGAAGGCCAGGCCGCTCGAGTCCGGCCCGGTGC